>NZ_JBICYB010000001.1:556422-718586 GCF_043200575.1 Streptomyces sp. NPDC048392
CCCCGGGGTGGGGGCGCCGGGGCGGGCCCCCCCCACGGCGGGGGGGGGGGGGGGGGGGGGGGCGCGGCGCGGGGGGGGGGGGGGGCGCGGGGGGCCCCCCCCCCCCCCCCCCTTCTCCCGTGTCGTGGGTGTCACCGGCCCCCGGACGGAGCCGGCAGCCGCGCGCCCGGCTTGTGCACCGGGACCTTGCCGCCGTCCGAGCCCACGACCTTCCGGTCGCCGAGGGGCTCGTCGAGCGGCACCGTCCGCTCGTACTCCTTGGCGATCAGGATGCAGACCTTGTCCGGATGCGGCGTCTCGGTCACCGTGACGGTCACCTGGTCCGCGCTCTCCTTCGCCTTCGCGTCGTAGTCGGAGCACACCCCGCCCGTGAAGTGCACCGTCAGCTCGCCGTCGGCGGCGGTGTAACCGCTCACCCGTACGTCCCGGGGCTCCCCGGGCTTCGTGGCCGGCTCGTCGGACGGGGAGGGAGACGGCGAGGCGGGGGCCGCCGTGGTCAGGTACTTCGGGTCGACCGCCGGATAGGTGACCGTGACGGCGTTCTCCGCGCCCGGTGACCGCACCTCGAACAGCCAGGACGGCACCAGCGTCCGGTGCCCGCGTACCGGATGCGCGGCCAGCCCGAACACCGCGTCCTCGACCGTGGCGGTCCGCTTCCCGGAGTTCTCCGGCGCGCCGGTCGGCGGCTCACAGGCCAGGTCCGCGCGGTCACGGTGCGGTACGGGCCCGGCGCAGCCGCCGGCGCCCCCGACACCCGCGCCGGGTCCGCCGCCCGGCGCGTTCAGCAGCGCCAGCGTCTCCTTCGCGTCCAGGACGGGATACGTGTCGCCCTTGACCGGCGGCTTCACCTGCCCGTTGCCGCCGACCACCTCGCCCCGCGCGCCGACGACGACCCCGGTCGCCCAGCCGTACGTGGGCAGCCCGCCCACCTCCGGTGCCGCGTTCACGGTCCGCCGGGCGCCTACGACCTGGCTCGCGTCCAGCTTGGCGTCGTCCTGGCCCAGCGCCTTCAGTACCGGCGCCGCCGCCTTCTTCGCGGCCGCCTCGCTCACCGTGCCTCCGTCCGCCGGCGGGGCCTTGCAGACGGGGCCCTTCCCGCAGTTGTCGGTGCCGGGCGTGTAGCGGTGGAAGGTCCAGGTGCCCGGAGCCTGCCGGCTCACCGTGAGCAGCGGTCCGGAACCGTCCTTGGCGTTGCCGGCCTTCCACGCCCCGCCCCGGACGCGGGGCGCGCCCTCGATCCCCAGCGCCTCGGCCAGCCGGGCCACCTCGGCCTCGGTGACGTCGCCCTTCGCCCGGTACACGGGCGCCGAGCCGGGACCCTCGGGGAGCGGGCCGTCGGCGCGGTAGACGACGCCGTACGGGTTGGGCTCGCCGGGCGCGATGCCGTTCGGGCCGCCCCCGGAGGAGGCGCCGTGGTCGTCGAGGGGCAGCGCCGGGGGAGTGTCGTCGCCCGACGCGCCGGACGCCGTACCGCCGTCCGCGTCCCCGCCGGCGGCGGACGTGGCCAGGTAGGCGCCGCCGGCCCCCACGAGCAGGACGGCGGCGGCGACCGACGCGACCGCGGCCGCCGTGGGACGCCGCCGGGCGGGACGCCCGGGGCCGGCCTCGTCGGCGGCGGTGGCGTCGTCGTTGTCGGGTCGCTCGGTGTTCACCGCATCGCTCCTTCGGCTGTTGCTGGGGACAGCGATGGGACGCGGCGAGGCGGAATCCGGTTCCCGGGGACGGCACGCGTCGCCCGAACGGCCTCGAAGTCCGACGTTCAGTCGCCGTAGTCCGACATCGCCTCCAGCAGCCGGGCCGACGTCTGCGGCACCCGGACGCCGTGGATGAGCGAGAGGGGCACCGGGCGCAGGGAGAGGTGGACCGGCGCCGACCAGCGCGGGGTCATCCGGGCGCAGTCACCGCGCAGCGACGCCAGGTCGCCGTCCAGGTCGGCCGGGGCGGGGTCGGCGGTCCTCAGGTTCGTCATAACAGAACCGTAGACACGTCCCGTACCGCGAAGAAAGTTGTACTACCGGGTAGTTTCGCCTCCTTCGGCCGGGCGGCCGTCCCGGGTAGCGTGAACTGTCAACCCGCCTCCCTCCAGGAGAGAGTCCACGCCGTGCGCATCGCAGTCACCGGCTCCATCGCCACCGACCACCTCATGACCTTCCCCGGCCGCTTCTCCGACCAGCTCGTCGCGGACCAGCTGCACACGGTCTCGCTCTCCTTCCTGGTCGACCAGCTGGACGTACGCCGGGGCGGCGTCGGCGCGAACATCGCCTTCGGCATGGGGCAACTCGGCACCCGGCCGGTTCTGGTCGGCGCGGCCGGCCCGGACTTCGACGAGTACCGGGCCTGGCTCGACCGGCACGGCGTCGACACCGGCTCGGTCCGCATCTCCGAGACCCTGCACACCGCCCGCTTCGTCTGCACCACCGACGCCGACCACAACCAGATCGGCTCCTTCTACACGGGTGCGATGAGCGAGGCCCGCCTCATCGAGCTCAAGACCGTCGCCGACCGCGTGGGCGGCCTCGACCTGGTCTCCATCGGCGCCGACGACCCGGAGGCGATGCTCCGGCACACCGAGGAGTGCCGCACGCGGTCCATCCCCTTCGCCGCGGACTTCTCCCAGCAGATCGCCCGGATGAACGGCGACGAGATCCGGATACTGCTGGACGGGGCGACCTACCTCTTCTCCAACGAGTACGAGAAGGGGCTCATCGAGACCAAGACCGGCTGGAGCGACGCCGAGATCCTCGGCCGCGTCGGCCACCGCGTCACCACCCTCGGCGCGCGGGGCGTGCGCATCGAGCGGGCCGGCGGGGAGACCATCGAGGTCGGCGTCCCCGACGAGGAGCGCAAGGCCGACCCCACGGGCGTCGGCGACGCCTTCCGCGCGGGGTTCCTTTCGGGGCTGGCGTGGGGCGTCCCGCTGGAGCGGGCGGCGCAGGTCGGCTGCATGCTGGCGACTCTCGTCATCGAGACGGTCGGCACCCAGGAGTACCAGCTGAGCCGGGGGCACTTCATGGAGCGGTTCACCAAGGCGTACGGGGACGAGGCCGCCGTCGAGGTCCGGACGCACCTGGGCTGACTCCGGGTGCGGCGGCCACCCGGCCGCCTCACGAGGAGCATCGCCGGGTGCGGGTGCGGGTGCGGGTGCGGGTGCGGATGCCGGGTGCGGGCGCGTGAGGCCGGTCGCGCCCGCGCGGCGGAGCCGCATTTCGGCACGGCCCCGCGCCCCTTCCCGGCGTCAGCCGGTCCGGCGGACCACGTACGCCGTTCCCCTTTCCGCCGGCTCCTCGCCCACGTACTCCTGCCCCCGCATCTCGCACCACGCCGGGATGTCCAGACGGGCCGCCTCGTCGTCGGAGAGGACGCGGACCGTGCCGCCGACGGGGACGTCGCCGATGACCTTGGCCAGTTCGATCACGGGGACGGGGCAGCGCCTGCCCAGCGCGTCCACGACGAGGTCGGGGCCGGCCGCGCGGACGGCCTCCGTGGCGGCCGGCGCCCCCAGCCTCTCGCGCACCGCGGCCACCGTGCCCGGCAGCACCTCCAGGAACCGCTCGACGTCCGCGGCCGGGGTCCCGGACGGCAGGGACACCCGGACGTTGCCCTCGCTGAGCACTCCCATCGCCTTCAGGACGTGGCTCGGCGTCAGCGTGCCGCTCGTGCAGGACGAGCCGGACGACACGGAGAAACCGGCGCGGTCCAGCTCGTGCAGCAACGTCTCCCCGTCGACATAGAGACACGAGAAGGTGACGACCCCGGGCAGCCGCCGCACCGGATCGCCGACCACCTCCACGTCCGGCACCAGGGCCGGCACCCGGGCCCGGATCCGCTCGGTCAGCTCCCGCAGCCGGGCCGTCTCCGCAGCCGCCTCGGCCCGCACCGCCCGCAGCGACGCCGCCGCGGCCACGATCGCCGGAAGGTTCTCGAATCCCGGCGCCCGACCCGACTCCCGCTCGTCCCCGGCCCCTTGCGGCGCGAACCGGACACCCTTGCGTACGACGAGCAGGCCCACGCCCGAGGGCCCGCCCCACTTGTGGGCGCTGCCCGCGAGCAACGACCAGTCGCCCTCGACCGGCCCCCAGCCCAGCGACTGGGCCGCGTCCACCAGCAGCGGCACCCCCGCCGCCCGGCAGGCCTCCGCCACCCGGGTCACCGGCTGCTCGGTACCCACCTCGTGGTTGGCCGACTGCAGACAGGCCAGCGCCGTGTCCTCCCGCAGCGCCGCCGCGTACGCCTCCGGGTCCACCGCGCCCGTCCGGTCCACGGACACGTGCGTCAGACTCCCGCCGTCGGCCTCGTGCGCCTCGGCCGCATGCAGTACAGAGGAGTGTTCGACCGCTGACACGATCAGGTGACGTCCGACGCGCCGCCTCCCGGCCAGCGCCCCCGCCGTCCCCGTGTGCACCGCCCGCGTCCCCGAAGGGGTGAACACCAGCTCGTCCGGCCGGCACCGCACGCATTCGGCCGCCGCCTCCCGCGCGGCATCCAGCAGCAGCCGTGCCCGCCGCCCTTCCCGGTACAGCCGAGCGGGGTCGGCCCACCCCTCGTCGAGGGCGGCCGACAGAGCCTGCCGGGCAACGGGATGGAGGGGGGCGGCGGAAGCAGCGTCGAAGTAGGCCACACGCCAACGCTAGAACGTCCGGTGGCGAAGCGCCCCGAAGGGGCGCGGGGAACGGCCGCCAACGAGCACGACGCACCGTCAGCGGCGAAACAACCCCCCGGTCCCGCCCCCGTGGGCCCCCGCCCCACCCTCGAAGAGTGACCCCCGGCGCGTATGCCACCCTCCCCGCGACCCCCCGGAGGGCGTCGGCTAGGGTTTGGTCCGCATAAACATCAGACCCCTGCCCGACGCAGGGCGGCGACCGACCAGCGAGAAGGCCGCAGCCGAACAGCGCGGGCGAGACTCTCGGGAAGGCGCTACGTGAGTCCCAACGGCTCCGACCTCCCCCACGCCGCGGGCGGCGCGGGCGGTACCCCCACGCCGCGGCGCCCGATGCGGCGGAAGCTGCTGCAGGCACTGACCGCGGGACTGGTCCTGGCAACCGCCACCGGTTGCACATACGAGGACTTCCCCCGCCTCGGCTTGCCCACCCCCACCACGGAAGAGGCTCCGCGGATCCTCTCCCTGTGGCAGGGCTCCTGGGCTGCCGCGCTGGCCACCGGCGTGCTGGTGTGGGGCCTGATCCTGTGGAGTGTCTTCTTCCACCGGCGCAGCCGCACCAAGGTCGAGGTCCCTCCGCAGACCAGGTACAACCTGCCCATCGAGGCGCTGTACACCATGGTTCCGCTCATCATCGTCTCGGTGCTGTTCTACTTCACCGCGCGCGACGAGTCGGATCTCATGAGCCTCAAGAAGAAGCCCGACGTCACGGTCAACGTGGTCGGCTTCCAGTGGAGCTGGTGCTTCAACTACGTCGAGGACGTCTCCGGTTCCTCCGGTGACGCCAAGACCTCCAAGGAACTGGCCGCCATTCCGGACCGGTTCACGGAGGACTTCCCGGCGAACGCCGGCGGCACCTACGACTGCGGTACCCCGAGTACGCGGAACCCGCAGACCGACAACCCGGGCCCGACCCTCTGGCTCCCCAAGGGCAAGACGGTCCGCTTCGTCCTGACCTCGCGTGACGTCATCCACTCCTTCTGGGTGGTGCCGTTCCTGATGAAGCAGGACGTGATTCCGGGCCACACCAACGCCTTCGAGGTGACCCCCAACAAGGAGGGCACCTTCCTCGGCAAGTGCGCCGAGCTGTGCGGCGTGGACCACTCCCGGATGCTGTTCAACGTGAAGGTCGTCTCCCCGGAGCGCTACGAGCAGCACCTCCAGGACCTCGTGAAGAAGGGGCAGACCGGTTACGTTCCCGCGGGCATCGCGCAGACGAGCCACGAGAAGAACCGGGAGACGAACAACCTGTGAGCATCCTCAACGAACCCCAGGGTGCCTCGGCAGCGGAGGACTCGTACGAGAACGAGCTGCCGGTACGGCGCAAGCAGCCCGGCAACGTCGTGGTCAAGTGGCTGACGACCACCGACCACAAGACGATCGGCACGCTGTATCTGGTGACGTCGTTCGCGTTCTTCGTGATCGGCGGCGTGATGGCGCTGTTCATGCGCGCCGAGCTGGCCCGTCCGGGCCTGCAGATCCTGTCGAACGAACAGTTCAACCAGGCGTTCACGATGCACGGCACGATCATGCTGCTGATGTTCGCGACGCCGCTGTTCGCGGGCTTCACGAACTGGATCATGCCGCTGCAGATCGGCGCGCCGGACGTGGCCTTCCCCCGGCTGAACATGTTCGCCTACTGGCTGTACCTGTTCGGCTCGACGATCGCGGTGGGCGGGTTCCTGACCCCGCAGGGCGCGGCCGACTTCGGCTGGTTCGCCTACTCGCCGCTGTCCGACGCGGTGCACTCGCCCGGGATCGGCGGTGACCTGTGGATCATGGGTCTGGCCTTCTCCGGCTTCGGCACCATCCTCGGCTCGGTCAACTTCATCACCACGATCATCTGCATGCGCGCGCCCGGCATGACCATGTTCCGCATGCCGATCTTCACCTGGAACGTCCTGCTGACCGCGGTGCTGGTCCTGCTGGCCTTCCCGGTGCTGGCCGCGGCCCTGTTCGCGCTGGAGGCGGACCGCAAGTTCGGTGCGCACATCTTCGACGCGGCCAACGGCGGAGCCTTGCTGTGGCAGCACTTGTTCTGGTTCTTCGGGCATCCAGAGGTGTACATCATCGCGTTGCCGTTCTTCGGCATCATCAGTGAGATCATCCCGGTCTTCTCCCGCAAGCCGATGTTCGGCTACATGGGCCTGATCGGCGCGACGATCGCGATCGCGGGCCTGTCGGTGACGGTGTGGGCCCACCACATGTACGTCACCGGTGGCGTGCTGCTGCCGTTCTTCTCCTTCATGACCTTCCTGATCGCGGTCCCGACCGGTGTGAAGTTCTTCAACTGGATCGGCACCATGTGGAAGGGCTCGCTGTCCTTCGAGACACCGATGCTCTGGTCCGTCGGCTTCCTGATCACCTTCGCCTTCGGTGGTCTGACCGGTGTCATCCTGGCGTCGCCGCCGCTGGACTTCCACGTCTCGGACTCCTACTTCGTGGTGGCGCACTTCCACTACGTGGTGTTCGGCACCGTGGTGTTCGCGATGTTCGCCGGCTTCCACTTCTGGTGGCCGAAGTTCACCGGCAAGCTGCTCGACGAGCGTCTCGGCAAGATCACTTTCTGGACACTGTTCGTCGGCTTCCACGGCACCTTCCTGGTCCAGCACTGGCTGGGCGCCGAGGGCATGCCGCGCCGCTACGCCGACTACCTGGCGGCCGACGGCTTCACCGCGCTGAACACGATCTCCACGATCAGTTCGTTCCTGCTCGGCATGTCGCTCCTGCCGTTCTTCTACAACGTCTGGAAGACCGCCAAGTACGGCAAGCCGGTCAACGTGGACGACCCGTGGGGCTACGGCCGTTCGCTGGAGTGGGCGACCTCCTGCCCGCCGCCGCGGCACAACTTCCTCACGCTGCCGCGCATCCGCAGTGAATCCCCCGCCTTCGACCTGCACCACCCCGAGATCTCCGCGATCGACCAGCTGGAGAACGTCGGCCACGGTGAGAAGGCCCTCGCTGGCGGCAAGGAGGCCGGCAAGTGAAGATCCAGGGCAAGCTCTTCATCTGGCTGAGCGTCTTCATCCTCGTCGTGGCGGTCGTCTACGGCTACTGGTCCAAGGAGCCGGCCGGTACGACGGCGCTGTTCCTGGCCTTCGGCCTGGCCATCATGATCGGCTTCTACCTCGCCTTCACGGCGCGGCGGGTCGACGCCGGCGCGCAGGACGACATGGAGGCGGACGTCGCGGACGACTCCGGCGAGGTCGGGTTCTTCAGCCCGCACAGCTGGCAGCCGCTGGCGCTCGGCACCGGCGGTGCGCTCGCCTTCCTGGGCGTGGCGGTCGGCTGGTGGATCATGTACTTCTCGGCACCGGTGATCCTGGTCGGCCTGTTCGGCTGGGTCTTCGAGTACTACCGCGGTGAGAGCCGCACCCAGTAGCACGCGCCGAGCGCAGAGGGGCCCGGACACTCCGTCAGGAGCGTCCGGGCCCCTCTTCCGTCGTATCGCCCTCACTCTTCCGGATTACCCACCGTGCCGCCGTTGACGTCTCTCCCTAGCGTGAGGTCATGAGCAAATCGGTTCACTTCCAGGCGCGGGGGCGTACGGTCGTCGGCTGCACCCTGCTGGTGATCGCGCTCGGCGCGAGCGTCACCGCCTGCTTCGGCGGCGACGACCCGCTGTCCGCCACGCCCTACGACGCGGCCGGCCAGATCTCCTTCAACGGCCCCACGGACGCCGGGAAGAAGGCCGACCCGGACACACCCCTGGAGGTGGTCGCCGAGGGCGCCGACGGGCGCATCACGGACGTCACGGCCATGGACGCGACCGGCCGCTACGTCGCGGGCGAGCTGTCCGCCGATGGCGCCCGCTGGCACAGCACCTCACCGCTGGCCGCCAACGCCAGCTACACGGTGCGCGTCAGCACCGAGGACGGGGACGGGGCGCCCGGCCGCAAGGTGCTCACCTTCGAGACCGGGAAGCCCAGCGGCAAGAAGGCCCTGGGCGTCGTCTTCGGGCCCAAGGCGGGCGCGTACGGCGTCGGGCAGCCCATCACGGCGGAACTGAGCCGGCCGATCCGGGACACCGCCCAGCGGGCCACAGTGGAGCGCGCCCTGAAGGTGGACTCCACGCCCGCGGTGGAGGGCGCCTGGCACTGGGTGGACGACAAGAAGCTCCACTACCGGCCCAGGGAGTACTGGCCCGCCCACGCCACCGTCCAGGTCCACAGCAACCTCGACGGCATCAAGATCGGCGACCGGATGTGGGGCGGCAGGGCCGAGCCCCTGAAGATCACCACGGACGACCGCGTGGTGGCCGTCACCGACGCCGCCGCGCACACGCTGACGGTCTTCCAGGACGGCCAGGAGATCAAACAGCTCCCGGTCACCACGGGCAAGCCCGGCTTCGAGACCCGCAACGGAGTCAAGGTCGTCCTCGGCAAGGAACCCTTCGTACGCATGCGCAGCGCCACCGTGGGCATCGCCGAGGGCTCCTCGGAGTCGTACGACCTGCCGGTCTACTGGGCCACCCGGGTGACCTGGAGCGGCGAGTACGTGCACGCCGCCCCCTGGTCCGTCGGCTCCCAGGGCATGGCCAACGTCAGCCACGGCTGCGTCGGCATGAGCACCGCCAACGCGGAGTGGTTCTTCGACACCGTCCAGGAGGGCGACCTCGTCGAGGTCGTCAACTCCGGCGGCGAGACGATGGAACCCTTCGGCAACGGCTTCGGCGACTGGAACCTGGACTGGACCAAGTGGCGCACGGGCAGCGCCCTGACGGGCGGCAGTGGAAACGCCGCCGGCAACCAGGACACGGCACGCCTGCGCCCGACGGCTGTGTAGCGCCCCGAAAGAGGGCGGCGCCGTGCCGAGGTCCCGTCGCGCGGGCGCGATCGGCCCCCACCGGCCCGCGGTCGCCGGACGACGCGGCCGACGGGTTCCAGGCGCCCTAGACGCCCTGCAGCCTCTTCTCTCGCAACAGCGCCGCCAGCGCGGACGCGAACTCCACCGGCTCCACCGGCAGCGTCACGGCCGCCTCCGCCCGGCTCCAGGTCGCCAGCCAGGCGTCCTGCGGCCGGGCGATGAGCAGCAGCACCGGCGGGCACTGGAAGACCTCGTCCTTGATCTGGCGGCACATGCCCATGCCTCCCATGGGTACCGCCTCGCCGTCCAGGACGCAGACGTCGATCCCGCCCTTGTCCAGCTCCTTGAGCACGGCGGCCGGAGTGGCGCATTCCACGAACTCGACCACGGGCACGTCCGGAGCCGGCCGGCGGCCGGTCGCGAGCCGCACCTGTTCGCGGGTGCTGGAGTCGTCGCTGTAGACCAGCACCGTGGCGGTCGCCTGCATGCTTCCTCCGATACGCGGTGGAGACTGTCGTAGCCCGTTGGGCCGGATGCTACTCCCTCGACCACCCGGCCGACACCGGTTCGTTCGCTGCTTCGACGGGCCGTTCGATGGGCCATCCGGGCAGTACAGACAGGGTGAACACTCCGAACGGCACCCCCCGGGGTGAGGGCGGGATAAGCGACCGACATAATGTCGGTCGTGGCGACAGCAACGACAGTAGAAACCGGGCACGCGCACCCGTCGGTCAACCGGCCGAACCTCACCAGCGTCGGAACCATCATCTGGTTGAGTTCCGAGCTGATGTTCTTCGCGGCCCTCTTCGCGATGTACTTCACCCTGCGATCGGTGACGGGTCCGGACTTCTGGTCCGAGAAGGCCCACGCGCTGAACGTCCCGTTCTCCGCGACGAACACCACGGTCCTGGTGCTCTCCTCCCTCACCTGCCAGCTCGGCGTGTTCGCGGCCGAGCGCGGTGATGTGAAGAAGCTCCGGATGTGGTTCATCGTCACCTTCGTGATGGGTGCGATCTTCATCGGCGGTCAGGTGTTCGAGTACACCGAACTGGTCAAGAAGGACGGGATCTCCCTGTCCTCCGACCCGTACGGCTCGGCGTTCTACCTGACCACCGGCTTCCACGGACTGCACGTGACGGGCGGTCTCATCGCCTTCCTGCTGGTCCTCGGCCGTACCTACGCGGCCCGGAGGTTCACCCACGAGCAGGCGACCGCCGCCATCGTCGTGTCCTACTACTGGCACTTCGTCGATGTGGTCTGGATCGGCCTGTTCGCCACGATCTACCTGATCAAGTAGTCGCGGCACGCACCCGCGCAATACCCAGAAGCATCGACGCAGAAGATCCTGACACCGGGGTAATCCGTGAAAAAGCTCTCCGCACGACGACGCCATCCGCTGGCGGCACTCGTCGTCCTACTCCTCGCGCTGGCATGCACAGGGGGGCTGTACGCCGCGTTCGCACCCGCGAGCAAGGCGCAGGCCGATGAAACCGCCCAGTCCCTCGCCATCGACGAGGGCAAGAAGCTCTACGCCGTCGGCTGTGCCAGTTGCCACGGCACCGGAGGGCAGGGCACCACCGACGGTCCGAGCCTGGTCGGCGTGGGCGCCGCGGCCGTCGACTTCCAGGTGGGCACCGGCCGTATGCCGGCCCAGCAGCCCGGCGCGCAGATCCCGGAGAAGAAGGTCGTCTACTCCCAGGCGGAGATCGACCAGCTCGCTGCCTACATCGCCTCGCTGGGGGCCGGTCCGGCCATCCCCTCGGAGGAGAAGTACGGCCCGGAGGGCGCGGACATCGCCAAGGGCGGCGAACTGTTCCGCACCAACTGCGCGCAGTGCCACAACTTCACCGGCAAGGGTGGCGCCCTGACGCACGGCAAGTACGCGCCGAGCCTCGAGGGTGCCGACCCGAAGCACATCTACGAGGCCATGCAGACCGGCCCGCAGAACATGCCCTCCTTCCCCGACACCATGCTGTCGGAGCAGAACAAGAAGGACATCATCGCCTACCTGGACGCGGTCAACGGCGACGACTCCGAGAGCCCGGGTGGTCTCAGCCTCGGCGGACTCGGCCCGGTCAGTGAGGGTCTGTTCGCCTGGGTGTTCGGACTGGGCGTGCTGATCGCCGTCGCCGTCTGGGTCGCCGCTCGGACCGCAAAGGCCAAGAAGTCATGAGTAGCCAAGACATTCCAGAAGAGAACCTGCCCACCGCGCAGGACACCCCGCACGGTTCGGTGAAGGTCGCGGACGAGAAGAACCCGTTCGCCGACCCGGGCCTGCCGCCCCACGAGCCCCGGGTCCAGGACGTCGACGAGCGGGCCGCCAAGCGGTCCGAGCGCACGGTCGCCCTGCTGTTCACGCTGTCGATGCTGGCCACCATCGGCTTCATCGCCTCGTTCGTGGCGATCGACGTCGACAAGTCGGTCTACATCTTCCCGCTCGGTCACATCAGTGCGCTGAACTTCGCGCTCGGCATGACGCTCGGCGTCGCGCTGTTCGCCATCGGCGCGGGCGCGGTCCACTGGGCCCGCACCCTGATGTCCGACGAGGAGGTCGCCGACGAGCGCCACCCGATCGAGGCGTCCCCCGAGGTCCGTGCCAAGGTCCACGCGGACTTCAAGCAGGGTGCCAAGGAGTCCGTGATCGGGCGCCGCAAGCTGATCCGCAACACGATGCTGGGCGCGCTCACCCTGGTGCCGCTCTCCGGCGTCGTCCTGCTGCGCGACCTCGGCCCGCTGCCCGGGACCAAGCTCCGCCACACCCTGTGGTCCAAGGGCAAGCTGCTCGTCAACATGAACACCAACGAGCCGCTGCGTCCCTCCGACGTCGCGGTGGGCTCGCTCACCTTCGCCAAGCCCGAGGGCCTGGAGGAGCACGACGAGGAGTTCCAGAACGAGATCGCCAAGGCGGCCCTGATGATCATCCGGCTGGAGCCGGAGGCCATCAAGGACAAGCGCGAGCTCGAGTGGTCGCACGAGGGCATCGTGGCGTACTCGAAGATCTGCACCCACGTCGGTTGCCCGGTCTCCCTGTACGAGCAGCAGACGCACCACGCGCTCTGCCCCTGCCACCAGTCCACCTTCGACCTTGCCGACGGTGCCCGGGTCATCTTCGGTCCCGCCGGTCACGCCCTGCCGCAGCTGCGCATCGGCGTGAACGACGAGGGTTACCTCGAAGCGCTCAGCGACTTCGAAGTACCCGTCGGTCCTGCCTTCTGGGAGCGCGGATGAGCACTACAGCAAACGAAGCCCCCCGCTCTCGCGGGAAGGCACCGGCCGGCGAGCGCGTCGCCGACTGGGCCGACGGCCGGCTGGGGATCTACTCCCTGGCCAAGTCCAACATGCGCAAGATCTTCCCCGACCACTGGTCGTTCATGCTGGGTGAGGTCTGCCTCTACAGCTTCATCATCATCATCCTCACGGGTGTGTACCTGACGCTGTTCTTCCACCCGTCGATGACCGAGGTCACGTACCACGGCTCGTACGTGCCGCTGCAGGGCCAGCTGATGAGTGAGGCCTACGCCTCGACTCTGGACATCAGCTTCGACGTCCGCGGTGGTCTGCTGATCCGGCAGATCCACCACTGGGCCGCGCTGATCTTCCTGGCCGGCATGTTCGTGCACATGATGCGCGTCTTCTTCACCGGCGCGTTCCGCAAGCCGCGTGAGATCAACTGGCTGTTCGGCTTCCTGCTGCTCGTCCTGGGCATGTTCACCGGCTTCACCGGTTACTCGCTCCCGGACGACCTGCTCTCGGGTACCGGCATCCGCTTCATGGAGGGCGCGATCCTGTCCGTGCCGATCGTCGGCACGTACATCTCGTTCTTCCTGTTCGGCGGGGAGTTCCCCGGCCACGACTTCGTGTCCCGGTTCTACTCGATCCACATCCTGCTGCTGCCGGGCATCATGCTCGGGCTGCTGGTGGGCCACCTGATCCTGGTCTTCTACCACAAGCACACGCAGTTCGCGGGCCCCGGCAAGACCAACAAGAACGTCGTCGGCATGCCGCTGCTGCCGGTGTACACGGCGAAGGCCGGAGGCTTCTTCTTCCTGGTCTTCGGTGTGATCTCCGCCGTCTCGGCCATCGCCACGATCAACCCGATCTGGGCCATCGGCCCCTACCGGCCCGATCAGGTCTCCACCGGCGCACAGCCCGACTGGTACATGGGCTTCTCCGAGGGCCTGATCCGTGTGATGCCCGGCTGGGAGATCAACGCCTGGGGCCACACACTCGTCCTGGGCGTGCTCATCCCGCTGATGATCTTCCCGCTGGTCCTGGCGGCGATCGCGGTCTACCCGTTCATCGAGTCCTGGGTCACCGGCGACAGGCGCGAGCACCACATCCTGGACCGCCCGCGCAACGCCCCGACCCGTACGGCCTTCGGTGTCGCCTGGCTGACGGTCTACTTCGTGCTGCTGATCGGTGGCGGCAACGACCTGTGGGCCACGCACTTCCACCTGTCGATCAACGCGATCACCTGGTTCGTCCGCATCACCTTCTTCGTCGGACCGGTCCTCGCCTTCATCGCCACCAAGCGGATCTGCCTCGGCCTCCAGCGCCGGGACAGGGACAAGGTGCTGCACGGCCGCGAGTCGGGCATCATCAAGCGTCTGCCGCACGGTGAGTTCATCGAGGTGCACGAGCCGCTCAGCCAGGAGCAGCTGCACACGCTCACGGCTCACGAGCAGTACGAGCCGGCCGAGATCGGCCCGACGGTCGACGAGAACGGCGTCGAGCGCAAGGCGACGGGCGCCGAGAAGCTCCGCGCCAAGCTCAGCGAGGCGTACTACGGCGAGGAATCGCAGATTCCGAAGCCGACCGTCGAGGAGTACAAGGAGATCACGAGCGGCCACGGCCACCACTGACCCCTCAGCGTCGCCACACCACGGTCGAAGGGCCCCGTTCCGGTCTGCGGACGGGGCCCTTCGCCGTGCCCGGTGCTGGATAGGGTGGGCCCCGCACCCCCACTTCGACGACGCACACGAATCAGGAGCGGCTGATGAGCGCTGTGACCCCCGCTGGAGGCGACACCACGGCGGACCGCTCCTGGCCCGTCCTGCTGAACGGACTGCTGGACGGCCGCGACCTGTCCGCGGACGACACCGCCTGGGCACTGGACGTGATCATGCGCGGGGAGGCGACCGACGCGCAGATCGCCGGCTTCGCGGTGGCCCTGCGGTCCAAGGGCGAGACCGTCGACGAGCTCTCCGGTCTCGTGCGCACCATGTACGCCCACGCCAACGTGATCGAGGTGCCGGGGGAGACCGTCGACATCGTCGGTACCGGCGGCGACGGCGCCAAGACGGTCAACATCTCCACCATGTCGGCGATCGTCGTGGCCGGCACGGGAGCGAAGGTCGTCAAGCACGGCAACCGGGCCGCCTCCTCCGCGTCCGGCGCCTCCGACGTCCTGGAGAAACTCGGGGTCAATCTGGAGCTGACGCCGAAGCGGGTGGCGGAGGTCGCGGAGGAGGCCGGCATCACCTTCTGCTTCGCCGTGAGGTTCCACCCGGCGCTTCGCCATGTGGCGGCGGCCCGCGGGCAGCTCGGCATCCGCACGGTGTTCAACTTCCTGGGACCGCTGACCAACCCCGCCCGGGTGAAGGCCCAGGCGATCGGGGTCGCCCACGCCCGGATGGCACCGATCATCGCCGGTGTCTTCGCCGAGCGCGGTCACTCCTCCCTGGTCTTCCGCGGCGACGACGGCCTCGACGAGCTGACCACGACCTCCACCTCCCGGGTCTGGACCGTGCGGGACGGAAAGGTGACCGAGGAGACCTTCGACCCGCGGGACGTCGGTATCGAGCTGGTCCCGGTCGAGGCACTGCGCGGCGCCGACGCCTCCTACAACGCCGATGTCGCCCGCCGTCTGCTGGCGGGCGAGACGGGCCCGGTGCGTGACGCGGTCCTGCTGAACTCCGCGGCGGCGCTGGTGGCCCTGGAGCCCGGCGAGGGGACCCTGGCCGAGCGGCTGCGGGCCGGAATGGACCGGGCGGCCGAGGCGATCGACTCGGGCGCCGCCAAGCGCGCCCTGGACCGCTGGGTGGCCGCGAGCCACGCGTAGCGCGGCGGTGCGCCGATGTGACGTGCGTCCCGCGATCCGGACTCGGGTTGCGGGACGCCGATCACGTCCCATAGATTCTCGGTCAGGTCATGAGTGACAGTCATGAGGCCCCGGCCGACTGTCCGGCAACCCTCCGTCCGTGGCGGGGTGCCCCGGGTGAAGACCAGGCCGTGGACAGCAAGGTCCACGGCAAGCGCGGACCCCTCGCGAAACCAGGGGTCCTGGGTCGTCCGAGGGAGTCTCCCGTGAACCAGCGAATGCGCTAGGGCCGCAGAGCCCCGCCTCCGCATCGCCTTCTCCGCCTTCTCCGCCTTTCCGGGCTTCAGCCACGCCCGAGCCGTTCCGGTTCGGGTGGTGATGCCCGCTGCCTTCACGGGAGTACCCCCATGTCCGTCTCCACCCTTGCCGCCGACCAGGCCCTCCGCGCCCCGCTGCCCGTTCTCGGCCGGGACGTCACCGTTCCGCTCGTCACCGGTGGGGAGGTCGCCTACGCCGCGCTCGACTACGCCGCAAGCGCGCCCGCGCTCCAGCGGGTCTGGGACGACGTGGCCGCCTACGCCCCGTACTACGGCAGCGTCCACCGCGGCGCCGGGTACCTCTCGCAGCTGTCGACCGACCTGTTCGAGAACGCCCGCGGGACCGTCGCGGAGTTCCTCGGCTGCCGGGAGGAGGACCAGGTGGTCTTCACCCGGTCCACCACCGACTCCCTCAACCTGCTCGCCGCCGCGCTGCCCGCGGGCTGCCGGGTCTTCGTCTTCGAGACCGAGCACCACGCCTCACTGCTGCCCTGGCGGGACGCCGACGTGACCTGCCTCGACGCCCCGCGCACCCCCGCGCAGGCCGTCGGCACCCTTCAGCGGGCCCTCGCCGCCCGTGAGCCGTACGGGCCCGCCCTGGTCTGCGTCACCGGCGCCTCCAACGTCACCGGCGAGCTGTGGCCGGTGCGCGAACTGGCCGCCGCCGCGCACGCGCACGGCGCCCGGATCGTGCTGGACGCCGCCCAGCTCGCCCCGCACCGCCCCGTCTCGGTGACCGACCTGGACGTGGACTGGGTCGCCTTCTCCGGGCACAAGCTGTACGCCCCCTTCGGCTCCGGGGTGCTGGCCGGGCGCGCCGACTGGCTCCGTGAGGCCGAGCCGTACCTCGCCGGCGGCGGCGCCAGCCGCAGTGTCTCCCGGCGGGCCGACGGCGGCGTGGACGTCCAGTGGCACGACAGTGCCGCGCGGCACGAGGCCGGGTCGCCCAACGTCATCGGCGCCCACGCCGTCGCCTCGGCCTGCAGGGCGCTCACCGAGGCCGGGTTCGACACGCTGGTGGCCCGCGAGGAGTACCTGATCGGGAAGGTCAGGGAAGGCCTCGCGGAGGTGCCCCAGGTGCGGATCCTCTCCCTCTTCGGCGACGACGCGCCCCGCGTCGGCGTGCTGTCCTTCGTCGTCGAGGGCTGGAACAGCTCGCACTTCGCCGCCGCGCTCTCCGCCGAGTACGGCATCGGCGTGCGCGACGGCCTGTTCTGCGCCCACCCCCTGGTGCGCACCCTGCTCGGCAGCGCCCCCCAGACGCAGGGCGCGTGCGGCGCCCCCGAGGCGGTGCCCGGGGAGAAGTCCCTGAACGCCGTCCGCGTGAGCTTCGGCGCGGGCACCCCGGACGAGCACGTCGAGCGGTTCGTGAGCGCCGTCCGGGAACTGGTGAGCGAGGGGGCCCGCTGGAACTACCGCACCGAGGACGGGCGTTGCGTGCCCGACACGACCTCCGCCGCCGACGCCTGAGCAGACCGGGCCGCCCGGCCCGGCAGCCGGGTGCACCTGCTGGCCGGGGCCTTGCCGCGCGGGCTCCCGGTGGTCCCGGTGCCTCCCGCACGGGGAACCCTTCACGAAGGGGTCAGTTGTCGAGCCCGATGGCGAACGCCGCCTCCAGGTCGTGCTGCGAGTAGGTCCGGAACGCCACGTGGGTGTCCGTGCCCTCCACGCCCGGGATCCTGCTGATCCGGCCGGGGATGACCTCGGCCAGGTCCTCGTGCTGATGCACGCGCACCATGGCGATCAGGTCGTAGGTGCCGGTGACGGAGAAGACCTCGCTGACACTCTCCAGCGCGGCGATCTGCTCCGCGATCTCGGGAATGCGGTCCACGCTGGTCTTGATGAGGACGATCGCACTGATCACGGCTGGTTCTCTCCCTCGGGCGCCGCCACTGGAACGCTCTTCACTCTAGTCGTACGTCCAAACCGCACCCAGGCGAAGACGAAGCCCAGTGCGAAGCCCACCAGATGCGCGAGGTACGCCACCCCCGGGCCGTCACCGGCCCGCCCCGCCGCCATCCACTGCAGGGCCGCCCAGAACGGCAGCACGAGCCAGGCGGGGAAGCGCAGCGGCAGGAAGAAGAGGAAGGGCAGGAGGCTGGTCACCCGGGCCCTGGGGAAGAGGAACAGGAACGCGCCGAGGACCGCGGAGATCGCCCCCGAGGCGCCGACCAGGGACTGCTGGGAGTGATCGTTGGCGCCCGCGTAGCCGAGCAGGGCCAGGTAGCCGCAGCCGAGGTAGAACAGGGCGAACTGGAGCCGGCCCATCCGTTCCTCGGTCATCGCGCCGAAGACGCAGAGGAAGAGCATGTTGCCCAGCAGGTGCACCCAACTGCCGTGGACGAACAGGGCCGTGGCCGGGGTGAGGGCGGACCCGGGGGAGTCCTCGAACAGTTCTGCGGGGATCACGCCCCAGCGGCGGAAGTAGGCGCGCTGCGCGGCGAGCAGCTCGTCCCCGCCGCCGTACAACGGATTCAGACCCGCCGCCGGGCTGATCAGGAACAGCAGGCAGCACAGCGTGATCAGTGTGTACGTCACCGGTGCCGCCCGGCCCCGCGACGGGCGGGCCGGTCCGAGCGCCCTGACCGTTCCGACCGTTCTGCGGGCCACCGTGCTCCAGTTGCGGATCATGGGCACAGAGCATGACGCAACGGGCCCAGGGGCTCGTAGCGCCTCGCCGCCGTGGACACGCGGGCGTCGGGTACCCGCCAGGCCTTAGGGTTACGAGCCACACGCACCGGGGCGGCCCGGCGCGTCACCGACACTGGAAGAGAGTGAACAGCCACGATGACGGTTCCCCTGCCGACCGACACGACGCGGTGGCGCTGCACCCTCTGCGGCAACCTCACCCGCTTCGACGTGACCCGGGCCTCGAAGGTCGTCGAGTACGTGCACCTCGATCTGGCCGGCGAGCCGAAGGTGGAGGAGCGCGAGGTGCTCAGTGAGACCATCGAGTCGGTGCGGTGCCGCTGGTGCAACGCCGTGGACCAGGTGGAACTCGTGGACAGGCCGGGTGCCGCCTCCTGAGCGGAGCGGCCCCGCACAAGGCGATTCCGGCCCGGGATCGCCCTGAGACATTGGGGTGACGGATGGTGGAGACACACGGCGGGGGGCCGGGCGACGGCGCCGCTGAGGTGCTCGACCGCCCGCTGCCCGACGGAGTGCGCCGCAGGGTCGTGCAGATCGTGTCCGACGGCTTCGGCTCACTCACCCTCGGTGAGCTGCCCGCGCAGCTGAGGCAGTACGCCAGGTTCGCCCCGAACCGCAGGGCCAAGTTCGCCGGCAACGCCATGGCAGCGGCCGTGGAGACCGATCCGCTCTTCCGGCAGCGCATCGGTGACAGGTTCCGCGACGCCCAGCCGGAACTGGCCGGCGCCCTCGACGCCGGGTCCGCGCTCCCGGCCGCCGACCCGCTCGACGTGGCAGCCGCCGCCTACGTGCTGCGCCCGCACGGCTGGGCGAAGCTGGTGACCGCCGCCGGCGAGGAGGCGCAGCGCGCGGACGCCGAGCGCGCCGACGAGGAGAGCCGCGCCGAGCTGGAGCGGCTGCGCGAGGAGCTGGCCCGGGCCCGGGAGCAGACCAGGACGGAGACCGAGCGGCTGCGCGCCGAGCTGGAGTCGGCGAAGCGGGAGACCGAGTCGCTGCACCGCAAGCTCCGCTCCGCCCTCAGCGACGTCAAGCGCGGCGAGGCGGCGCTGCGCAAGATCCAGGCGGAGATGGACGCCGCCCGCGCCGAGGGGCACACCCAGGTGTCCGCGGCCGAGAGCGAGACCCGGCGCCTCAGGACCCGTCTGGGGGAGGCGGAGGCCGCCCTGGAGGCCACCCGCAAGGCCGCCCGCGAGGGGCGCAGCGTCGAGGACATGCGCGTACGGCTGCTCCTGGACACCCTGCTGGACGCCACCCAGGGGCTGCGCCGCGAGCTGGCGCTGCCTCCGGTGTCCGTGCGGCCCGCCGAGACCGTGGACGCGGTCGAGCCCGGCCGGATGACGCCGAAGGACATCGCCAACCGGGCCCTGTCCGAGAACGACCCGGCCGTCCTCGACCAGTTGCTCGCGCTGCCCCAGGCGCACCTGGTCGTCGACGGCTACAACGTCACCAAGACCGGCTATCCGCAGATGCCGCTGGAGAAGCAGCGGCTGCGGCTGCTCGGCCAGCTCTCCCAGCTCGCCGCGCAGACCGGCGCCGAGATGACCTGTGTCTTCGACGGCGCCGAACTCGTGGCGCCCGTACTGCTCGCGCCGCCGCGCGGGGTGCGGGTGCTGTTCTCCAAGCCCGGCGTCACCGCCGACGAGCTGATCCGCCAGCTGGTGCGGGCCGAGCCGCCGGGCCGGCCGGTCATCGTCGTCTCCACCGACCGCGAGGTCGCCGACGGCGTGGCACGCGCGGGCGCGCGCCCGGTGGCGTCCGTGGTCCTCCTCAAGCGGCTTCCCTAGCGAGCGGCTTTCCCCGGTGCGCGGCTTCCCTCGCCCCCCATTCACTTCCGCCCCGACCGTAACGTTGGCGCGCTATGACCGAATTGACGGAAGCGTCACACAACGTAGCGTCAGTCGAGGGTCACCGCAGGTGAGTTGTGGCAAAGAACGCAGTGCGTCACCGTGATTTTTCGGCGCAGGATTTGAACTGATCACGAGTGGGTCACTAGGGTCACCCTTCGAACCCTCGAACGGGTGATCCCTCTCAAGAAGGAGCTCGTCTCCGTGGCGTCCCACCGTCGTCCCAAGCAGCCGAGCCGCACGCGCGTGACCGTGCTCACCACCGCTGCCGCCGCCGCTGTCGCTCTCAGCTCCCAGGCCGCCAACGCCGCCCCGAGCGAGAAGCCGGGCAAGGACGAGGTCAAGGCCAAGGTCGACAAGCTCTACGAGGAGGCCGAGCAGGCCACCGAGAAGTACAACGGCGCCAAGGAGAAGCAGGAGAAGCTCCAGAAGGAGATCTCCACCCTCCAGGACAACGTCGCCCGCGGCCAGGAGGAGCTCAACGAGCTGCGCGACGGCCTCGGTTCGATGGCCAGCGCCCAGTACCGCTCCGGCGGCATCGACCCCTCCCTCCAGCTCTTCCTGTCCGCCGACCCGGACGACTACCTGGACAAGGCCTCCACCCTCGACCAGCTGAGCGGTCAGCAGGTCGAGGCGCTGAAGAAGATCCAGGAGAAGCAGCGCGACCTGTCCCAGCAGCGCTCCGAGGCCTCCGAGAAGCTCAAGGACCTCTCCGCCACCCGCACCGAACTGGGCAAGAAGAAGAAGGAAGTCCAGGGCAAGCTCTCCTCCGCGCAGAAGCTGCTCAACACGCTCACCGCGAAGGAGAAGGCCGCCCTCCAGGAGGAGCAGCAGCGCTCCACCCGCAGCAGCGAGCGCCAGGTGCTCTCCGGCTCCAGCACCCCCGCCTCCGGCCGGGCCGGGGCCGCCTTCGCCGCCGCCCAGGGCAAGATAGGCACGCCGTACGTGTACGGCGCCACGGGCCCGTCCTCCTTCGACTGCTCGGGCCTGACCTCCTGGGCCTACGCCCAGGCCGGCGTCGGCATCCCGCGCACCTCCCAGGCACAGGCCAACTACGGCACGCGCATCTCCTCGATGGGCGACCTCCAGGTCGGCGACCTCGTGTTCTTCTTCGGCGACCTGCACCACGTCGGCCTCTACGCCGGCAACGGCCAGGTCCTGCACGCGCCGCGCACCGGCACGAACGTCCGCTACGAGTCGATGAACACCATCGGCGGTCCGTTCATGTTCGGCGTACGGGTCTGACCACGTTCGGCGTACCGGGCTGACCCGAGGCCCCCGCCGCCGAAGTCACCCCCGCCATACCCCCCGTACGGGCGAATCACGGTCGGGGCTTGTGACCCCCGCCCCGCCGGTGACCTGCGTCAGCGGCGGGGCGTCGCGCTGCGCGGCCCCGGAGGTCGTTGGCCGGTGCCCCGTCGCGGGGTTACTGTCTGCCGCGTTTCCCTGTCCGCCAGCGGAAGGAGTGCGGCTTCCCGTGGGGTCCCATCGCCGCCTTGCACCATCCGGGTTCGACCGTGGCTCCACCGCCGCCGTCGGCCTGCTCTCCGTAGCCGCCGCCCTCCTGGGCGCCGTACCGGCCACGGCCGCCCCGCACGACGACCGGCGGGCGGAGGTGGACCGGCTCCACACCGAGGCGGAGCAGGCGACCGAGGCCTACAACAAGGCCGACGCGCGCACCGACGCGCTGCGCGAGGAGGTCACGACCGCGCAGGACTCCATCGCCCGGCAGCAGCAGCACGTCAACACCCTGCGGGACGCCCTCGGTTCGCTGGCCGGCGCCCAGTACCGCTCCGGCGGCATCGACCCGTCGCTGGCGCTGCTGCTCACCGCCGGCCCGGACGACTACCTCGACCGGGCCTCCGTGCTCGACCGGATCACCACCCGCCAGGCGGGCGAGCTGAAGGAACTCCAGCAGGCCATGCGCGACCTCGCCCAGGACCGTGCCGAGGCCGCCCGCAAGCTCGCCGGGCTGGAGAAGGGCCGCAGGGCCGTCGCCGCCCACAAGAAGACCGTGGAGCGCAAGCTCGCCAAGGCCCGCGCGCTGCTCGACTCCCTGCCGGACGACGAACGCGCCGACTACCACCGCGGGTCCCGCTCCGGGCGCGAGGACCTGACCGCCCTCGGCGGCGCCGCTCCCGCCTCCGGCCGCGCGGCGGCCGCCTTCGCCGCCGCCCGCTCCGCCCTCGGCAAGCCGTACGTCTGGGGCGCCAACGGCCCCTCCGGCTTCGACTGCTCGGGCCTGACCCAGTGGGCGTACGCGCAGGCCGGGGTGGGACTGCCGCGCACCTCGCAGGCGCAGTCCGGCGCCGGGCGGCGGGTGTCCCTGGCCGAGGCGCGGCCCGGCGACCTGGTCACCTACCGGAACGACGCCAGCCACATCGGCATGTACGCCGGCAACGGCCAGGTGATCCACGCGCCCTACCCCGGCGCGCCGGTGCGCTACGACCCGGTCGGCATGATGCCGATCTCCTCGGTCAACCGCGTGTGACCGGCGCGGTCGCGGAGGCCGGGCCGCTCGCCCCGCGAGCCGCCCGGGCCCGCCCCCGTACGATCGGGACGTGGCTGGTCGAAGGCGGGTGCCGGGTTCCTCGGTGGTGGCGCTGTGCCTGCTGCTCGTCGCGCTCGTGGCCTGCGGCGGCCGGACGGCGGCCGATTCCGCCCGGGCCGATGTCCAGCGGGTCCTCGACCGGCGCGCGGCGGCCGTCCTCGCCCACGACGCGGCCGCCTACGCGCGCACCGGCACCGGCACCGGCTTCGGCCACCTGAGCGCGATACCGCTGGCCGCCTGGTCGTACCGGGTGCGGGACGTGGACCGCACCGGCGACACCGCCACCGCAGACGTCGAGCTGCGCTACCGCGTCGAGGGCTACGACCGGGGCCCCGTCACCGCGGGCCGCACCGTGCGGCTGAGCCGGGACGGGGCGGCCGGGAAGTGGACCGTCGCCTCCGACCGCCCCGCCAAGGAGTCCGGCCAGCAGCCCTGGGACCAGGGCCCGGTCCGGATCGTCCGGGGAACGCACAGCCTCGTCCTCGGCGTCGGTCAGTCCACGCGGGTCCTGCGCCGCTTCGCCGACCTGGCCGACCGTGCGGTGCCCGCCGTCTCGGACGCGTGGGACGGCGACTGGTCCCGTCGGGTCGTCGTGGTCGTCCCCCGGTCGCTGGAGGGCATGGCGGGCCTCCTCGGTTCCCCCGCCTCCTCCTACCGGGGCATCGCCGCGGTCACCACCGGGGAGACGGGCGGCCGGGAACACGCCCCGGCGGACCGGATCATCGTCAACCCCGACGCGTACGCGCTGCTCGGCACCCTCGGCAGGCAGGTCGTGCTCACCCACGAGACGACGCACGTCGCCACCCGCGCCGACACCACCACCGCCACGCCGCTGTGGCTCTCCGAGGGCTACGCCGACTGGGTCGGCTACCGCGACAGCGGACGCACCGCCGCCCAGGTAGCCCCGGAACTGGCCGGCGCGGTCGCCGAGGGCCGGGTGCCCGCGCGGCTGCCGACGGACGGGGACTTCGGGTTCACCGCCGACGCGGAGGAGCTGGCCCGGGCCTACGAGAGCGGCTGGCTGGCCTGCCGGATGATCGCCGAGCAGTGGGGCGAGGACCGGCTGGACGCGTTCTACCGCTCCGCGGGCGCCCACGACGAGCGCGCCGGCGCACTCGAGGACGCGATGAACGAGGTGCTCGGGACGGCACCGGAGAACTTCACGGCGCGCTGGCGGGAGTATCTGCGGGCGCGCCTCGGCTGAGCCGCCCGGACTCGCGGGCCGGGCCCCGTGTGCCGCCGTGGCCCGCCGTGTCCCGCCACAGGGCCCGGGCGCCGGCGAGGGCGGCGGCCACCAGCAGGCCGTTGCGGACGGCCAGGAGCGCGATACCCAGGGGGGTGCTCGCCACGACGTCGGCGAACAGGACCGGGAACTCCAGCACCGTCACCGGGGCCGCCGCCAGCACGAGGGCGGCCGGCACCCGCATCCGGCTCGCCCGGAAGCACCGGCAGACCGCCGCGAGGCCGATCAGCCACACCATGTACTGCGGGCTGATCACCCGGCTCGTCACCGTGAACATCAGCACCGCCACGAAGGCCGCGTCCGCCGCCGTGTGCGCCGCGCGCCGCGGGGCCGCCTGCCGCGAGGACATCAGCCGCCACAGCAGCAGCCAGCCGAACGCCGCCGCGCTCAGCCCCAGCGAGACCGTGCTCACCACGCCCACGTACGGGCCCAGGAACTCCATCGAGCCGTAGTTCAGCACCACCCCGCCCGCCCAGCCGAAGTGCCGGGCGACGTGGAAGACCAGCGAGCCCAGCGACTCCACCTCGGTGCCCCGCTCGCGCTGGAACGTCAGGAACGCGAACGCCCCGGGCATCGCCACGGCCGACAGCGCGGCCAGTCCTGCACCGCTCAGCGCGGCCGCGGCCCACGGCGCCCGTCCCCGCATCCCGACGAGCACCAGCGCCGGCCACACCTTCAGCAGCGCCCCGACGGCCGCCAGGGCCCCGGCTGCGCGCGGATGCCGCCCGGCGGCGAGCAGCGCGGCCACCGCGACGGCGGTGGCCATCACGTCGTAGCGGGCGTACACCGTCGGACCGAGCAGCGGCACACCCGCCACCCACACCCACGCACCGCGCGGCGAGCGCCCGGGCCCCCGGCCCGCGCGCCACAGCAGCGCCAGCACGGCCAGGTCGGTGGCCGAGGCCAGGACGAAGAAGGCCGTGGCGTACTCCAGGAAGGGCAGCAGGGCGGGCGAGAGGACCGCGAAGGCCGCCGCCGGCGGGTACTGCCAGGTGACGTCGTCCAGCGGAAACGTTCCGGCGCGCAGGACGTCGGACCAGTCCCGGTAGATCACGGACACGTCGCCCGTGACGTCCGGACCGGGGAAGACCAGTACCTTCAGCACGCACAGCAGCAGCACCAGCCGCGTGGTGCCCCAGGCCGTCAGCGGCCACACCGGTGACCGCCCCGCGTCCCTCGTCTCCACGTGCTCCCTGCCCGTCCGCGCCCGTCTGCCGCGCCTGTCCGTCCGCGCCTGCCCCGTCGGTGCGGCCATGATGACCCGGACACCCGCGGCCCTGCCACAGGACGCGGCCCGTCCCGGCGCCCGGCGGACGGTTCGGTAGGGTCGGCCGCGTGCGCAAGACCCTGATCGTGACGAACGACTTCCCGCCCCGGCCGGGAGGCATCCAGGCCTTTCTGCACAACATGGCGCTGCGCCTGGACCCCGAGCGGCTGGTCGTCTACGCCTCCACCTGGAAGCGGAGCCGCGAGGGCGTCGAGGCCACCGCCGCCTTCGACGCCGAGCAGCCCTTCACCGTCGTAAGGGACCGTACGACGATGCTGCTGCCGACGCCGGGCGCGACCCGGCGGGCGGTGGGACTGCTGCGCGAGCACGGGTGCGCCTCGGTGTGGTTCGGGGCGGCCGCGCCGCTCGGGCTGATGGCCCCGGCGCTGCGCAGAGCGGGGGCCGAGCGGCTCGTCGCCACCACCCACGGCCACGAGGCGGGCTGGGCCCAGCTGCCCGCGGCCCGGCGACTCCTGCGCCGCATCGGGGAGTCGACGGACACCGTCACCTACCTCGGCGAGTACACGCGCTCCCGCATCGCGGGCGCGCTCACGCCCGGGGCCGCCGCGCGGATGACGCAGCTGCCGCCCGGCGTCGACGAGAAGACCTTCCACCCGGGCAGTGGCGGCGACGGGGTCCGGGCCCGTCTCGGACTGACCGAGCGGCCCGTGGTCGTCTGCGTCTCGCGGCTGGTGCCCCGCAAGGGCCAGGACACCCTGATCCGGGCGATGCCGCGCATCCTCGCCGCCGAGCCGGACGCCGTCCTGCTGATCGTCGGCGGCGGCCCCTACGAGAAGGACCTGCGCCGCCTCGCCCAGGACACCGGCGTCGCCGCCTCCGTCCGCTTCACCGGCGCCGTTCCCTGGTCCGAACTGCCCGCGCACTACGGCGCCGGTGACGTCTTCGCCATGCCGTGCCGCACCCGCCGGGGCGGCCTCGACGTGGAGGGCCTCGGCATCGTCTACCTGGAGGCCTCCGCGACCGGCCTGCCCGTCGTCGCCGGCGACTCGGGCGGCGCGCCCGACGCCGTACTGGACGGCGAGACGGGGTGGGTGGTGCGGGGCGGTGACGCGGACCAGGCCGCCGACCGCGTCGTCACGCTCCTGGCCGACCCGGAACTGCGCCGCCGGATGGGCGAGCGGGGCCGGGCCTGGGTGGAGGAGAAGTGGCGCTGGGACCTGCTGGCTGGGCACCTGAAGGCGCTGCTGTGACACGGGGAGCCCCCGAGGCGAGGGGTGCCCGTATGCCGCCGGGGACGCGGGGCGCGCGTCCCACGGGGCGCCCTACTTGGAGTAGATCGCCTCGATCTCGTCCGCGTAGTCCTTCGCCACCACATTCCGCTTCAGCTTCAACGACGGGGTCAAGTGCCCCGAGTCCTCGGTGAACTGGGCCCCCAGCACCCGGAACCTGCGCACCGACTCCGCCTTCGACACCGCCGCGTTCCCGTCGTCGACCGCGTCCTGGATCGTGGCCAGCAGATCCGCGTCGTCCCGCAGCGACACCGCCGTCGAACCGGCCGGCTTGCCGTGCTCCGCGCACCAGCGGCCCAGGAACTCCTCGTCCAGGGTGACCAGCGCGCCCACGAAGGGCCGCCCGTCGCCGACCACCATGCACTCCGCCACCAGGGCGTGCGCGCGGATGCGGTCCTCTATGACGGCCGGGGCGACGTTCTTGCCGCCGGCGGTGACGATGATCTCCTTCTTGCGGCCGGTGATCCGCAGATAACCGTCCTCGTCGAGGGTGCCGATGTCACCGGTGTGGAACCAGCCGTCGGCCAGCGCCTCCGCGGTGGCGCCCGGGTTGTTCCAGTACTCCTTGAACAGGTGCTCGCCGTGCAGCAGCACCTCCCCGTCGTCCGCGATGCGCACCACCGAGCCCGGCAGCGGCTGGCCGACCGTGCCGATCTTCTGCCGGTCCCAGGGGTTGAAGGCGGTGGCCGCGCAGGACTCGGTCAGGCCGTAGCCCTCCAGGACCGTGAAGCCGATGCCCCGGAAGAAGTGGCCGAGCCGCTCGCCGAGCGGGGCACCGCCGGAGATGGCGTACTCGCCGCGTCCGCCGAGGACCGTGCGGAGCTTGCCGTAGACCAGCTTGTCGAAGACCTTGTGCCTGATCTTCAGGCCGACGGACGGGCCCGGCGGGGTGTCCAGGGCCTTGCTGTACGCGATGGCGGTGTCGGCCGCCCGGTCGAAGATCTTGCCCTTGCCGTCGGCCTGCGCCTTGGCGCGCGCCGAGTTGTAGACCTTCTCGAAGACGCGCGGTACGCCGAGGATCAGCGTGGGCCGGAACGCGGCCAGCTCGTCGGTGAGGTTCCTGACGTCCGGGACGCAGCCCAGCTTGATCGGCGCGATCATCGGGGCGACCTGGACCAGACGGCCGAAGACGTGCGCGAGCGGGAGGAAGAGCAGGACGGAGCACTCGCCCGTGCGGAACAGGGGGCGCAGGCGCTCGACGACGTTCCCGCACTCGGCGAAGAAGCTGCGGTGGGTGAGGACGCAGCCCTTGGGGCGGCCGGTGGTGCCGGAGGTGTAGACGATGGTCGCGGGGTCGTCGGCCTTCGCGATCGAGCCGCGTTCCTCGACGGTCCGGTCCGAGACGTCCTGGCCCAGGCGCCCCAGCTCCTCCACGCCCCCGGCGTCGATCTGCCAGACGTGCTTGAGGGCGGGCAGCCGCTGACGCACCGACTCGACGGCGGCGGCGTGCCCGGCCGACTCCACGACGCACGCCGTGGCACCCGAGTCGCCGAGGATCCACTGCACCTGCTCCGGCGAGCTGGTCTCGTACACCGGCACGGTGATCGCGCCCGCGCTCCAGATGGCGAAGTCCAGCAGGGTCCACTCGTAGCGCGTACGGGACATCAGGGCGACCCGGTCGCCCGGCTGGACACCGGAGGCGATGAGGCCCTTGGCGGCGGAGTGCACCTCGGCGAGGAAGGCGCGCGCGGTCACGTCCTGCCAGGCGCCGTCCCCGGACTCCGTCCGGGGGGAATCCCCTTCCGCTTCGCTCACCTTGCGGGCGATGACGGCGACGTCCGGATGCTGCGCGGCGTTTCTGCGGACGATGTCGGTGAGGTTTCCGTCCGTGGGGACCTCGTACAAGGCCGGAAGGCTGAACTCGCGCAAGACTGCTGCTCCTCATAGGGCGCCGGCGCCACGACACTGTGTGATGCGACGGTGCGGTCCAAGGCTCGGGCAAGTGCTCGGGAGAACTCATGCGCGATTCACATGTTGAACTCCGGAGCACGACTGGACTGCCCGGACGTTACCCGCCGGTATGCGTTCTCCGACAGGGGGTCCCCGCGAGATGTTCGCTGCGTCACACGGATGGGGTCTGCTTCGCGCACAGTAGTCGACGGATCAACCGACCAGCCAGTAACCGCAGGTCCGACCGCCACTGTTCACATCAGGCGCGCGCTGCCTACGCTTGATCGCCATGGCACCCACACCGCCCCGGAACACGAGCACGCGCGTCCACGTGGTCAGCGACGTCCATGGCAACGCCCGCGACCTGGCCAGGGCCGGCGAGGGCGCCGACGCTCTGGTCTGTCTCGGGGACCTGGTCCTCTTCCTCGACTACGCCGACCACTCGCGCGGCATCTTCCCCGACCTGTTCGGCGTCGCGAACGCCGACCGCATCGTCGAGCTGCGCACCGCCCGCCGCTTCGCCGAGGCGCAGGACTTCGGCAGGCGGCTGTGGGCGGAGGCCGGCGGGGAACCGCGGGAGCTGATCGAGCGGGCGGTGCGCAAGCAGTACGCCGAGCTGTTCGCCGCGTTCCCCACCCCGACGTACGCCACCTACGGCAACGTCGACGTGCCGCCTCTGTGGCCCGAGTACGCCCGTCCCGGCACCACCGTGCTCGACGGGGAACGGGTGGAGATCGGCGGCCGGGTCTTCGGCTTCGTCGGCGGCGGCCTGCGGACCCCGATGCGCACGCCCTACGAGATCAGCGACGAGGAGTACGCCGCGAAGATCGAGGCCGTCGGCGAGGTGGACGTGCTGTGCACGCACATCCCGCCCCAGGTGCCGGAACTGGTCTACGACACGGTGGCGCGGCGCTTCGAGCGGGGCAGTCGCGCGCTGCTGGACGCGATCCGCCGCACCCGCCCCCGCTACGCCCTGTTCGGGCACGTGCACCAGCCGCTGGCGCGGCGGATGCGCGTCGGGGCGACCGAGTGCGTGAACGTCGGCCACTTCGCGTCGACGGGACGGCCGTGGGTGCTGGAGTGGTGAACGGGTGCGGCCCACCCGCGCAGGTGGGTGGTGGCATGCGACGGGCCCGTGCGCGATAGCCTTCACGCGGCACACACGTGCGCGCCACGGGCGCACGACGACCTCAGTACGGCCCGCATCCGGAGGAGCCACGGCGATGGCGGAACACACCAGCTCGAGCATCACCATCGAGGCGGCACCGGCCGAGGTCATGGCGGTGATCGCCGACTTCGCCCGCTACCCGGACTGGACCGGCGAGGTGAAGGAGGCGGAGGTCCTCGCGACCGACGCGCAGGGGCGTGCCGAGCAGGTCCGGCTCGTCATGGACGCCGGGGCGATCAAGGACGACCAGACGCTGGGCTACACGTGGACCGGCGAGCACGAGGTGTCCTGGACGCTGGTGAAGTCCCAGATGCTGCGTTCCCTCGACGGCTCCTACCTGCTCCGCCCGGCGGGCACCGGCACGGAGGTCACCTACCGCCTCACGGTCGACGTGAAGATCCCCATGCTCGGCATGATCAAGCGCAAGGCGGAGAAGGTCATCATCGACCGAGCGCTGGCGGGCTTGAAGAAGCGCGTGGAATCGGGACCGAAATAGCGCAGCCGCAGCCGCAGCCGCAGCCGCAGCCGCAGCCGCAGCCGCGGGCAGGCGTCCCGCTGCGGCGGCACGGGCGGGCGTGGCGGCACGCTGCGGCGCCGGCTGGGCACCCCGGCCCCCGCACCCGCGCCCGTCAGGAGCCCGACCGGCGGCGCCCCGGGTACCGTTCACCCCCATGCGCACCCTCCTGATCACGGGCCCCGGCGGCACCGGCCGCACCACCGTCGCCGCCGCCACCGCGCTCGCCGCAGCCCGGCAGGGCACCCGCACCCTGCTCCTGGGCGCCGACCGCGACGACACGCTCGGCGCCGTGCTCGGGGTGCGCACCGGCCCGGCGCCGGCCCCCGTCGAACCCGGGCTCACCGTCTGGTGCCCCGACGCCGCCCAGGGGTTCCGCGACGGCCTCGCCGCCCTCCAGAACCGCGCCTCCTCAGCTCTCGACCTCCTCGGCGCCTCCCGCCTCGACCCCGGGGAACTCACCCCGTTGCCCGGCGCCGACGACCTGGCCCTGCTGCGCGCCCTGCGCGAGGCCGCCCTCGCAGAGGCGCACGACCTCCTCGTCGTCGACCTCCCGCCCGCGCCGCGTGCCCTCGCCCTGCTCGCCGCGCCCGAGGAACTGCGCCGCTGTCTGCGCCGCCTGCTCCCGCCCCAGCGGCAGGCCGCCCGCGCCCTGCGGCCCGTCCTCGGCCGGCTCGCGGGCATCCCCGTGCCGACCGAGGCGCTGTACGAGGCCACCGCACGCTGGGACCTGGAACTCGCCGCCGCCGAAGCCGTCCTGTCCGACCGCGACACCGCCGTACGGCTGGTCGCCGAGCCCGGACCGGCCGGTGCCGACGCCGTCCGCGCCACCGCCCTGGGCCTCGCCCTGCGCGGCCTGCGCACCGACCTGCTGGTCGCCAACCGCGTCCTGCCCGAGGACGCCCCGGCGGACAGCTGGCTCAGCGGCCCCCTCGCCCAGCAGCGCAAGACACTGGAGGAATGGCGGGGAACGTACGACGTCCGCGCCGTCGCCCATCTCGGCCGGGACCCGCGCGGCACGGACGACCTCGCCGCCCTGGACGTGCCGGGCGTCAACCCGGACGCCTCCCCGGTCGAGTGGCCCGTCACCGACCGGCTGGCCGAGGACGGCGTACTGGTCTGGCACATCCCGCTGCCGGGCGCCGTACGCGAGGAAGTCGACCTGGTCCGCCGCGGTGACGAACTGGTCGTCACCGCCGGGCCGTTCCGCCGCGTCGTCCCGCTGCCCTCCGCCCTGCGCCGCTGCACCGTCGACGGAGCCGCGCTGCGGGACGGCACGCTCGCCGTCCGGTTCGCGCCGGACCCGGGACTGTGGCCGCGGGGGCGCTGACCCCCGGCGGGACCGGTGACCGTTCGGGTAACGTCGTAAGAACGAACCGTAGTCAGGAGTCCGTCATGAGCGAAGAGCTCCCCCCGTCCGAGGCACCCCGCCCCGACGAGGCCGACGCGGTCGACGAGACGCGTGCGGCCGACGAGACGCGTGCGGCCGACGCCGACGCCTGGGCGACGGCGTGCGCCGAGGACCTGGAGGCGGAGAAGGCCCGTCGCCGTGCCGAGTACGGGCCGCCGCCCGGTTCGGCCGCCGAGGAGCTGCGCCGGCTCGTCGACACCGTCGCGGACAAGCTGTCCGGTCTCCAGTCCCCCCTGCTCGGCCAGGTCGCCGGACCCGCCGCCCAGCAGGTGGTCCGGCAGGTCGTCCAGCAGGCCAGGGCCGCCGTCGAACCGGTGATCGAGCGCAACCCGGACGTGTTCGACCATCTCGCGGCCGCCGGCGGTGAACTCCTCGCCGCCTACCGCTCCGCCGTCCAGAACCAGGAACGCCGCTGGACCACCGGCGACACCCCGCCCGAGGACCCGCGCGACCCCCGCGACCTGGGCGAACCCGGCGCCGGGGGCGACGACGAGGGCGACGAGGGCACCGGCCCGGGACAGCGCATCGACCTGGACTGAGCCCCGCCTCGGGTACGGTTGCCCTTAGCGGGGCTCGACCGAACTGAGGGATTCATGGGACTCACCATCGGCGTCGACATCGGCGGCACGAAGATCGCGGCCGGCGTGGTCGACGAGGAAGGCAACATCCTCTCGACCCACAAGGTGCCGACCCCCAGCACGCCCGAGGCCATCGTGGACGCCATCGCCTCCGCGGTGGAGGGTGCACGCGTGGGTCACGCGATCGTCGGAGTCGGCATCGGTGCCGCCGGCTACGTCAACCGCCAGCGCTCCACGGTCTACTTCGCGCCCAACATCGACTGGCGCCAGGAGCCGCTCAAGGAGAAGGTGCAGGCCCGCGTCGGCCTCCCCGTCGTCGTGGAGAACGACGCCAACGCCGCGGCCTGGGGCGAGTACAGGTTCGGCGGCGGCAAGGGCCACCGCAACGTCATCTGCATCACCCTCGGCACCGGCCTCGGCGGCGGCATCATCATCGGCAACAAGCTGCGCCGCGGCCACTTCGGCGTGGCCGCCGAGTTCGGCCACATCCGGATGGTGCCCGACGGCCTGCTGTGCGGCTGCGGTTCGCAGGGCTGCTGGGAGCAGTACGCGTCGGGACGGGCGCTGGTGAGGTACGCCAAGCAGCGCGCCAACGCCACGCCCGAGCGCGCCGAGGTCCTGCTCGCGCTCGGCGACGGCACCCCCGACGGCATCGAGGGCAAGCACATCTCCGTGGCCGCCCGCCAGGGCTGCCCGGTCGCCGTCGACTCCTACCGGGAACTGGCCCGCTGGGCCGGCGCCGGCCTCGCCGACCTGGCCTCGCTCTTCGACCCGTCCGCCTTCATCGTCGGCGGCGGCCTCTCCGACGAGGGCGACCTGGTCCTCGACCCGATCCGCAAGTCCTACAAGCGGTGGCTGGTCGGCGGCAACTGGCGTCCGGTCGCCGACGTGATCGCCGCCCAGCTCGGCAACAAGGCCGGCCTGGTGGGAGCGGCCGACCTGGCCCGGGAGCCCGACCCGATCATGTAGCGCCGCGGCGCCTCCCGTACGACCGAGCCCGTCGAGCCCCGGCCGGGGACGACGGGCATCGTCGTATCTTGATCCACATGGCAACGTCCTTTCTGTCTCCCCTCCCCAACTCCCGTACCGAACCCGACGGTTCCGCGGTCGTCCGCGTCCTGAGCTACAACGTCCGCTCGATGCGCGACGACACCGCCGCCCTCGCCCGCGTCGTCAAGGCCTGCGCGCCCGACCTCGTCCTCCTCCAGGAGGCCCCCCGCTTCTTCCGCTGGCGCAAGAAGCTCACCCGGCTCGCCGCCGCCACCGACCTGGTCCTGCTCTCCGGGGGCGGCACGGCCGCCGGACCCGCGCTGCTGTGCTCCCTGCGGGCCACCGTGGAGCGCACCGAGGACGTGCTGCTCCCGCTCACCCCCGGTCAGCACCGCCGGGGGCTCGCCACCGCCGTGGTCGGGATCGGCGGCGCCCGTCTCGGCGTACTCAGCTCCCATCTGTCGCTGCGGCCGGACGAGCGCTTCGAGCAGGCCGGCCTGCTCCTCGACCAGCTGGCCGCACTGGGCGTGCGGCACGCCGTGGCGGGCGGCGACCTGAACGAGCGCCCCGGCGGCCGCACCTTCCGGCGGCTCGGCGACGGTCTGCGCGACTGCTGGACCGCCGCGCCCTGGGGCGGCGAGTACACCTTTCCCGCGACCGGCCCGGACCGCCGTATCGACGCGGTCTTCGTCACCGAGGGCGTCGAGGTGCTCGGCTGCGGGGTGCCGTCGGGACTGCCCGGGGTCGCCGAGGACGACCTGAGGGCGGCCACGGACCACCTCCCGGTCCTGACCGCCCTCCGCGTACCCGCGACCACCTGACCGGGGCCCGGCAGGTCACACCACCGCGCCCCGCCCCGGATCGTCGTCGTCCTCGTCGCCCGTCCGCATCCGCACGACCAGGGTGGCGAAGCCGCCGAGGAAGCCGCCGATGCTCAGGGTCGTCAGCCACCAGGTCATGTCCCAGCCGAGCACCACCGCCAGCAGAAGCAGCACCGGACCGCCGAGCACGCCCAGCCAGGCGAACTTCGAGGTGGGATCCGCCTCGGGCAGCGGTGGCGGCTCGGGAGGCACGAAGTGGCCCTCGTCGTCCTCGCCGAGGTCGTCGTCGGACGGCTCGGCGGGCGTGTGGTCGCGGGGACCGACCCCGGGCGCGAACGCGACGGAGCCGCCCAGCGGCCGGGCCGGGGAGGGCCGGTCCGCCGAGGGCTTCTCGTCGTTCACCTCGGGCTCCAGGAGCGCCAGGTCCTCCACCGACTTGAACGGCTTCGCACCCGGCGGATCCGGGGGCTCCTCCCCGTACCCGGCGACGATCGCGGCCCAGGCGGCGTCCTCGTCATAGGACACGTCCTGCTCCTCGGGACCGCCGTCAGCCGCGCGCTCCCGTCCCTCGCGGTGCTCCCGCTCCCGCTCCGGTTCCCGCTCCTCGCGCTCCTCGCGGTCCTCGCGGTCGGAGTCGTGCTCAGCCACCTGCGGTCGTCCCTTCCTTGCCGAGACCGGACTCCGGTTCCCCGACGGAACCGGGCGCGAGCCGGCCGATGAACGCGACGCTCTCCGCGAAGATCCGGTCCGCATCGTGGTCCAACGTCGCCACGTGGTAGCTCTCTTCCAGCAGGATCTCCGTCACGTCCGTCGACGACACCCGGCCGAGGATCCGGGCCGAGTCGGCCGGCGGCACCACGTGGTCCTGCGGACTGCGCAGCAGCAGCAGCGGCTGGGTCACCTGCGGCAGGTCGCCGTCGGCGAGACGGAAGAAGGCGCGCAGCGAGTGCGCCGAGTGCAACGGCACCCTGTCGTACCCCAGCTCCGCGCTGAGCGGCTTGGCGATGTCGCTGGCGATGCCTTTCGCCGCGGGCACGAGATGGCGCAGGACCGGGAGGGCGTGCTGGGCCACGCCGTGCATCCGGTTCGCCGGGTTGACGACCACGACGCCCGACACCGCGTCCCCGTGCCTGGCGGCGAGCCGCAGCGCCAGCGCGCCGCCCATGGACAGGCCGGCCACGAAGACCCGCGCGCAGCGCTCGCGCAGGACGCGCAGCTCGCGGTCCACCTCCGCGTACCAGTCCTGCCAGCCGGTGACCTGCATGTCCTGCCAGCGCGTGCCGTGCCCGGGCAGCAGCGGCAGCGCCACGCTCAGGCCGCGCGCGGCCAGGTACCGCGCCCAGGGGCGCAGCGACTGCGGGGAACCGGTGAAGCCGTGGCAGAGGAGGACGCCGACCTCCCCGCCCTCGTGGCGGAACGGCTCGGCTCCGGGCAGGACCGGCACGTCTCGGTCTCCTGTCGTCGGGGGCCGGCACAGCCGGCACGTCGGGTGCGGTGCTCGTGGGTACTTGCGGCTACTTCACCGTACGCGACCGCACTGACACCGACCAGGGCCGTCGGGGCCATTGACGGTGCCCCGGGTTAAGGTCTGAGCCACAGACACAGGAGGCACTCGGTTGTTGTACGGCGCGATGAAGGTCACGGTGGGGGGTTCGCTGAAGCTCGCCTTCCGGCCCTGGGTGGAGGGGCTGGAGCACATTCCGGCCGACGGCCCCGCCATTGTGGCGAGCAACCACCTGTCGTTCTCCGACTCGTTCTTCCTGCCCGCCGTCCTCGACCGCAAGGTGACCTTCATCGCCAAGGCCGAGTACTTCAACACCCCCGGGGTCAAGGGCAGGCTGACGGCCGCCTTCTTCAAGAGCGCGGGCCAGCTCCCGGTGGACCGCTCCGGCGCGCGCGGCGCGGGGGAGGCCGCCATCAGGAGCGGCATGCAGGTCCTGGAGCGCGGGGAGCTGTTCGGCATCTACCCCGAGGGCACGCGCTCCCCGGACGGCCGCCTCTACCGCGGCAAGCCGGGCGGCCTCGCGCGCGTGGCCCTCGCCGCCGGCGCGCCCGTCATCCCGGTCGCCATGATCGACACCGAGAAGATCCAGCCGCCGGGGCAGGTGATGCCGAAGCTGATGCGGCCCGGCATCCGCATCGGCAAGCCGCTGGACTTCGCCCGCTACCAGGGCATGGAGCACGACCGCTTCGTGCTCCGCGCGGTGACCGACGAGGTCATGTACGAAATCATGAAGCTCTCCGGCCAGGAGTACGTCGACATGTACGCGACCGCCATGAAGCGGCAGCTCGCGGAGGCGGCGAGGGCGGAGAAGGAGGCGGGCAGGGCGGCGAGGGCCGCGCTCGCCCAGGCGGAGCGGGACCGGACCGGGACGTAGCCGGCACACCGGCACCGGCACCGGACTCGGGGGAGGGGGAACATGACCGGGCGCGAGAGGGTCATGAGGATGTCGGTCGAGCAGCCGCTGTGGCGCGCGCTCGCCGGCTACCGCGTGCTCACCATGCTGTACGCGATCGGCTTCTTCGCCACCGCCTGCTCCGGCTTCGCCCGCCCCTGGCTCGCCGTCGCCTACTACGCCGTCCTCCTCGTCTGGACCCTGGCCACCCTCCCCAGGGTCGCGAACGCGGCGAGCTGCACCAAGCGGTTCCTCGCCGCCGACCTCACCGTCGCGCTGACCGGCATCATGCTCACGCCCCTCGCCGACGCCCACGCACGCGTCATGGACGGCGGCCCGACCCTGCCGTCGATATGGACCGCCGGTTCCGTGCTGGCCTTCGCCGTCAAGGGCGGCTGGCGCTGGGCCGCCCTCGCCTCCACCCTCGTCGCCGTCGCCAACCTGGTCGAACGCGGCACCCCGGCCCGCGACACCGTCCACAACGTCGTCCTCGTCTGGGTCGCCTCCATCGCGATCGGCTACGTCGTCGAGGTCGCCCGCGCCTCCGAGCGCACCCTCGCGCGCGCCCTGGAGATCGAGGCGGCGACCAGGGAGCGGGAGCGGCTGGCCCGGGACATCCACGACAGCGTCCTCCAGGTGCTGGCGATGGTGCAGCGCCGGGGCGCCGTCATCGGCGGCGAGGCGGCCGAGCTGGGCCGGCTGGCCGGTGAGCAGGAGGTGGCGCTGCGCACCCTGGTCTCCGGCGGCCTGGTGCCCGTCTCCCGCGTGTCGGAAAACGCCGCCGAGGGCGCGGTCGTACGGGTGGTCGAGGAACCGGAGGGAGGGGCCGCGACGGGTTTTGTCGACCTGCGCGCCCTGCTCGCCCCGTACGCGGGCTCCCTCGTGAACCTCGCCGAGCCGGGCGCCCCGGTCCTCCTGGCTCCGGCCGCCGCGCGGGAGCTGGCGGCCGCCGTGGGGGCCGCCCTGGACAATGTCCGCGAGCACGTCGGCGGGCAGGCGCGCGCCTGGATCCTGGTGGAGGACGAGCCGGACGAGGTGCTCGTCACCGTCCGCGACGAGGGGCCCGGCATCCCGGACGGGCGGCTCGCCGAGGCCGAGGGCGAGGGGCGGCTCGGCGTGGCCCTGTCGATCAGGGGCCGGCTGCGCGACCTCGGCGGCACGGCCGAGCTGATCTCGGTGCCGGGACAGGGCACCGAGGTGGAACTGAGGGCACCGAAGCAACCGGCGGCGGCGCCGCGCGGGCGAAAGGCAGCGGACCATGAGTGAACGACAGGGCCCGATCAGGGTCATGGTGGTCGACGACCACCCGATGTGGCGCGACGCAGTCGCCCGGGACCTGGCCGAGTCCGGCTTCGACGTGGTCGCCACCGCGAGCGACGGCGACCAGGCGGTGCGCCGGGCCCGGGCCGCCGCGCCCGACGTCCTCGTGCTCGACCTCAACCTGCCGGGCAAGCCCGGCGTCCAGGTCTGCAAGGAAGTCGTCGGCGCCGACCCGCGGCTGCGCGTCCTCGTGCTCTCGGCGAGCGGTGAGCACGCCGACGTGCTGGAGGCGGTGAAGTCCGGCGCGACCGGATACCTGCTGAAGTCGGCGTCCACCGAGGAGTTGCGGGACGCGGTGCACCGCACGGCCGCCGGCGACCCGGTCTTCACCCCGGGCCTGGCCGGTCTGGTCCTCGGCGAGTACCGCCGCCTCGCCTCCGAACCGGCCCCCGCCGCGGGCACCGACGACCCCGGCACGCCCCGGCTCACCGACCGGGAGACCGAGGTGCTGCGCCTGGTCGCCAAGGGTCTGAGCTACAAGCAGATCGCCGAACGCCTCGTCATCTCCCACCGCACCGTGCAGAACCACGTCCAGAACACCCTGGGCAAGCTCCAGCTGCACAACCGGGTGGAGCTGGTGCGGTACGCGATAGAACGAGGTCTGGACGACGCCTGACCCCACGCGGGACAGTGGCCTCAACCACTCACCCTCGCAAAGGGGTTGTGCGATGAAGGTCGGAGTACTGACCGGAGGCGGCGACTGCCCCGGGCTCAACGCCGTCATCCGGGCCGTCGTCCGCAAGGGCGTCCAGGAGTACGGCTACGACTTCACCGGCTTCCGGGACGGCTGGCGCGGCCTCCTGGAGGGCGACACCGTCCGTCTCGACATCCCGGCCGTCCGCGGCATCCTGCCCCGCGGCGGCACCATCCTCGGATCCTCGCGCACCAATCCGCTCCAGCGGGAGGACGGCATCCGGCGCATCAGGGAGAACCTCGCCGGACTCGGCGTCGATGCCCTGGTCGCCATCGGCGGCGAGGACACCCTCGGCGTCGCCACCCGCCTCGCGGACGAGTACGGCGTGCCCTGCGTCGGCGTCCCCAAGACCATCGACAACGACCTGTCCGCCACCGACTACACCTTCGGCTTCGACACCGCGGTCGGCATCGCCACGGAGGCCATCGACCGGCTGCACACCACCGCCGAGTCGCACATGCGCGTACTGGTCGTCGAGGTCATGGGCCGGCACGCCGGCTGGATCGCGCTCCACTCGGGCCTGGCCGGCGGTGCCAACGTCATCCTCATCCCCGAGCAGCGCTTCGGCATCGAGCAGGTGTGCGCCTGGGTGACCTCGCGGTTCCGGGCGTCCTACGCCCCGATCGTGGTCGTCGCCGAGGGGGCGATGCCCCGCGACGGCGACCTGGTGCTCAAGGACGAGTCGCTGGACTCCTACGGGCACGTCCGGCTGTCCGGGGTCGGCGAATGGCTGGCCAAGCAGATCGAGAAACGCACCGGCAAGGAGGCCCGCACCACCGTCCTCGGCCACGTCCAGCGCGGCGGCACGCCCAGCGCCTTCGACCGCTGGCTCGCCACCCGCTTCGGCCTGCACGCCATCGACTGCGTACGCGACGGGGACTTCGGCAAAATGGTCGCCCTGCGCGGCACGGACATCGTCCGCGTCCCGATCGCCGAGGCCACGGCCCGGCTGAAAACGGTCGACCCGGCGCTGTACGAGGAGGTCGGCGTCTTCTTCGGCTGACCGGGCGCCGACCGGCGACGGTGGGCCGAGGGCCGTATATTCGGCCCGGAGCCCACCGGAACGGGAGCGGTCATGGAGATCCTTGCCTTCGGCGTCCAGGCCGACGAGAAGCCCCTGATCGAGCGGGCCTTCCGCGATCACGGGGACGTCCGCTGCCTGGACGTCTTCCTCAACGCGGACACCGCCCCCATCGCGGCCGGCCACGAGATCGTCTCCACGTCCGTCAACGCCGACCTCGGCGCGGAGGTGCTGGAGATCCTCGCGGCCGGCGGCACCCGGATGGTGGCCCAGCGCTCCACCGGCTTCAACAACGTCGACCTGGACACGGCCGAGCGGCTCGGCGTGACCGTGGCCAGGGTGTCGTACTACTCGCCCCACTCGGTCGCCGAGTTCGCCTGGACCCTCGCCATGGCCGTCAACCGGCGGATCGTGCGCGCCTCCATCCGCACCCGCGACTTCGACTTCCGCCTGGACGGCCTGATGGGCCGGGACCTGCACGGCCGCACCGCCGGCGTCCTCGGCACCGGCAGGATCGGCGAGGCCTTCGCCCGGATCGCCCACGGCTTCGGCATGCGGCTGCTCGGCTGGGACGTCGCCGAGAACCCGGCCTGCGCGGAACTCGGCATGCGCTACGTCCCGAAGGACGAGCTGCTCGCCCGGTCCGACCTGATCAGCCTGCACGTCCCGCTGATGGCCGAGACCCGGCACCTGATCGACGCGGCCGCCCTGAAGTCGATGCGCGACGACGCCGTCCTCGTCAACTCCAGCCGCGGCGGCCTGATCGACACCGCGGCCCTCGTCGGCGAGCTGCGCGCCGGCCGCTTCACGGGCGTGGGCCTGGACGTGTACGAGGCGGAGGCGGGCCTGTTCTTCCTCGACAGGTCCCTGCAGGCCGTCGAGGACGACACCCTGGCCCGCCTCGTCACCTTCCCGAACGTGCTGGTGACCTCGCACCAGGCGTACTACACCGAGGACGCCGTCGGCCAGATCGTCGGCGCGACGGTGCGCAACGTCCTCGACTACCGGGAGGGCCGCCGCTCGGAGAACGTACTCGTCCCGCGCAGCTGACCGGTCAGCTCCCGCACGATCGCGGCGCCGTTCAGCGTGAGCACCGACTCGGGGTGGAACTGGACGCCCCCGAAGCCCGGCCCGCGCAGCGCGTGCACCTCGCCGCCCGCCGACCGGCTCACCTCGATGCCGTGCGCGGCCAGTTCACCGGCCCTCGCGTCGTCGCAGCGCGCGGTGAAGCTGTTGTAGAAACCGACCGTCTCCCGCCGCCCGAACAGGTCGATCTCCGTCTGCGCGCCCTGGTACGGCACCTCCTTGCGGACGATGTCGAGGCCCAGTTCCGCCGCGATCAGCTCGTGCCCGAGGCAGACACCGAGGACGCCGTGCCGGTGCGCCCCGACCACCTCGGCGGTCAGGGCCCGCAGGAAGCGCATCTTCCAGTCGGCCGGATCAGACGGGTCGCCGGGGCCGGGCCCCAGTACCACCGGGCCCCCGTGCCCGAGCACCGCCTCGCGCAGCCCCGGCTCGTCGTACCGCCGCACGCTCACCGTCAGTCCCGACGAGCGCAGCACGTGCGCGAGCATCGCCGTGAAGGTGTCCTCCGCGTCGACGACCAGGGCGTGCCCGGCGAGCGCGGCCGACCGCTCCTGCATCCGCAGCCAGAACGGGGCCAGCGAGGCGCGCCGCCCGTCCAGCGCGGCCCGCACCCGGGGATCGTCGGCGAGCCCCGGCCGCTCGGCCTCCGCGCCCGGCCGGGACGGCCGTACGCCCAGCGCCGCCAGCACTCCGGCCGCCTTGGCGTGGGTCTCCGCGACCTCGCCCGCCGGGTCCGAGCCGCGCACCAGCGTGGCGCCGACCGGCACCCGCAGCCGCCCCTCCGTGTCGATGTCCGCGGTACGGATCAGGATGGGGGAGTCGAGCGTCTGGGCGCCGGCGGTCTGCCCCGGTCCGTCACCCGGATCCCGCCCGAGCAGCGCCAGCGCGCCCGCGTAGTAGCCCCGCCCCCCGGCCTCGTGCCGCTCGATGACCCGGCAGGCGTTCTGCACCGGCGAGCCGGTGACCGTCGCCGCGAACATCGTCTGGCGCAGCACCTCCCGCGCGTCCAGCGAGGAACGGCCGCGCAGTTCGTACTCGGTGTGCGCGAGGTGCGCCATCTCCTTCAGCCGCGGGCCGACGACCACCCCGCCCATGTCACCGACGGCGCACATCATCTTCAGCTCCTCGTCGACGACCATCGACAGCTCCTCGATCTCCTTGCCGTCGGCGAGGAAGCCCAGCAGGTGCTCGGGGGTCGGTCCCTCGGCGGGGTAGCGGTAGGTGCCGCTGATCGGGTTCATCACCACCGTCCCCCCGGACATGCGGACGTGCACCTCCGGGCTGGCGCCCACCAGCGTCCGGTCCCCGGTGTGCACGACGAACGTCCAGTACGCGCCCCGCTCGCCCTCGAGCAGCCGCCGGAACAGCGCCAGCGCGTCGGCCCGCCCGAACCCGGGAATCCGGCCCTCGTAGGTCCGCCGGATCACGAAGTTGGCGCCCTCGCCCCGCCCGATCTCCTCGTCCAGCACCCGCCCGACGATCCGCGCGTACTCCTCGTCGCCGACGTCGAAGCCGCCGCCCTCGACCCGGACCTCGTGCGCGGGCAGTTGCGCGAGGGCCTCGGCGAGCGGGATGCCGTACCGCTCCTCGGGGGTGAGCACCAGCAGCGGTGTGCCGTCGTCGCGGACGTCGAAGCCGCGCTCGCGGATCTGCCGGAAGGGGACGAGCGCCAGCCCTTCGTCGGGCAGGGCGGCGAGTTCGTCGTGCTCCGCGACCGGGCCGAGCAGCAGTTCCACGAGGTCGTGGTCGTGGCCGGGGGCACGGCGGCGGAGCAGGGCGAACGGGCGGGGGTCGGCCAGGAGGCGGTCGAGCGGTGCCGTGGGCGGTGTCATGGACGGTGTCCCTCTGTCGAGGAGGAACGGACCCGGTCGCGAGAACACCGAAGGCCGCCCCTCGGGCGGCCTTCGCGAAGTCTTGCGTAACGCGCAGTCAGTGGGCCGCCGGACGAGCGGTCCACCACCAGTTCTGGGTCGAGTGCGCGAACATGCCGCCGACCCTAGCGCATCCGCGCGCGGCGCCGCGGTCACTTTCCGTCGGTGCCGCTCCGCGCCCGACGCCCGCACCCCGATATGCGCCCGATACGTAGATGAGCACCGCGTGATTCCGATGTGATGGCGCGGGAGAGTCCAATGCGGCCACGGGGTCCGCACCGGGTCCCGTCTCACCTGTCGAGCCACGCGAAAACCGCGTGACGCGACCCCGTAGTGTTGAGGGGTGACCGTGAACGCTAAGACCAGCCCGAGCGCTGGCAACACCTGGCGAGACTTGCCCGCGGCGCAGCAGCCCGAGTACCCCGACCTTGAGGCTCTGCGCGCAGTGATCGCGGACCTCGAGTCGTATCCGCCGCTCGTCTTCGCGGGCGAGTGCGACCAGCTGCGCGCCCGGATGGCGGCCGTCGCCGAGGGAGAGGCGTTCCTCCTCCAGGGCGGCGACTGCGCCGAGGCCTTCGACGGGGTGTCCGCGGACCACATCCGCAACAAGCTGAAGACCCTCCTCCAGATGGGCGCCGTGCTCACGTACGCCGCGTCCGTGCCCGTGGTGAAGGTCGGCCGGATCGCCGGCCAGTACTCCAAGCCGCGCTCGAAGCCGACCGAGACCCGCGACGGTGTGACCCTGCCGACCTACCGCGGCGACTCCGTCAACGGCTTCGACTTCACCGAAGCGGCCCGCATCCCGGACCCCGAGCGGCTCAAGCGCATGTACCACGCCTCGGCGTCCACGCTGAACCTGGTGCGTGCCTTCACCACCGGTGGCTACGCCGACCTGCGGCAGGTGCACGCCTGGAACCAGGACTTCGTGAAGTCCTCCCCGTCCGGTCAGCGTTACGAGCAGCTCGCCCGGGAGATCGACAACGCGCTGAACTTCATGCGGGCCTGCGGGACGGACCCGGCCGAGTTCCAGACGGTCGAGTTCTTCTCCTCGCACGAGGCGCTGCTGCTCGACTACGAGTCGGCCCTCACCCGCGTCGACTCCCGCACCGGGCAGCTGTACGACGTCTCCGGGCACATGGTGTGGATCGGTGAGCGCACCCGCCAGCTGGACCACGCGCACATCGAGTTCGCCTCGCGTATCCGCAACCCGATCGGCATCAAGCTCGGCCCGGCCACCACGGCCGAGGAGGCGCTGCAGTACATCGAGCGCCTCGACCCCGAGCGCGAGCCCGGCCGGCTGACCTTCATCGTCCGCATGGGCGCGGACAAGATCCGCGACAGGCTTCCCGAGCTGGTGGAGAAGGTCACCGCCTCCGGCGCCACCGTCGCCTGGATCACCGACCCGATGCACGGCAACACCTACGAGGCGGCCTCCGGCCACAAGACCCGCCGCTTCGACGACGTCCTCGACGAGGTCAAGGGCTTCTTCGAGGTCCACAAGTCGCTCGGCACCCACCCCGGCGGCATCCACGTGGAGCTGACCGGCGACGACGTCACCGAGTGCGTGGGCGGCGGCGACGAGATCTTCGTCGACGACCTGCACCAGCGTTACGAGACGGCCTGCGACCCGCGGCTCAACCGCAGCCAGTCGCTCGACCTGGCGTTCCTGGTGGCGGAGATGTACCGGGACCAGTGACGGTCCGTCCCGGGGCGGGCGGGTGAAATGGGGCGCGGGTCACACGGCATCCGCGCCCCTCCCACTTTTGCCGGCCTCGTGTGGTGGGTAAGGTTAGGTTTGCCTCACCGATCAGTCGGGCTCTCCGGTCGTCGGTACGGCACGACCCTGTACCCCGTCCGGGAGGTGAACCGCGTGTTCGTCTGCAGCTGCTTCGGTGTGACCGAGGAACAGGTGAGGAGCCACGCGGAGACCGGCGCGTGCACGCCCCGGCAGATCGCCTCCGCCTGCAAGGCGGGCACCGACTGCGGGGGCTGCGTACGGCGCATCCAGGCCCTCCTCGGCCGCGGCGCCTGCCCCCGCCGGGAGCCGGCCGACCAGGGGGCGCCCGTCCTCGCGGAGCTTCCCGAGGCGGCCTGAGACCAGGGCCTCTCTAGAGCGGGCCCGGTCCCGAGGAGTCCGGCTGGGTCTGCTCGATGACCGTCGACAGGTAGAGCGGCTCGCCCAGCTTCTCGACCAGCTCCAGCTGGGTGTCCAGGTAGTCGATGTGCTGCTCCTCGTCGGCGAGGATCGCCTCGAAGACGTTGGCCGACGTGATGTCGTGCTTGGCGCGCATCACCTCGATGCCCCGGCGCAGCCGGTCGATCGCCTCCACCTCGATCTCCCGGTCGGCCTGGAACATCTCGGTCACGCTCTGGCCGACCCGCACGTGGAAGAGCCGCTGGTAGTTCGGCAGGCCGTCCAGGAGCAGGATGCGGTCGGTGAGCATCTCGGCGTGGCGCATCTCGTCGAAGGACTCCGCGCGCGTGTACTTCGCGAGCTTCGTCCAGCCCTTGTGGTCCTGCAGCTTCGCGTGCAGGAAGTACTGGTTGATGGCCGTGAGCTCGGCGGTCAGCTGCTCATTGAGGAACTCGATGACTTCCGGGTCGCCCTGCATCGCTTGACGCTCCTTCGAACGGGAACAGGCGTGTTGCGCGGCATGATTGCACCGGCGTTGAAGATCGTCCAGTAAGTGTTGACTTAGTAAGTAAGTACAGGCTTAGTCGTCTTCGTCATTCTTGTGACTGTTTACCCGAATGTAAGTGAGGTGGGTCAGGGGCATCGGTCCGGGTCTGTCAGGATGGAGGCATGGGTCAGCCGGTGGAACACGGATCGGGAGCGGACGGTTCGCAGGGAGCCTCGCGGTTCGAGCTCCCGCCCGGGCAGCGACTGCAGCGCGGCTGGCCCGTCACGCACTACGGACCGGTCCCCAAGTTCCGTCCCGAGCGCTGGGAGTTCCGGGTCTTCGGCGCCACCGCCGACGACGAGAAGCACGGCTGGACCCACGACGAGTTCACCGCCCTGCCGTACACCACGGTCGTCGCCGACCTGCACTGCGTCACCAAGTTCAGCATGCTCGGCTCCGAGTGGGGCGGCGTCCCGGCCACCATGATCCTGGACCTCGCCCCGCCCGCGCCCGGCGTCACCCACGTGATGGTGTGGGCCGAGTACGGATTCAGCTCCAACCTCAGGCTGGCCGACTTCGCCGCCGAGCGCACCCTGTTCGCCACCCACAAGGACGGCGAACTGCTCACCGCCGAGCACGGCTTCCCGCTCCGGCTGGTCGTCCCGCACCTGTACGCCTGGAAGGGCCCGAAGTGGGTCCGCGGCATCGAGTACATGACCGCCGACCGGCGCGGATTCTGGGAGGAGCGCGGCTACCACAACATCGGCGACCCGTGGCGTGAGCAGCGCTACTCCTACCAGGAGAAGCCCGGGGACGGCCCCGAGCTCTGACCGGCCCGCCCCTTCGGGGTCAGCCGTCGCGCAGCTTCTTCAGCCGCTCCACGTCCGCCGCGTGTCCCTCCTTGCCGCCCGGCGTCTCGATGACCAGCGGCACGCCCTCGGTCGCCGGATGCGTCATCAGCGCACGGAACGGGTCCTCACCGATGTGTCCGGCGCCGATGTTCTCGTGCCGGTCCTTGTGCGCTCCGGCCACGTCCTTGGAGTCGTTGGCGTGGATCAGCTTCAGCCTGCCCTCGCCGACGGTGTCGACCAGCAGGTCGAGGGTCCGGTGCATGCCCGACGGCCCGGTCAGGTCGTGGCCGGCGGCGAAGATGTGGCAGGTGTCCAGGCACACGCCCAGTTTCGGATGGGCGTCCAGCGCCTCGAAGTACGGCCCGAAGTCCCAGGTCCGCGAGCACAGGGAGGCGCCCTGGCCGGCGGTCGACTCCAGCAGCAGATACGGGTCGTCGTCGTGGGTCAGCTCGTCGAGCAGCGGCAGCATGTGCTCCCGCACCTGCTTCAGCGCCACCGACCGGTCCCGTCCGCCGGTCGCGCTCCCGGTGTGCACCACCACGCCGAGCGCCCCGATCGCCCGCCCGCGCCGCAGCGAGTGCCGCAGCGACTCGACCGACCGCTCCACCGTCGCCTCGGTGTGCGAACCGAAGTTGATCAGGTACGGCGCGTGCACGTACGCCGGGACCGGCCCGGCCGCGCAGGCCTCACGGAACGCCTCGTCCTGCTTCGGACTGCCGGCCGGCGTGGCCCAGCCGCGCGGGTTGGCGACGAAGACCTGCACGGTCTCCGCCTTCAGCTCACGGGCATACGACAGCCCCGCGGAGTGCAGTCCGCCGGCCACGGGGACATGGCCGCCGACGGGATTGCGGGGGAGGACGGGTGAGGCGGGTGAGGTGGCGGAGGCAGGTGAGGGGGCGGACTGTTGACTCTTCACCCTTCCAGGGTGTCATGCGACGGACGGTGTCCCGTCACCTGATGGTGATCTTGATGGTGGAGCCCTCGGGAGCGGTGTCCCCGCCGTCCACCGACTGGTCCTCGACGGTGTCGCCGAACAGCCCGAGCAGACCCCGGTCCTCGTCCACCTCGAAGCCCGCGTCCTCCAGCCTGCCCCTGGCGTCGTCCACGCTGTCGCCGACCACGTCCGGGACCTCGACCATCCGGGGGCCCTTGGACACCGTGAGGGTCACCGTGTCCCCCTCGGCGGCCCGGCCGCCCGGGCCCGGCGTCTGCCGGGCCACCCGGCCGCTGTCGTACTCGGAGTTCACCCGCGCGTCGGCGACCCTCACCTCCAGGCCGAGCTCCGTCAGCTCGTCCTTCGCGTCGTCCAGGTCGTCGCCGGTGACGTCCGGGACGTCGATCGGGCTGCCCTTGCTGACGACCAGCGCGACCGCCGAGCCCGCGCGGACCGTGGTGCCCGACCCGGGCTCGGTGGATATCACGAAGCCCTTGGCCGCCTCGTCGCTGAACTCCTCGGTCACCATGCCCGGCTCCAGGCCCTCGTCCTTGAGCAGCGTGCGCGCCCGGTCCAGCCCGTAGCCCGCCACGTCCGGCAGCTTCACGGTGTCGGGGCCGTCGGAGACCGTGAGCGACACGGAGTCGTTCTTCCGGATGCGCTCGCCCACCCCGGGGTCGGTGCTGACGATCTCGCCGCGCTCCACGGTGTCGCTGTAGGCGTGCCGCACCTTGCCGACGTCCAGCCCGGCGTCGTCCAGCCGGTCCCGGGCCTGCTCCTCGGTCTTGGACAGCAGCGGCGGCACCTTGGTGAACTGGCCGGAGTTGATGTACCAGACGCCCGTGCCGACGCCGAGCACCAGCAGGACGGCCACGACGACCGTCAGCGGGCCGCGCCGCAGCCGGGGCCGGCGGGACCCGGGTGCGGCCGGCGGGGGGACCGCCAGCCGGCTGGTGCGGTCGATCCCGTCCGCGGCGGAGCCGACACGCCTGCCGTCGCGTTCGTCCTCAACGACGGGCAGCGGCCCGGACGGGGGCCCTCCCGCGCGGGCGAAGCCGGGCGCGGGGGAGGTCAGCGCGCGCGGGATCACGCTCGTACGGTCCTCGGCGTTGTCGTGCGCCGCGGTGAGCGCCTGCGGCGGCACCGCGTCCAGCTGGCCCGCGCTCAGCGCCTCGCGCGCCTCGCGGGCCCGCGCGAGCAGCGCCACGGCGTCGTGCGGGCGGATCTCCGGGTTGCGCGCGGTCGTCGCGGCGACCAGCTCGTCCAGCTCGTACGCCATCTCCGGCACGGCGGCCGACGGCGGCGGCACGTCCTCGTGGAGGTGCTTGTAGAGCACCGCGGCGGCCGAGTCCCCGTCGTGCGGCCTGGCGCCGGTCAGCATCTCGTACAGCACGACACCGCACGCGTACACGTCGACCCTGGGGTCGGCGGTGCCGTGCTCGATCTGCTCGGGGGCCAGGTAGGAGACGGTGCCGAGGACGGCGCCGCTGGTGCTGGTGACGGTGTTCACGGCGCGGACCAGGCCGAAGTCGGCGACCTTGACCCGGCCGTCGTCCCCTATGAGCACGTTCTCCGGCTTCATGTCCCGGTGCACGAACCCCGCCCGGTGCGCCGCGCCCAGCGCGGCCAGCACCGGCTCCAGGATGTCCAGCGCGGCCCGCGGCCGCAGGGCCCCGCGCTCGCGCAGCACGTCCCGCAGGGTGCAGCCCGCGATGTACTCCATGGCCAGGTAGACGTACGCCCCCTCGGCCCCCTGGTCGAAGACCTGGACGACATTGGGGTGGTCGAGCCGGGCCACCGACTTGGCCTCGCGGATGAACCGCTCGACGAAGGTGGCGTCGGTCGCCAGAGCCGGGTGCATCACCTTCAGCGCGAGCATGCGGTCCAGGCGGGTGTCCACGGCCCGGTAGACCGTGGCCATCCCGCCGACCGCGATCCGCGCCTCGACGCGGTACCGGCCGTCGAGCACCTGCCCGACGAGAGGGTCCTGAAGGGTCGTGTCCACGCAGGTGAGTGTACGAGCCGGCACCGACACCCCGCGGCGCCGCCCGGAATCGGGGCGCTACTGAAGCGGACCTGTGACGAAGGCGCCGCGCACCCGGGCACGGGCCGCCGACCGTCCGGACACGACCCACCGGCCCGCCCGGCGACGGCGGGCCGGCCGCCGACGGCGAGCGACTCCCACGAGCGAGGCCCCCCTCATTGTCCGGCCGGGACGGGTGGTCCACGGAGGGGCAAGCCCCCAGGACAGCGCCGGGTTACCGAAAGGCGGGCCGCTCCGGATCGAGATCGGCCAGGCCTTCCGCGGGAGAGGACGCCGCGGCGAAATGCCGTCGGGGGATCCGTCCCGCCCGCCGTGCCAGCCGCCCCGCCTCCACGGCGTGCCGCATGCCCTCCGCCATCAGAACCGGCTCCTGCGCCCGCGTCACCGCCGAGGCCAGCATCACACCGGCACATCCCAGCTCCATCGCCAGCGCCGCGTCCGACGCCGTACCGGCCCCCGCGTCCAGGATCACCGGCACCCGCGCGTGCTCCACGATCAGCTGGAAGTTGTGCGGGTTGCGGATACCGAGCCCGGACCCGATCGGCGAGCCCAGCGGCATGACCGCCGCGCACCCGACGTCCTCCAGCTTCCGCGCGAGCACGGGGTCGTCGTTCGTGTAAGGCAGCACCGTGAACCCGTCGTCGACCAGCGTCTCCGCCGCGTCCAGCAGCTCGACCGGGTCCGGCAGCAGCGTGCGCTCGTCGGCGATGACCTCCAGCTTGACCAGGTCCGTGCCGAGTGCCTCGCGTGCGAGCCGCGCGGTGAGCACCGCCTCCCCGGCGGTGAAGCAGCCGGCCGTGTTCGGCAGTACGCGAATGCCGAGCCGGTCGAGGACGGACAGCACGGACCCGTGCACCGAGGTGTTCACCCGCCGCATCGCGACGGTCGTCAGCTCCGTGCCGGAGGCCACCAGGGCGTGCTCCAGCACGTCCAGGCTGGGCGCGCCGCCCGTACCCATGATCAGGCGGGATCCGTACGACGTGCCGCCGAGGACAAGGGAATCGTCGGCCATGGTCAGCCTCCCTGGACGGCGGTGAGCACTTCGACGCGGTCGCCGTCGGCCAGGGCGGTGGCGGGCCACTGTGCGCGCGGGACGACGGTCTCGTTCAGGGCCGCGGCCACTGCGGACGGCGCCGGGGTGAGCGTGCCCACCAGAGCGTCCAGGGCCGTGCCGGGAGCCACCTCGCGCGGCTCGCCGTTGACGGAGATCTTCATGCGGGCTGCTCCGAGAGTTCCGGGAGTGCGGGTGCGGCACCGAAGCGCAGGGGGGTGAAGGGGCGGGCCTCCTCCGGCAGCTCTCCGGTGGTCAGGGCGTGCGCCATGACGTCACCCGTGACGGGGGTGAGCAGGACGCCGTTGCGGTAGTGCCCGGTGGCCAGCAGCAGACCGTCGAGGCCGGTCGGGCCGAGCAGCGGGGCGTTGTCCGGGGAGGCGGGGCGCAGACCCGCGCGGGTCTCCGTCAGGGGCAGCTCCGTGATGCCGGGGACCAGCTCGTGGGCGTCGCGCAGCAGCTCGTAGACACCGCCCGCGGTGACCGTCGTGTCCCAGCCCAGCTCCTCGCTGGTGGCGCCGACGACCAGCTCGCCGCTCTCCCGGGGCACCAGGTAGAGGGGGTTGCCGCGCACCACGGCACGCACCGTCCGGCTCAGCAGCGGCCCGTGCGTCCCCGGCATGGTGAGCCGCAGCACCTGGCCCTTCACGGGCCGCACCGGCGGCAGTACCGCTTCCGGCACGCCCGTGAGCCGCCCGCTCAGGCTGCCCCCGGCCAGCACCACCTGCCCGGCCTCCAGCGCGGTCCCGTCGGCGGTGACGACCCCCGTGACCCGGTCACCGCGCCCCACGGTGAGCCGCTCGGCCCACACCCCATGGAAGACCACGCCCGCGTTCTCACAGGCGGCCACCAGCGCGCGGGCGAGGCGCCGGGGGTCGATCTGGTGGTCGCCGTCCACCCGGAGCCCCCCGCGCACGCCCGGCGCGAGCATCGGCTCCAGACGTCGGCACTCGCGCCCCGAAAGCCACTCCGACTCCAGGCCGGAGCGCTGCTGGAGCGCGTGCAGTTCGCGCAGGTGGGCGCGGTCGTCGGCGTCCAGCGCGACGGCGAGTGTGCCGCAGCGGCGGTAACCGAGGTCGCGCCCGGTCAGGTCGGTCAGCTCGGCCGCGAACTCCGGGTAGCGGCGGGCCGAGGCGAGGTTCAGCGCGAGCAGCGTCTGCTCGCCGTGGTGCAGCTCCGTGACGGCGGCCAGCATCCCGGCCGCCACCTGGGCCGCCCCGCCGCCCGGCTCGGGGTCCGCGAGGGCCGTGACCAGCCCGCGCTGCGCGGCCCGCCAGGCCGTGACCAGCCCGACGATTCCGCCGCCGACGACGAGCACGTCGGGCGTACGGGACGTGTGCGACCGGTGCGGTGCGGCGGTGGACGGGATGTGCGGCGTACACGGCGTGTGTGGCGCGGACGGCGTGTGCGGTGAAGACGACATGGGCGTCCAGCCCCTCCCTTCGCCGGCATGACCCGGATCAGGTTCGTACGGTCGGAGGCCGCCAGCCTCCCTCTCAGCCCGGTGCGTCCGGGCTCCCGCGAGTGCTTTACGTGGGCCACCCTAGCCCGCGGCGCATCGCACGTGTAGGGGAACCTCCGCCCGTGGTGCGTTCACTCGGCGCTCTCGCCCTCGCCCCCGTCGCCGGCCGGGTGGGCACACTCACCCGGTCCACCTGCCACGAACGGGACGGTGCCGTGTGGGCCGAGTACCCCGGCGGTGACGTCGTCCGCGGCCGCCCGGTGGGCACCGGGGAAGGCGACCGCCTCGACTCGCGGTACGTGTGGTCCGGGACCGACGGCAGCACGTCGTCGGGGCACCGCGTGTCCGCGGTCGTCGAGCTGCCGGACGGGCGTGTGCGACTGGACGGGGGCCTGGGTGCGGGAGTCGCAGCCGGGCAGCGGAACGCGCGTTGTGGATCAGCTCACCGCGCACGAGCGCTGACTGACCCTCTGCCAGATGTCTATGGTGATCAGGTGAGCGAGCAGACGCGGGAACGGGGACGGGGACCGGCGGCGGACACGGAGCGCCGTGCGGTCGTGGTGGGCGCCGGGATGGCGGGCGTGCAGACCGCGGTCGCCCTGCGGGAACAGGGCTTCACGGGCGCCGTGACCCTGATCGGTGCGGAACCGCACCCACCGTACGACCGTCCTCCGCTGTCCAAGGCCGTCCTGCTCGGCACCGCCGAGGGGTCCGCCTTCGACGTCGACTTCGAGGCACTCGGCGTCACCCTGCGGCTGGGCTGCGAGGCCCTCGGCGTCCACCCCGGCGCGCACGTCCTGGACACCTCCCAGGGGCCCGTGCCGTACGACGCCCTCGTCCTCGCGACCGGCGCCGAACCGGTCCGGCTGCCCGGTGCCGAGGGCGTGCCCGGCGTACACCTGCTGCGCACCCTGGACGACGCCGAACGGCTGCGCCCGGTGCTCGCCGAACAGCACGACGTCGTGGTCGTCGGGGCGGGCTGGATCGGCGCCGAGTTCGCCACCGCCGCGCGCGAGGCGGGATGCGCGGTGACGGTGGTGGAGGCCGCCGACCGTCCCCTCGCCGGCGTGCTGCCCGCCGAGGTCGCCGCGCCGATGACCGCCTGGTACGCCGACGCGGGCGCCGAACTGCGCACCCACGCGCGCGTGGAACGCGTCGAGCCCGGCGGACCCGGCGAGTCCGGCCGGGTCGTCCTCGACGACGGCACGCGGCTGCCCGCCGGCGCGGTCGTCGTCGGGATCGGCGCCCGTCCGGCCACCGCCTGGCTGGCGGGCTCCGGCATCGCCCTCGGTCCGCACGGCGAGGTCCTGGCCGACGACCGCCTGCGCACCTCCGCACCGGACGTCCACGCGGTCGGCGACTGCGCCTCGTTCCCCTCCGCCCGCTACGGCGAGCGGCTGCTGGTGCACCACTGGGACAACGCCCTCCAGGGTCCGCGCACGGTCGCCGCGGACATCGTCGGCGCACCGGGCGGTGAGGCCCCGGCGGCCTACGACCCGGTGCCGTACTTCTGGTCCGAGCAGTTCGGCCGCTTCGTCCAGTACGCCGGTCATCACACGGCCGCCGACACCACCCTGTGGCGCGGCGGGCCCTCGCTCCCGGCGTGGACGGTCTGCTGGCTGCGCGAGGGCCGCCTGGTCGCTCTGCTGGCGGTGGGCCGCCCCCGTGACCTCGCACAGGGCAGACGGCTGATCCAGGCGGGTACGGCGATGGACCCGGACCTGCTGACCGACCCGGCGAGGCCGCTGAAGGCGGCCACGGCGGCCACGGCGTAGTCCGGTTTCCGACTGTCAGCGCCAGATGGCAGGCTTGAGGCGTGACCGAGATTGACGCAAAGACCGAGGCTCTCGTGCCTGCCTGGCTCACCGTTCCCGACATCGCCGAGATGCTCGGCGTCGAGGTGACCCGCGTACGCCAGCTGATCAAGGAAGGCCAGCTCATCGCCGTACGCCGCGGTGAGAACCGCGCGCTGCACATCCCCGCGGCCTTCATCGACGAGGACAAGGTCGTCAAGGGCCTGGTCGGGACCCTGACGCTGCTGCGGGACGACGGCTTCACGGCCGAGGAGATGCTGGAGTGGCTCTTCACGCCCGACCCGAGCCTGCCCGGCACCCCCGTCCAGGCCCTGAGTGAGAACCGTGGTACGGAGGTGAAGCGCCGCGCCCAGGCGCTCGCCGTCTGACCCGGCCCACCGCCGGCCCGCCACACCTCCCGGCCCGCCACACCTCCCGGCCTGCGCGCCGCGGGCCCACGGGCGCCGGGGACCCGCACGGTCCTCAGCGCTGTCCAGCAGGGTCCGCGGCTCGCAGGCCACGGCCGCGACGTGCTGCCGCCGCCGTACCGTCGGCGGCGGGCCGTCCACGGCCCGTCGCCGACGGCCGGCCGCCGCCGGGGCCGGCCGGGGGCGCGCCGCTGCCCGTATGCCAAGATCGCGCGGCCCGCAGTGGGCCCACGCCACCGAACCGGGGGACCGCCACATGCCCGACACCGCTCCGACCACCGCCCGCGCCCGGCTCGCCGACGCCCGGCTCTACCTGTGCACGGACGCCCGCCGGGACCGGGGCGACCTGCCCGGTTTCCTGGACGCCGTGCTGGCCGGCGGCGTCGACATCGTGCAGTTGCGGGACAAGGGCATGGAGGCCGCCGAGGAGCTGGAGCACCTGGAGGTCTTCGCCGACGCCTGCGCCCGCCACGGCAAACTCCTCGCGGTCAACGACCGCGCGGACGTCGCCCACGCCGCCCGTGCCCACGTGCTGCATCTCGGGCAGGGCGACCTGCCGGTGCCCGCCGCCCGGGCGATCCTCGGCGACGACGTCCTCGTCGGCCGCTCCACGCACGCCGAGTCCGAGGCCGCCGCCGCAGCAGTCCAGGAGGGCGTGGACTACTTCTGCGCCGGCCCGTGCTGGCCGACCCCCACCAAGCCCGGCCGCCACGCACCCGGCCTCGGCCTGGTCCGCCACACGGCGGCACTGGGCACCGACCGCCCCTGGTTCGCGATCGGCGGCATCGACCTCGGCAATCTGGACCAGGTGCTGGAGGCGGGCGCCCGGCGCGTGGTCGTCGTCCGCGCGATCACCGCCGCCGACGACCCGGGTGCGGCGGCGGCCGAGTTCGCGAAGCGACTGCGGCGGGCCTGAGCCCGGAGTGCCAGGGATGTCAGGGGCACCCGACGGGTGTCCAGCGCTGTCCAAGGGTGTCCAAGGGGTGGACAACAACTCGACAATGTGGACAAATGTCCCGCATCCGGTTGGGTGGCCGCCGCACCCTGGCTAACCTGCCCATATGGCCCTCGGAACCGCAAGCACGAGGACGGATCGCGCCCGCACGGTGCGTGACATCCTCGCCACCGGCAAGACGACGTACTCGTTCGAGTTCTCGGCGCCGAAGACGCCCAAGGGCGAGAAGAACCTGTGGAGCGCGCTCAGGCGGGTCGAGGCCGTCGCCCCGGACTTCGTCTCCGTGACCTACGGGGCCGGCGGTTCCACCCGTGCGGGCACGGTCCGCGAGACCCAGCAGATCGTCGCCGACACCACGCTGACCCCGGTGGCCCACCTCACCGCCGTCGACCACTCCGTCGCCGAGCTGCGCAACATCATCGGCCAGTACGCCGACGCCGGGATCCGCAACATGCTGGCCGTGCGCGGCGACCCGCCCGGCGACCCCAACGCCGACTGGATCGCGCACCCCGAGGGCCTGGCCTACGCCGCCGAACTGGTCAGGCTCATCAAGGAGTCGGGCGACTTCTGCGTCGGCGTCGCGGCCTTCCCGGAGATGCACCCGCGCTCCGCCGACTGGGACGCGGACGTCACGCACTTCGTCGACAAGTGCCGGGCCGGCGCCGACTACGCGATCACCCAGATGTTCTTCCACCCCGAGTCCTATCTGCGCCTGCGTGACCGGGTCGCCGCGGCCGGGTGCGACACCCCGGTCATCCCCGAGGTCATGCCGGTGACCAGTGTGAAGATGCTGGAGAGGTTGCCGAAGCTCAGCAACGCCTCGTTCCCGGCGGAGCTGAAAGAGCGGATCCTCTCAGCGAAGGACGATCCGGCGGCTGTACGCTCGATCGGCATCGAGTTCGCCACGGAATTCTGCGCGCGGCTGCTGGCCGAAGGTGTGCCCGGACTGCACTTCATCACGCTCAACAACTCCACGGCGACGCTGGAGATCTACGAGAACCTGGGCCTGCACCACCCACCGCGGGCCTAGACCGGCCGCACGTATTTGCGACACACTGCGTAACGGCCACTGGGAGAGGGGCGTACATGGGCTGGACGGTCCTCTACATCGCGTTCGGCGGCGTCGCGCTGTGGCTGCTCGGCGAGGTGCTGCTGCAGTACAAGGCGCGGCTGCGCTGGCGGCTCCTCGCCTTCGGCGGCTTCGTCGGAGTCGTGGCCGGTGTGCTGATGTCGAACGTGCTCGTCATCGGTCTCGGCGCCGCCGCCTTCGCGGTCGGCCAGACCTACGTCACCCTGTCGTTCCGCCGCGGCTTCGAGGCCGGCTGGGCGGTCAACGCCCCGGCGAGCCTCGTCGGCAAACGCAAGCGTCCCGAACGGGGCCGCCAGGAGCCGACGTTGGAGGTCTCCGGGCCCGAGCCCGCCGAGCGCGGCGCCGACCACCACGACGGCCCCGACCACCACGACGGCTACGCGGACCACGACGGCTACGCGGACCACGCAGACCACACCGGCTACCCGGACCACGACGGCTACGCGGACCGCGGCCAGGGCCGCGCCCCGGGCCAGGACGGCCCGTCGTACGGTCACGACGACTACGACCGCGACGACGTCTTCACCCCGGCCCGCCCCGCCGGCCCCGCGGCCGCGGAGACCACCGCCGTCTACGCACCGCAGCCCCTGCCGGACGACACCGGCTCGTACGGCGTCTACGCCGACACCGGTCACGACACCGGCCGGCAGCAGGCAGCGCCCGCGCCGGGCACCGACCAGGCCTACGCCTACGACTACTCGGGCTACGGGCAGCAGCAGGGCTACGGCTACGACACCGACGCGCAGCAGCAGTACGCCGCCTACTCCGACCCGTACATCGGCACCCACACCTACGGCGGCGGGGCGTACGACACCGGCGGCTACGACACGACCGGTGGGCAGCAGTACGGCCAGCAGGGCTACGGGCAGGACCAGTACGCCACCGGCGCGCCGGGCAGCTACGGCGGCGAGACCCCGGCCGGCGGAGTGTGGGTGCCGCAGCAGCGCAACACCGACGACCCCTACGGGGGCGATCTCCCGCCCGAGCAGCCGTACCCCTACCAGGACGACGGCCGGACGCAGGACCAGAGCCAGGGCTACGACGAGCAGTACCGCTTCTGAGGGAGCCGCGGCCGATGGGCCCTCCGGCGCCCGGTGGGCGGCCCGGCCGTTCACCGGGAGCCGCGGAACTCCGGCCCCTCGACCACGAGTCCGGCGACCAGCGCGCCTGACATGCCCGCGTGCGGGAGGCCCCCGCCGGGGTGCGACCAGCCGCCGACCGTGAACAGGCCGCCCGTGCGGGTGCCGTTCGCCGGGTGCAGCAGCCGTCCGGCGGCCCCCGCCAGTGCCGGCACCGGAACAGCGCCGTCCGCCGCACCGGTGGCCGCGGCGACGTCGGCCGGGGTGCACACCTCGTGCCACAGGAGACGGTCCCGCAGGCCGGGCAGCGCCCGCTCGGCGACGTCGATCAGCCGCTCGGCCCGGTGGGCGTACGTCTCGGCCGTGGTCCGGTCCGGCTCGCCGTCCAGGGCGGGCACCACCGCGGACAGCGTGACCGCCTCGTGGTCCGCGTCCGGTACCAGCGCCGGGTCGTCGGGCCGCAGGACGGTGACGGTGGGCCGCGCGGCCATCCCGGGTGTGGCACCGAACAGGCAGTCCAACTCGGCCTCGGAGTCCCGCGCGTGCACCACCGTCCGGTGCGCCGCGCCCTCGGGACGGCCGCCCCGCAGGGCCAGCAGCACCGTCAGCCGGCTCGCCCCACCGCGCTGCGGCGGCACCTCGCCCTCGCCCCGCACGGGCGATCCACCGCAGAGCCGGTCCAGCACGTCCGGCGTCACCCCGGCGACCACGAACTCGGCCTCCGTCACGGCCCCTTCGGCCAGCTGCACACCCGCCACCCGGCCGTCCTCCTCGACGATCCCGGTGACCTCGGCCTCGAAGCGGAACTCGACCCGGCGGGCCAGGCACCGCTCGTACACCGCCCGCGCCAGTTCCCGCAGGCCGCCGCCGCGCACGTACCAGACGCCGAAGGCGTACTCCATGTAGGGCAGCACGGCGGTGTTCGCCGGGGCGGTGCGGGGATCCAGGCCGTACGCGAGGGCGTGGCTCTCCAGCAGGGCGGCGAGCCGGGGCTCGCGCAGCTCCCAGGCGCCGACCTCGGCGAGCGTGCCGGCCCGGCGGGTGCGCAGCAGCCGCTTGTGCGGGACCGACGGATAGGGCTCGCGCCCGGCCAGCACCTCCCAGTTCGGCCACAGCGGCTCCTCCAGGAGCGGGCGGCGCGTCCGGTCCCAGGTCTCCCGGGCCCGCACCAGGAAGTCGCCCCAGCGCTGCCCGGCGGCCGCGCCGAGCGCCGCGTCCAGGGCGGCGACGACACCCGCGCGTGAGGCGTTCGGCAGCGAGACCTCCGTACCGTCGGCGAACACGTGCCGGGACGACGGGTCGACCTGGACCAGCTCGACGCGGGACTCCAGCGGCTCCTTGCCGGTCTTCACGAACAGATCGCGCCAGACCGCTGGCAGCGGCAGCAGGCCGGGGCCGGTGTCGAAGGAGAAGCCGTCCCGCTCGAAGCGGCCCAGGGCGCCGCCGTAGGTCCGCGTCCGCTCGTACACCACCACCCGGTGGCCCGCGACGGCCAGCCGGGCGGCGGCCGCCATCGCGCCCATCCCGGCGCCGATCACCGCAATCCGTGCCATGCCAGGGACTTTATCCGCCCCCACCGGCACTCGGTCCCAAGGGCTGAGTACCGCGACGGACGTACAGGTGACCGGTCGGCGGCACCTCGTCGTGAGGCGGGGTGCGCAGGGCTGAGTAGGAGTACCTGGTCCGGGAGATGAGTACGCGCGCGGATGGGCCCCGACCGGCGATGACGAGAGAGTGGAGACACGGAGAGGGGAACGGCTCCGGCACCGGCGGCACGGGGCGCCGGAACGGAACCGGACCCGCGATCCGCTCCTTCCGCCGACCGCGGTCGGCGGGAGCGAGGCAGGGGGAGCCCGGAGGAACGGCCGGCGACGGAGGTTCCGACGAGGGGACGTACGGGGGAGCAGGAGAAGGCGCCGGTCCGACGGCGGCCCGCGGGGGACGCGGCCGCCACGGACCGGCGCTCTCCGCGCCCGGCCCGCGTCGGCTCAGACCCGGCCGCTCACGCGTCCCTGGAGCAGCCGCGACAGCGCGGCGTGCACGTCGTCCAGGGAACGCCCCGGCTGGAACGACTTCCAGTCCAGCGCGGCCACCAGAACCATGCCGACCAGCGCGGCGGCGGTGAGCGGCACGTCGATCTCCTCGCTGAACTCACCGCTCGCCGTGCCCTCGCGCAGTACGCCCTCCACCACGGCCACGGCCTGCTGCCGGACCACCAGCAGGGTGGACTGCCAGGCCCGGTTGGTGCGCCACAGCTCGGCCACGTACAGCTGGGTGAAGGCCGGGTAGCGGTCGATGAAGACGAGCCCCGCGCGGATCATCGCGTCCAGGGCGTCGACCCGGCCGCGGCCCTCCCGGGCCGTCCGTTCCGCGGCCTCCCGCAGCGAGGCCGTCAGCAGGCCGACACCGTGTCGCAGCAGCTCCTCGAAGAGGACGGACTTGCTGGCGAAGTTGTAGTAGACCGTGCCCTTCGCGACCCCGGCCCGCTCGGCGATCTCGTCCACGGTGGTGGCGGAGAAGCCCTGCTCGGCGATGAGGGTGACCGCCGCCTCGTAGAGCTTCTGCCGAGTGGCCTCGCGACGGCTGCCGCCCTGCGGGGCGGTGCTGCTGCTTTCCATGGTCCCGATTCTCACAGCACCCCGCGAGGCGATGTCACCGCAGGGCCCGCGCACCAGCCGAACCGAACGTCCGATCGAAACAAAAGTCCAGGTCAGAACGGATTGTCAGTGCCATACCTCACGATGGGCGCATACGGCACCTCCTGTCCGGAGTGTGCCGTCACGGAGACGACAGGAGGATCGTCATGGCCCACTCGTCCGCAGCCGCCGCCCGGCGGCGCCGCGCAGCCGGCCCTGCACCCTCGCCGACCGGGCCCGCGAGCGACGTGCACCCCGTGCTCCGCCGGTCGACCGCCCCGCCCGCCGCCCTCGACCTGCTCGCCCAGGCCCGGGCCGGACTGGAGGAGGCCACCGTCCTCGAAACGCCGAACGAGCGGTACGCGACGGCTCATCTGGCCGCCCTGCGCACCGCCTCCGCGGTGCTGGCCGCACGGGGGCGCCCGGAGACCACCCCGCGGGCCCGTGCCCGCATCCGCAGCGCCTGGGAAGTGCTCCCGGAGATCGCGCCCGAGCTGTCCGACTGGAGCGCGCTGTTCGCCTCCGGAGCGCGTCGGAGGGCGCGGGCCGAGGCGGGCATCCAGGGCGCGGCGGGCAGCCGGGACGCCGACGACCTGATACGCGACGTGGCGATGTTCCTGCGCCTCGTGGAGCGGATGCTGGTCCTCCAGCCGGTCCTGCCCCAGCCCCGCCCCGACTCGGACCCGCCGGGGCAGGAGGGCCGGGAGCGCTCCGACCGTCCCGGCGCCGTTCACCGGGGCCGGGGCCTGCCGGACGCCGGGTGAGCGCGCCGGCCTCCCGGCGCCCCGCGGGTGCGTTGCCACCGGCTCCGGGGCCGGTGGCACGGGGTGACCGGTGGAGACACCGGAGGCAATAGGGTGGGAGGCGCCTGAAGCCTCCCCCTTCCCGCAGCGGGCGGGGGCGGCAGCCCGTTCGCTCCGCCCGTGTCCGGGGCGGTGCCGCGCCGAGGAGTCAACTGCCGTGTCGGACCCGATGCGCCCGCCCGTCTCCCACCGCCCGCACCCGGCGTCGCCGCGCTCCGAGCCCTCCCGCTCCCGGGCCGCTCTTCGCACCGCCGTGGTCTGGGACGTCCTCCAGGACGCCCTCGACCGCCGGGTCAAGGCCACGGGCCGCCAGACGCTGGACGTCCTCGACACCGGCGGCGGCAGCGGAAACTTCGCGGTGCCCGTCGCCCGTCTCGGCCACCGCGTCACCGTCGTGGACCCGAGCCCCAACGCCCTGTTCGCCCTGGAGCGCCGCGCCGCCGAGGCCGATGTCGCCGACCGCGTGCGAGGTGTCCAGGGCGACGCCCGCGGCCTCTTCGACGTGGTCGAGCGCGGCGGCTACGACGTGGTGCTGTGCCACGGCGTCCTGGAGTACGTGGACGACCCCGCGGAGGGGGTCCGCAACGCGGTGGCCGCCCTGCGCGCCGACGGCGTCCTCAGCCTGCTCGCCGCGGGCCTGGGCGGGGCCGTGCTCGCGCGTGCCCTCGCCGGCCACTTCACCGAGGCCCGGCAGGCCCTGGACGACCCGGACGGCCGATGGGGCACGGGTGATCCCGTGCCGCGCCGCTTCACCGCCGATCAGCTCACCGGACTGGTCGAGGCCGCCGGGCTCGGGATCGGCGCCGTGCACGGTGTACGGGTCTTCGCCGACCTGGTTCCCGGCGTGCTGGTGGACACCGAGCCGGGCGCCATGGACGCCCTGCTGGAGCTGGAGGCCGCGGCGGCCGAACTGGCCGCGTTCCACTCCGTGGCCACCCAGCTCCATGTGCTCGGTGAGACCCGCGGGGCCATCGAGGCCTGAGCCACCGATGAGGTACGGCGCTGATCAGGGGCGCGACTGCAGATGGAGTACGCCACAGGCCCCCCGAACGGGGGCCGGTCGCCGTATGATCGAGGGAGACCGCCCGGCATGACGGGCCGGCCGCTGGGGAATGGGAATCTCAGCGAGCCGGCGCGGCCATGACGGAGTCCGGTTGGCCAATTGGCGCAGAGGGGCGGGTTTCACGGGGGCGATTCCCTGCCTATCCTGAAGGGACCCCCCCCGGGTCGCCCCGGCGACTGCACGATGAGGAGGACTCCGTGCCGCTCTCGGAGCACGAGCAGCGCATGCTCGAGCAGATGGAGCGAGCGCTGTACGCCGAAGATCCCAAGTTCGCGACAGCGCTCGAGGGAAGCGGGCTGCGTACGTACACCCGGCGACGGGTCTACCAGGCGGTCGCGGGCTTCCTCGTGGGTATTGCGCTCCTCATGGCCGGTATGGTCGCCCAGCAGGTGTGGCTCAGTGTGGTGGGCTTCCTCGTCATGCTCGGCTGCGCGGTTCTCGCCGTGACCGGCTGGCGCAAGGCCCCCAAACCGGGCGAGCAGCAGGCGGCCGGTGCCGGTCCGCAGGCGGCGCGCCGTCAGGGACGACCGAAACGCTCCATGATGGACCGCATCGACGAGCGCTGGCAGCGCCGCAGGGACGAGCAGCAGGGCGGCCAGTAGCGCCAGTCCGCCGCTCACCAGGACCTTCGCGTGAGGGGGTGACCACCGTCCGGGTGGTCACCCCCTCACGCGTACTCATGAGCCCGGCGCCACTGCCCGGTGTGCCGCCCCGCCGGGGGCTCGGCCGCGCGGCTCCGACGCGCCCGCCGGGGGCTCAGCCCCGCTGGTCCGATGTCTTCCGGAGTACCGGCCGGGCCGCCGCCACCCGCCGTTTCAGGACCGTCCACCGGGCCAGAACCGCCCATGTCACCCGTATGGCCGAACGCGGGGCGAATCGTGCGCGCAGCCGCGTGCCGCGGCCGGCCGCGGCACGCAGACCGGCGCTCGCCAGCCGGACGTCCTCCGTCAGTCCCGCCGTCAGGCGCGGGCTGGGCGCGTAGAGAACCTGCTCCACGGCGTCCGCCACCCGGTGCACGGCCGCCGCGGCCGTCGGGTCGAGCCGTCCCAGCCGGACGGTGCGGGCCGCCGCCCTGCGCGGGGTCCGCGACTCCTCCGGCAGGATCCCGAGGTCCCACGCCGTGTCGATCAGCTCCTGCCAGACCGCGAGGGTGTGCGGGCCCGTGTCCGCCTCCCCGCGGCCGTGCGCCCCGAGCCGTACCGTCCGGACGCGCAGCCGCCACAGCATCGGTGCGAGCAGGATCACCAGCACCACGAATCCGGCCAGGGCCCAGGCCAGCAGCGCATACCACTTCGGTCCGTCGCCGCCCGTGACGGGCACGGCCGCCGCGGACTCGGTGGAGCAGGCGTCCAGCTTCTTGTCCTGCGCCGAGCAGGTGTCGCTCGCCGACGGCGCCGCCGACGGCTCCGTCTCCGTGTCCCGCGACGGCAGGGCCGGGTCCGGTACCGAGCTGCCCGGCCGGTCCGTGACGGTGTACGCCGGGGCCGAGCCACGCGTCGGCGTCGGCTCGAAGCGGGTCCACCCCACGCCCTCGAAGTACACCTCGGGCCACGCGTGCGCGTCCCGCAGGCCCACCGACACCGAGCCGTCCGCCTGCGGAGAGCCCGGCGCGAAGCCGACCGCCACCCGGGCCGGAATGCCCAGGGAGCGGGCCATCACCGCCATGGCGAAGGAGAAGTGGACGCAGAAGCCCTGCTTGTCCTTCAGGAACCGGGCGATCGCCTCCGAACCGCTGCCGACCTTGACCTGGGTGTCGTACTCGAAGCCGCCGTTGATGGCGAAGTACTCCTGGAGCCGGACCGCCTGCTCGTACGGGTTCGCGGCACCGGCGGTCACGTCGCGGGCGGTCCGGGAGACCACCTCGGGAAGTGAGTCCGGCAGCTCGGTGTACTCGCGCGTGAGTGCCGCCGAGGGCCGCGGCGCCGCGGCGAGCTGCTCCGCCGTCGGCTGCACGTTCAGGCTCCGTACCTCGTACTTCAGCCCGCGGGTGTTCTGGCCGTGGTCGCCGACCAAAGTCATGCCGACGGGTTCGTAGCGCCAGTTGCCCGCGACGCGCACTCCGCTGGGCGGGTAGGGCATCGGCAGCCAGTCCTGGGCGTACCAGTCCGCGGCCGAGACGAGGGTCCGGGTCTCCGTGCGCCTGACGTCCGGGCCGAGGCCGGCCGGGGTGGGGAACGTGCCGTCGGGCACGGCGGTGATGTGTCGCTTGGAGGGCTTCCAGGTGGTGCCGTCGAAGTCGTCCAGGGACACGATGCGCAGATAGAGGCCGGACAGGTCCTCGGAGTCGGTCTGGACGGAGAGGACCTGCCGGTTCTCGTCGACGTTGAGGCTGTCCCGCAGGGAGACCAGCGGGTTGACCGCGGAGATCGTGCCGCCGCCCCCGGTGCCGGAGCCGACGCCCGTCCCGGCACCGTCCAGAAGCCCGCCGTCCATCGCGGGCAGGGCGAGCGGCACCACCAGGGCGATGCCCAGCGCGAAGGCGCCGATGCGCCGTCCGGCGCGGACCGGGGCGACCGCGCCGCCCTGCCCCCCGTCCGGGGTGCGCGGCGAGCCGCCGAAGACCCGGCCCCACCGCGCGAGCCGGTCCCGTCCCTCGGCCAGCAGCAGCATCAGATAACCGGCCGCCGCCAGCAGGAACCACAACCAGCCGGCGCCGCCCTCGGACAGCCCCGCGGCCACCGAGTAGAGCGCGAGCAGGGGCAGACCGGCCGGGGCGGCACTGCGGAAGGTCACCGCGAGGGTGTCGACCAGCAGCCCGATCACCAGGACGCCGCCGACGAGCATCAGCCGGATGCCGTCGGACTCCAGCGGGGCCGGAATCGCGTACCGGGCGATGTCGTCACCGCCCTGCTGGAGCAGATCGGCGAAGCGCTGGAAGGCCCGCGGCCCGGGGACCAGCCCGGCGAGCGCCTGCCGCCGGGCGAAGACCAGGGTCAGCAGCATCAGCGTGACCACGGCCTGGGCGGCGATGGTCAGCGGGCGGGCCAGCGGCACCCGCCGCGCCGCCGCGCCCACCCCGGACTGCACCGACAGCAGCACCGCCGCCTGCAGAATCCACGTGGCCGGATCGACCAACGGCAACAACGCGCACGCCGCCATCAACGTGGCCGCCCACGCCCACAACGCCAACCGCGCCCGCCCGCTCATCGCGTCCCCTCCCGGCCGTCGGCCGTGGTGCCAGGACGGGCGTGCCCGGGCCCGGCCGGTCGACCGTGCGGTCCGGAGGCCGCCGTGCCCGCGTGCGGCGCGAGTCGTGCCTGCCCGCGCGTCCGCGCCTCCCGGGCCCGCCCTCCGCTCGTCGGCGCACACCTCGCCGGCCGTCCCCGCCCGCTCATCGCGTCGCCCTCCCGCCGGTCGCCGGTGCGAGGGTGGTGCGTTCGCGGTCCGCCAGGCGCCACAGCTCCTCCACGGTGGCACCGTGTGGCACGGTCACGACGGTCCAGCCCGCCTCGCGCAGCATCCGCAGCCGTTCCCCGCTCACGTCCAACGGGCCGGGGCCGTCGGCCGGTTCCCGTGCCCAGGTCTCGCTGTCCAGGACGAAGGCGACGGCGCCGCCGCTGCGCTGACGCATCTTCGCGGCCACCGTGGCCTGCTCCTGGTCCAGGTCACCGAAGAACGCCACCAGCAGCCCCTCGTTCCCACCGCGCAGCATGTCGTACGCCCCGGACAGGCCCGTGCCGTCGGAGTGGTCGATCACGGCGAGGGTGTCCATCATCAGTCCGGCCGCGTCGGCCGTTCCCTGGCTCGCGCCCGCGAAGCCGTCGGCGCCCTCGCCCGGCACCGAGTTGCCCGTGTCGGTGAGCAGCCGGACCGAGAAGCCCCGCTCCAGCATGTGCACCAGCACGGACGCCGTGCCCGACACCGCCCACTCGAAGGCCGAGTCGGGGCCCGCGCCCTCGAACGCCACGCCCCGGGTGTCCAGGAGCACCGTGCAGCGGGCCCGCTGCGGTTGCTCCTCGCGGCGCACCATCAGCTCGCCGTGGCGTGCGGTGGAGCGCCAGTGCACGCGGCGCAGGTCGTCGCCGTGCCGGTACCCGCGAGGGATCACGTCGTCGTCGCCGGCCAGGGCGAGCGAGCGCTGCCGGCCCTCGCCGTACCCCCTCGCCTCGCCGCTCAGCCGCACCGGCGGCAGCGCCTCCACGCGCGGGATCACGGTCAGGGTGTCGTGCGTCGAGAAGGACCGCGTCAGCTCGCACAACCCGAACGGGTCGGTCAGCCGCAGCTGCAGCGGGCCCAGCGGATAACGGCCGCGCAGGTCGGAACGGACCCGGTAGGACACCTCGCGCCGCCCGCCCGGCTCCACCCGGTCGAGCACGAAGCGGGGCCGCGGGCCGAGCACGTAGGGCACCCGGTCCTGGAGCATCAGCAGACCGGTGGGCAGCCGGGAGACGTTGTCGACCCGCAGATGGACCCTGGCCTCGCTGCCGGCGGGGACCCGCCCGGGGGAGAGCCGGCGGCTGCCCGCGACCCGGTACCGCGTGCGGTGGAGCACGGCCGCGCAGACCAGGGGCAGCACGCCGAGCAGCAGTCCGACGCGCAGCAGATCGCTCTGCCCGAGGACGTAGGCGCAGACCGCGGCCGCGATGCCGGCGGCCAGGAAGGAACGCCCGCGGGTGGTCAGACCGGCCAGGGCGGTCCGGATGCCGCCGCCTTCGCCCCGGCCGCCTTCGCCCCGGCCGTCCTCACCTCGGCCGTCCTCACCGCGGCCGTCCTCGGACCGGTCCGTCCCCCCGGCCTCCATCACAGCCTCCGCGGCACTTGCCGGCCGTAGTCCGACGTGCCGCGGCCCATGCCGAAGCCCGTCTGCTGCTGGGGGGCCGCGGGCACCGGGGTGCGCCGCAGGATCTCCTGGACGACCTGCTCGGCGGTGCGGCGGTTGAGCTGGGCCTGCGCGGTGGGCAGCAGGCGGTGGGCCAGGACGGCGACCGCGAGGGCCTGCACGTCGTCCGGCAGCACGTACTCCCGGCCGCTCAGGGCGGCGGACGCCTTCGCCGCACGCAGCAGATGGAGCGTGGCGCGCGGGGAGGCGCCGAGTCTGAGGTCCGGGTGGCTCCGGGTCGCCGCCACCAGGTCCACGGCGTACCGCCGGACCGGTTCCGCCACATGGACGCCGCGGACCGCCTCGATCAGCTTGAGGATCTCGTCCGCGTGCGCCACCGGCTGCAGGTCGTCCAGCGGACTCGCCCCGCCGTGCACGTCGAGCATCCGCAATTCGGCGTCCGCGCTGGGATAGCCGATGGAGATCCGGGCCATGAAGCGGTCGCGCTGAGCCTCCGGCAGCGGGTAGGTGCCCTCCATCTCGACCGGGTTCTGCGTCGCCACGACCATGAAAGGGCTGGGCAGCTCGTAGGTCTGGCCGTCGATCGTGACCTGGCGCTCCTCCATCGACTCCAGCAGCGCCGACTGGGTCTTCGGCGAGGCGCGGTTGATCTCGTCGCCGATCACCACCTGTGCGAAGATCGCACCCGGCTTGAACTCGAAGTCCCGGCGCTGCTGGTCCCAGATGGACACGCCGGTGATGTCGGAGGGCAGCAGGTCCGGCGTGAACTGGATCCGGCGCACGGAACAGTCGATCGACCGCGCCAGCGCCTTGGCCAGCATGGTCTTGCCGACTCCCGGGACATCCTCGATCAGCAGGTGCCCCTCGGCCAGCAGCACGGTCAGCGAGAGCCGTACGACCTCGGGCTTGCCCTCGATCACGTCCTCCACCGAACCGCGGACCCGCTCGACCACAGCGGTCAGATCATCCCCCACGCCCGCATACGCTCGCGAGGGGACACCCCCATGGCTCGCCCGATCGTCATAGGTCGTCACCGGCCCTCCTCGGCCTTTCCCCGCACTCTCTGCGAAGTGGGGGTACCCCAGCTTGCCGGGCCGGCCCCGCACCGCGGACCGGCCCACCCCGAATCACGGACACCGCCCGGACGAAGCTCCGGGCGGCACCGCTTCCCGCATTCTCCCTGCCGTTACCGATTCGTGTCACTCGCCTGTGGACAACTGACCGCGATATGTCGGCGCCTACGCCCTTTGCGGCGCTCGCCCGGCGGGAATCACCCGGGCGGGCACCCGGATCAGGCGGGCCCGACCTCGCGCAGCAGGCCCGTCTTCACGTCGAAGACGAAACCGCGCACGTCGTCGGTGTGCGGCAGGAACGGAGAGGTGCGCACCCGCTCGATGGACTGCCGGACGTCCTGGTCGGCGTCCCGGAAGGCCTCCACCGCCCATGCGGGACGCTGGCCGACCTCCAGCTCCAGGTCGTGCCGGAAGTCCTCGGTGATGGACTCCATGCCGCAGTTGGTGTGGTGGATGAGGGCCACGCTTCGCGTGCCCAGCGCCCGCTGGCTGATGGTCAGGGAACGGATCACGTCGTCCGTGACGACACCGCCCGCGTTGCGGATCGTGTGGCAGTCACCGAGCTTCAGGCCGAGCGCGGCGTGCAGATCCAGGCGTGCGTCCATGCAGGCCACGATGGCGACGCGTTGTACGGGCCGCGCGTCCATCCCGGGGTCGGTGAACGCGGCGGCGTAGCGTTCGTTCGCCTCGACGAGCCGGTCGGTGACGGTGTGCTCGCCGTCTATGGCGGATTCGGAGCCGGTGGGTACCGATGCAGAAGTCGTCATAGCCATGACGTTACTGGCCGTCCCCGCCCGCGGCCCGCTGTGAAGCGGGACAAAGAACCTCATCGGGGCTTGTTGTGAGCCAACCCACAAGGCGGCCGGAAAGCGGCCGTACGAGTGAAAAGCCACGCGGCACCGGTTTGCGGACGCCGGCGTCCGCGACGCGCAGGCCGGTTGATTGACCGGGCGACACGGTGGACTAAAGTGACGCGAAGCGGGAGGCGAGGGTCTCCCTGCTGGACTGAATACCCCGGAGACCTGGGCGACGTTCCGCCAGATCTCCCCACGTGCGCGGCGCGTACGTACGGCTCGGCCTCCTCCCGCTCCCGGCCGGCCGACGCTTTCGGCGCCGGCAGGCCTCCCCTTCACGAGCGAGCAGGAGAGGACCCGGCGGTGCGTGACGCCGCACCGGACCCGAGAGGCCGCCCCACTTGAGCCAGAGTCGACACGTCCCGGTGATGCTCCAGCGGTGTCTGGACCTGCTGGCGCCCGCCCTCCAGGAGCCGGGAGCCGTGGTCGTCGACTGCACGCTGGGACTCGGCGGGCACAGCGAGGCGCTCCTCGAGCGCTTCCCCGACGCCCGGCTCGTCGCGCTCGACCGGGACAAGGAGGCCCTGCGCCTGTCCGGCGAGCGGCTCGCCCCGTACGGCGAGCGCGCCACCCTCGTGCACGCCGTCTACGACCAGCTGCCCGACGTGCTCGACCGGCTCGGCGTCCCCCGCGTCCGGGGCGTGCTGTTCGACCTCGGCGTCTCCTCCATGCAGCTCGACGAGGCCGGCCGGGGCTTCGCCTACGCCCAGGACGCCCCGCTCGACATGCGGATGGACCAGACGACCGGCATGAGCGCCGCCGAGGTCCTGAACACCTACCCGCCCGGCGAACTCGTCCGCATCCTGCGTGCGTACGGCGAGGAGAAGCAGGCCAAGCGGATCGTGTCCGCCGTCGTGCGCGAACGCGAGAAGGAGCCGTTCACCGACAGCGCCCGGCTGGTGGAGCTGATCCGCGCGGCGCTGCCGCAGGCCGCCAAGCGCACCGGCGGCAACCCGGCCAAGCGCACCTTCCAGGCCCTGCGCATCGAGGTCAACGGCGAGCTGTCCGTGCTGGAGCGGGCGGTCCCGGCCGCCGTCGAGTCGCTCGCCGTCGGCGGGCGGATCGCGGTGCTGTCGTACCACTCGCTGGAGGACCGGCTGGTCAAGCAGGTGTTCGCGGCCGGCGCCGCGAACACCGCGCCGCCCGGACTGCCGGTCGTCCCCGAACGCTACGCGCCCCGGCTCAAGCTGCTCACGCGCGGTGCCGAACTTCCCACCGAGGAGGAGATCGCCGAGAACCGGCGGGCGGCACCCGCACGGCTGCGCGGAGCCGAGCGCATCAGGGAGTCCATCGGGTGAAGCGAGTGAGGCAGGCCAGGAGCGGGTGCGGACGGCCCACCCGGGCCGAGGGGAGGGCGAATGGGTAGGAAACCCGAACCGAGGGGGAGGGCGGCCCGGCTCGTCCGGCTCCTCCCGACGGGCGGCGGCCGCGGTCAGGCGGCCCGTGCCCCCTTCGTCCTCCTGGTCGTCGTCCTTCTCGGGGGCGGCCTCATCGGGTTGCTGGTGCTGAACTCCGCCCTGAGCGAGGGCTCCTTCCAGCTGGACGACCTGAGGCAGGAGACCAAGAGCCTCACCGACGAGGAACAGGCGCTCCAGCGGGACATCGACGCCTACTCCGCCCCCCGGGCCCTCCAGCGCCGCGCCCGCGAACTGGGCATGGTGCCCGGCGGCGACCCCGCCTTCCTGGAACCCGACGGCACCGTCAAGGGCTCGCCCAGCCCCGCGCCCGCCGCTGCCGCCCCGCTCGTGCTCGCTCCCGAGGCGCTGACCGCGACGTCCGGCAGCGAGTCCGCGGCCACACCGTCCCCCTACAGCCGGCCGCCCGGCCCGGCCCCCACGCCCCCCGTGGCGGCCACGCCCGGCACCGCCGCCACACCCCCCGCAGCGGCGACGCCCACCCCGACCCCGACTCCCGGCAGGTGACGGAAGTGTCCGACAGGGAACCGCCGCGCCGCCGTGTGCCCGGACCCGCGAGGCCCGTCCGTCCCGGCGGACGGCGGCAGCCGGGGCCCGGCGCCCGGCCGGCCCGCAGGCCCGGCCCGCCCCGGCCCGCCCCCCGCGCCTTCCGGCTGGGCAGCCCGCGCCCCCGCCTGCGCATGATCGGCCTCGCGCTGACCCTGGTGCTGTCCGCCTTCGTCGTACGGCTCCTGCAGGTGCAGGCCGTCGACGCCGGCACGTACGCCGCGAAGGCCGAGCAGAACCGCTACGTCGTGCACACCCTGCCCGCCGAACGCGGCGGCATCACCGACCGCAACGGCGTGGCCCTCGCGACCACCGTGGACTCGTACGACATCACCGCCGACCCCACGATGTTCACCCGGGAGCAGCTGAAGGCCGGCGACGGGCCCGAGCAGGCGGCGGCGCTCCTCGCGCCGATCCTCGGCGAGGACCAGGAGGACCTGGTCGACCGGCTCCGCCCGGAGAACAGGGAACTGCGCTACGTCCGCCTCGCGCGCCGGCAGACCCCCCAGGTGTGGAACCAGATCAAGGACCTGAAGACCGCGCTCACCACGAAGGCGGAGACGGACAAGTCGGTGGTCAACGTGCTCGCCGGGGTCTTCGCCGACCCCAGCAGCAAGCGCGTGTACCCGGGCGGCGACCTTGCCGCCGGCATCCTGGGCTGGGTCGGCGCCGACGGCAAGGGCGGCGGCGGCCTGGAGCGGAAGCTGGACAAGACGCTCGCCGGCGAGGACGGCAGGATCCGCTACGCGCAGTCCGGTGGCCGTCAGGTGCCCACGGCCGGTTCGACCGAGACGCCCGCCGTGCCCGGCAGCGACGTCGAGCTCACCATCGACCGCGACATCCAGTGGGCCGCCCAGCACGCCATCAGCGAGCAGGTGGAGAAGTCCAAGGCGGACGGCGGCTACGTCGTCGTCCAGGACACGACCACCGGCGAGATCCTCGCCATGGCCAACTCGCCCGGCTTCGACCCGGGCGACCTCGCCCACGCCGACCCGGACGCGCTGGGCAACGCCGCCCTCCAGGACGCCTTCGAACCGGGCTCCACCGCCAAGGTGCTGTCGATGGCGGCCGTGCTGGAGGAGAACGCCGCCACTCCGGGCACCCACATCACCGTCCCCAACCGGCTCAAGCGCGGCGACCGGCTCTTCAAGGACGACATCGACCACCCGACCTGGTACCTCACGCTCAACGGCGTGCTCGCCAAGTCCAGCAACATCGGCACGATCATGGCCACCGGCGAGCTGGGCACAACCCAGGCCGAGGCCAACAAGGTGCTCTACTCCTACCTGCGCAAGTTCGGCCTCGGCGGCTACAGCGGGCTCGGGTTCCCCGGCGAGACCAAGGGCATCCTCGCGCCGCCGGACCAGTGGTCGACCTCGCAGCAGTACACGATTCCATTCGGCCAGGGCGTCTCCGTGAACGCCCTCCAGGCGGCCTCCGTCTACTCGACCGTCGCCAACGGCGGCGTCCGCGTCGAACCCACGCTCGTACGCGGCACAAAGGGTGACGACGGACGCTTCACGCCGGCCCCGGAGCCCAAGAAGACCCGCGTGACCAGTGCGGAGACCGCGAAGACCCTCGCGCGGATGCTGGAGTCCGTCGTCGACGACGAGGAGGGCACCGGCAACAAGGCCCGCATCCCCGGCTACCGGGTGGCGGGCAAGACGGGCACGGCCAACCGGGTGGATCCGGCCACCGGCAAGTACCACGGCTACACCTCGTCGTTCGCCGGGTTCGCCCCCGCCGACAAGCCCCGCGTCACCGTCTACTGCGCCATCCAGAACGCCACCGCGGGCAGCTACTTCGGCGGTCAGATCTGCGGGCCCATCTACAAGCAGGTCATGGAGTTCGCCCTGAAGACCCTTCAGGTACCACCGACCGGGGCCGACCCCGCGAACCTCCCGGTCACCTTCAAACCCTGAGCCCCACCGAGTCCGTACCGAGTCAGCGCCGATTCCGTACCGAGCCACCAGGAACCACCCGTGACGACGATCACCCCCGACCCCGGGAACCAGAACGCCCCCCGCGCCTCGCTTCGCCCGGAGGCGGGTACTGCCGGTACGCTCACCGCCGTGCCACACCCTGATCAGTCCCAAACCACCCAGAAGGGCCACCCCGTGACATACCCGGGACCGCCCCGGCCGGTGCGGATCTCCGCCACACCCCTCGCGGAACTCGCCGATCAGCTGGGTGCCGCCGCGCCGGACCGCTCCGCCGACGTCACGGGCATCACCCACGACTCGCGCGCCGTCCGCCCCGGCGACCTCTACGCCGCCCTGCCCGGAGCCCGCGCCCACGGCGCCGACTTCGTCACCCAGGCCGCGGGCCTCGGCGCCGCCGCCGTACTGACCGACCCGGCCGGCGCGGAGCGCGTCGCCGCCACCGGACTCCCGGCGCTCGTCGTCGCCGACCCGCGCGCACGGATGGGCGAGCTGGCGGCCACGATCTACGGCCACCCAGGCCGCGACCTGCTCCAGATCGGCATCACCGGCACCTCCGGCAAGACCACCACCGCCTACCTCGTCGAGGGCGGCCTGCGCACGGCGAAGTCCACCGGGCTCATCGGCACGGTCGAGATGCGCATCGGCGACGAGCGCATCAAGTCCGAGCGGACCACGCCCGAGGCCACCGACCTCCAGGCCCTGTTCGCCGTGATGCGCGAGCGCGGCACCGACGCGGTCGCCATGGAGGTCTCCAGCCACGCCCTGGTGCTCGGCCGGGTCGACGCCTGCGTCTTCGACATCGCGGTCTTCACCAACCTCAGCCCGGAGCACATGGAGTTCCACTCCGGCATGGAGGACTACTTCCAGGCGAAGGCGCAGCTGTTCACGCCGGAACGCAGCAGACTTGGCGTGGTCAACGTCGACGACGAGTACGGGCGGCGCCTCGTCAACGAGGCCACCGTCCCGGTCGTCACCTACTCCGCCGAGGGGCACCCCGACGCCGACTGGCGCGCCGACGGGGTCGAGGTCGGCCCGCTGGACTCCACGTTCACCGTGCTCGGGCCCAAGGGCGAGCGCGTCGCCGCCAAGTCGCCCCTGGCCGGACCGTTCAACGTGGCGAACACCCTCGCCGCGATCGTCGCCCTGGCCGCCGCCGGATTCGACCCGCAGAGCGCCGCCGACGGTGTCGCCGCCGTACCGGGCGTGCCGGGCCGTCTTGAGCGCGTGGACGAGGGCCAGCCCTACTTCGCGGTGGTCGACTACGCGCACAAGACCGATGCCGTCGAGTCCGTCCTGCGTGCCCTGCGCAAGGTCACCGAGGGCAAGCTGCACGCCGTGCTCGGCTGCGGCGGCGACCGTGACACCACCAAACGGGAGCCGATGGGCGCCGCGGTGGCCCGGTTCGCCGACACCGCCGTACTGACCTCCGACAACCCCCGCTCCGAGGACCCCCTCGCGATCCTCGCCATCATGCTCCAGGGGGCGGCGTCCGTGCCCGCGCACGAGCGCGGTGAGGTGCAGGTCTTCGAGGACCGGGCCGCCGCGATCGCCGCCGCCGTCGCCCGGGCCGAGCCCGGGGACACCGTGGTGGTGGCGGGGAAGGGCCACGAGCAGGGCCAGGACATCGCCGGGGTCGTCCGTCCCTTCGACGACCGCCAGGTGCTTCGCGAAGCCATCAAGAAGACCCAGGGATGAGATCCCGAATGATCCAGATGATCCAGGGGATGAACTTGTGATCGCCCTCTCACTCGCCGAGATCGCAGAAGTCGTCGGCGGGCGGATGCATGACATACCGGACGCGTCCGCGCAGGTCACCGGGCCGGTCGTCCGGGACTCCCGGGAAGCGGGGCCGGGCAGCCTCTTCGTCGCCTTCGTGGGCGAGCGGGTGGACGGCCACGACTTCGCCGCGCAGGTCGTCGAAGCGGGTGCGGTGGCCGTCCTCGGCTCCCGGCCCGTCGGCGTGCCCGCGATCGTCGTGGAGGACGTCCAGGCAGCCCTCGGTGCCCTCGCCCGGCACGTCGTACGCCGCCTCGGCGCCACCCTCGTGGCGCTCACCGGATCGGCCGGCAAGACCAGCACCAAGGACCTGATCGCCCAGGTGCTGCGCCGCAAGGCGCCCACGGTGTTCACGCCGGGCTCCCTCAACAACGAGATCGGGCTGCCGCTCACCGCGCTCACCGCCACCGACGACACGAAGTTCCTCGTCCTGGAGATGGGCGCCCGCGGCATCGGCCACATCCGGTACCTCACCGAACTCACCCCGCCGCGGGTCGGTCTGGTCCTCAACGTCGGCTCCGCGCACATCGGCGAGTTCGGCGGCCGGGAGCAGATCGCCCAGGCCAAGGGCGAGCTCGTCGAGGCGCTGCCGCCGGCCGAGGAGGGCGGCGTCGCGATCCTCAACGCGGACGACCCCCTCGTACGGGCCATGACCTCCCGAACGAAGGCGAAGGTACTCCTTTTCGGAGAGTCCGACGAAGCGGACGTCTCTGCCGAGAACGTGCGACTCACGGACACCGGACAGCCTTCCTTCCGTCTTCGCACACCCTCCGGTGCAAGCGATGTGACCATGCGCCTGTACGGTGAGCACCACGTGTCGAACGCGCTCGCCGCGGCCGCCGTCGCCCACGAGTTGGGCATGTCCGCAGACGAGATCGCCACCGCGCTCTCCGAGGCGGGCTCCCTCTCCCGCTGGCGGATGGAGGTCACCGAGCGCCCGGACGGCGTGACGGTCGTCAACGACGCCTACAACGCGAACCCCGAGTCCATGAAGGCCGCACTGCGTGCGCTGGCCGCCATGGGGAAGGGACGCCGCACGTGGGCGGTGCTCGGCAAGATGGCCGAGCTCGGGGACGAGGCGCTCGCCGAGCACGACGCGGTCGGACGGCTCGCCGTCCGGCTCAATGTCGGCAAGCTCGTCGCGGTCGGGGGCAGGGAAGCCCAATGGCTGCAACTGGGCGCATATAACGAGGGTTCGTGGGGTGAGGAGTCGGTGCACGTGTCCGACGCACAGGCGGCGGTCGACCTGTTGCGCAGCGAGTTGCGCCCGGGGGACGTCGTGCTCGTGAAGGCGTCCCGTTCGGTGGGTCTGGAGAGTGTCGCGACGGCGCTGCTCGAGACCGGCGCCGAGGGTGAGGTTTCCGCCCGATGATGAAGCAGATCCTGTTCGCGGGAGTCATTGGCCTCTTCCTGACGCTGGTCGGCACCCCGCTGCTGATCAAGCTCCTGGCCCGCAAGGGCTACGGCCAGTACATCCGCGACGACGGCCCGCGCGAGCACGCCAGCAAGCGCGGTACGCCGACGATGGGCGGTATCGCCTTCATCTTCGCGACGGTCGCCGCGTACTTCCTGGCCAAGGTGATCACCAGTTATCTGGACCCGAGGACGAACACGGGGCCGACCTTCTCGGGCCTGCTGGTGCTCGGTCTCATGGTCGGCATGGGTCTGGTCGGCTTCCTCGACGACTACATCAAGATCGTCAAGCGGCGTTCGCTGGGCCTGCGGGCCAAGGCGAAGATGGCCGGCCAGCTGATCGTCGGCATCAGCTTCGCCGTGCTCTCGCTGCAGTTCGCGGACAACCGGGGCAACACCCCGGCGTCCACGAAGCTGTCGTTCATCACCGACTTCGGCTGGACCATCGGCCCGGTGCTGTTCGTCATCTGGGCGCTGTTCATGATCCTCGCGATGTCGAACGGCGTGAACCTCACCGACGGCCTGGACGGCCTGGCCACCGGCGCCTCCGTCCTGGTCTTCGGCGCCTACACCTTCATCGGCGTCTGGCAGTTCCAGGAGTCCTGCGCCAACGCGCTGACCCTGACCAACCCGGGCGCCTGCTACGAGGTGAGAGACCCCCTGGATCTCGCGGTGGTCGCGTCCGCGCTGATGGGCGCCTGTCTCGGCTTCCTGTGGTGGAACACCTCCCCGGCCAAGATCTTCATGGGCGACACCGGTTCGCTCGCGCTCGGCGGTGTGCTCGCGGGTCTGGCGATCTGCTCGCGCACCGAACTGCTGATGGCCATCCTCGGCGGCCTGTTCGTCCTGATCACCATGTCGGTGGTCATCCAGGTCGGCTCCTTCCGCCTCACCGGCAAGCGGGTCTTCCGGATGGCGCCACTCCAGCACCACTTCGAACTCAAGGGCTGGTCCGAGGTCCTGGTCGTGGTCCGTTTCTGGATCATCCAGGGCATCTGCGTGATCGTCGGACTCGGCCTCTTCTACGCGGGATGGGCAGCGGACAAGTGACCTCCTCGGTGCCCTCGGAATTCACGGGCAAGCACGTCACCGTCGCGGGCCTCGGCGTCTCGGGCGTCCCGGCGGCCAAGGTGCTGCACGGGCTCGGCGCGCACGTCACCGTCGTCAACGACGGCGACGACGAGCGTGCGCGGACGCAGGCGGCGGAGCTGGAGGCGCTCGGCGTCACCGTCCGCCTCGGCGACGGCGACACCCTGCCCGACGGCACCGAGCTGATCGTCACGGCGCCCGGCTGGAAGCCCGCCAAGCCGCTGTTCAAGGCCGCCGGGCGGGCCGGCGTCCCGGTCTGGGGCGACGTCGAACTGGCCTGGCGCCTGCGCGGCCGGGACGGCAGGAAAGCAGCTCCCTGGCTGGCCGTCACCGGCACCAACGGCAAGACCACCACCGTGCAGATGCTGGCGTCGATCCTGGAGGCGGCCGGTCTGCGCACCGCCGCCGTCGGCAACATCGGCGTCTCGCTGCTGGACGCGGTCACCGGCGAGACGGAGTACGACGTCCTCGCCGTGGAGCTGTCCAGCTACCAGCTGCACTGGGCGCCCTCCCTGCGCGCCCACTCGGCCGCCGTGCTCAACCTCGCCCCGGACCACCTCGACTGGCACGGCTCCATGGAGGCCTACGCGGCCGACAAGGGCCGTATCTACGAGGGCAATAGCGTGGCCTGCGTCTACAACGTCGACGCCACCGACAAGCCGTCCACCGAGGACCTGGTCCGCGCGGCCGACGTCGAGGAGGGCTGCCGGGCCGTCGGGTTCACGCTGGGCACGCCCGGCCCCTCCCAACTCGGCGTCGTGGAGGGCATCCTGGTCGACCGCGCCTTCGTCGAGGACCGGCACAAGACCGCCCAGGAGCTCGCCGAGGTCTCGGACGTCAACCCGCCGGCCCCGCACAACGTCGCCAACGCCCTTGCCGCCGCGGCCCTCGCCCGTGCCTTCGGCGTGCCCCCCGCCGCCGTACGGGACGGGCTGCGCGCCTTCACGCCCGACGCCCACCGCATCGCGCACGTCGCCGACGTGGACGGGGTGGCGTACGTGGACGACTCCAAGGCCACCAACACCCACGCCACCGAGGCCTCTCTGGCGGCGTACGAGTCGATCGTCTGGATCGCCGGCGGGCTGGCGAAGGGCGCGACCTTCGACGCACTGGTCACGGGCGCGGCCAAGCGGCTGCGCGGCGCCGTCCTCATCGGCGCCGACCGCGCCCTGATCCGCGAAGCCCTGACGCGACACGCCCCCGAAGTACCCGTGGTCGACCTCGACCGGACCGACACTGGTGCGATGCTCCAGGCCGTCCAGGAGGCACGGCGGCTCGCCCGGCCCGGTGACACGGTGCTGCTGGCCCCGGCCTGTGCCTCCATGGACATGTTCACCAACTACAACCAGCGCGGTGACGCGTTCGCGCAGGCCGTTCGCGAACTCGGCGCCTGACCCGGCCGCCTCCCGCGCCGGGTGGACTCGGGAGGACACGTGGGACGGTCCGTGCCGACGTACAGCGGAGGCAGCGATGCCCGGTAGCCCCCAGAGCCGCACCGGACGCCCGCCCGTGCAGCGGGCCGTCAAGCGGCCCGCCACGCCCAGGCCGCCGCACGAGAACCCCGTGCTCGGCCTCTACCTGCGCCTCCGCCGGGCCTGGGACCGGCCGCTGACCGCCTACTACCTGATCTCCGGCGGCAGTCTGCTGATCACCGTGCTCGGCCTGGTGATGGTCTACTCGGCCTCCCAGATCACCGCGCTCCAGCTGTCGCTGCCCGGCTCGTACTTCTTCCGCAAGCAGGCCCTGGCGGCGCTGATCGGCGCCGGCCTCCTGGTGGCCGCCATGAAGATGCCGGTGAAACTGCACCGGGCGCTGGCCTACCCGATCCTCGCCGGTGCCGTCTTCCTGATGATCCTGGTGCAGGTGCCGGGGATAGGAGTCGCGGTCAACGGCAACCAGAACTGGATCGCGCTGGGCGGTTCCTTCCAGATCCAGCCCAGTGAGTTCGGCAAGCTGGCCCTGGTGCTGTGGGGAGCGGACCTGCTCGCCCGCAAGCAGGACAAGAGGCTGCTCACGCAGTGGAAGCACATGCTGGTGCCGCTGGCGCCCGCCGCGTTCATGCTGCTCGGGCTGATCATGATCGGCGGCGACATGGGCACGGCGATCATCCTGACGGCGATCCTGTTCGGTCTGCTGTGGCTGGCCGGCGCGCCCACCCGGCTGTTCGCGGGCGTGCTGTCGGTCGCCGTGCTGCTCGGCTTCATCCTCATCAAGACCAGCGAGAACCGGATGGCCCGGCTCAACTGCCTCGGTGCCACCGACCCGGGGCCGGGCGACTCCTGCTGGCAGGCCGTGCACGGCATCTATGCCCTGGCCTCGGGCGGACTGTTCGGTTCCGGGCTCGGCGCCAGTGTGGAGAAATGGGGTCAACTCCCCGAAGCGCACACCGACTTCATCTTCGCCGTCACCGGTGAGGAACTGGGCCTGGCGGGGACACTGTCGGTGCTCGCCCTCTTCGCGGCTCTAGGCTATGCGGGTATCCGCGTGGCCGGACGCACGGAGGACCCCTTCGTGAGGTATGCCGCGGGAGGCGTGACCACCTGGATCACGGCCCAGGCCGTGATCAACATCGGTGCGGTCCTCGGGCTGCTGCCGATCGCCGGTGTCCCGCTCCCGCTGTTCTCCTACGGGGGTTCCGCCCTGTTGCCGACCATGTTCGCCATCGGTCTGCTGATCGCCTTCGCGCGTGACGAACCCGGTGCGCGGGCGGCGCTTGCGCTGCGGCAACCTCGCTTTGGTAGAAAGCGGGGAGCCAGGGGCCCCGGGTCCAAGCGGAACCCCCGGAGTTGGAACACGATGCGACGGCGTGCCTCGGCGGCGCGCTCGTCCGGAGAGCGGTGAATTTCGGTGCATGTCGTACTCGCCGGCGGAGGAACCGCGGGCCACATCGAGCCCGCGCTCGCCCTCGCGGATGCCCTGCGCAGGCAGGATCCGACCGTGGGGATCACGGCCCTGGGCACGGAACGCGGCCTCGAGACCCGTCTCGTACCGGAGCGCGGTTACGAACTGGCGCTGATCCCGGCCGTACCGCTGCCGCGCAAGCCCACCCCCGAGCTGATCACCGTCCCGGGCCGGCTGCGCGGCACCATCAAGGCGACCGAGCAGATCCTGGAGCGCACCAAGGCGGACGCCGTGGCCGGCTTCGGCGGTTACGTGGCGCTGCCCGCCTACCTCGCGGCCAAGCGGCTCGGCGTGCCGATCGTCGTGCACGAGGCCAACGCCCGCCCCGGCCTGGCCAACAAGATCGGCTCGCGTTACGCCGCCCAGGTCGCCGTCTCCACCCCCGACAGCAAGCTGCGCAACTCCCGCTACATCGGCATCCCGCTGCGCCGTGCCGTCGCCACCCTCGACCGTGCCGCCGCGCGTCCCGAGGCCCGCGCGATGTTCGGGCTCGACCCCAACCTGCCGACGCTGCTGGTCTCCGGCGGTTCGCAGGGCGCCCGCCGCCTCAACGAGGTGGTGCAGCAGGTCGCGCCCTGGCTGCAGCAGGCCGGCATCCAGATCCTGCACGCGGTCGGGCCCAAGAACGAACTGCCGCAGGTCCACCAGATGCCGGGAATGCCCCCGTACATCCCGGTAAGTTATCTGGACCGGATGGACCTCGCGTACGCCGCCGCCGACATGATGCTCTGCCGCGCGGGCGCGATGACCGTCGCCGAACTCTCCGCCGTCGGGCTCCCGGCCGCCTACGTCCCGCTGCCCATCGGCAACGGCGAACAGCGGCTCAACGCACAGCCGGTGGTGAAGGCCGGCGGCGGACTGCTGGTCGACGACGCGGAGCTGACGCCCGAGTGGCTCCAGCACAACGTCCTGCCCGTGCTCGCCGACCCGCACCGGCTGTACGAGATGTCCCGCGCCGCCGCCGAGTTCGGCCGCCGGGACGCCGACGACCTCCTCGTCGGCATGGTGTACGAGGCGATCGCCGCCCGTGCGCATCGCTAGACACGGATGACGGAAGGCAGGGAGCGTGGCCGGACCGACCACCGCCGAGCGCGGTGAACGCCAGCAGGAGTCGTCCGGCCCGCCCCGTGCGCGCCGGTTCGGCCCGCCCCGTCTTCGTACGATCATCATCATGGCCGTCTCGCTCGTGCTCGTCGCGGGCGGAACCGTCTGGGTGCTCTACGGCTCGAACTGGACGCACCTGGAACACGTGTCCGTCTCCGGAACCCGTGTTCTGACGCCCGCGCAGGTGCGCGAGGCGGCCGACCTGCCGGTCGGGGACCCGCTGGTCTCGGTCGACACGAAGGCGGTCGAAGCGCGACTGCGCCGGGAATTGCCCCGCATTGACGAGGTCGACGTGGAGCGTTCCTGGCCGCACGGAATCGGACTGGAAGTGACGGAGCGTACTCCGGTCCTGATCGTCCGAAAGGGCCGAAAGTTCGTGGAAGTGGACGATGAAGGCGTCCGATTCGCCACGGTTTCCCGCGCTCCGAAAGGTGTTCCGGAGCTGGAATCGGACCCCGCGCGTTCCGGTACCGCCGCGGCGAGTCTGCGCCGCTTCGACGAGGACCGCCTGGTGCGGGAGGCGGTGCGGGTGGCCGGACGGCTCCCGGACGCGGTCGCCCGGGCCACGCGGCTCGTCAAGGTCCGTTCCTACGACGACATCTCGCTGGAGTTGAGCGACGACCGGACCGTGGCGTGGGGCAGCGGTGAGCGGAGCGTCGGCAAAGCCCGGGCGCTCGCCGCGTTGATGAAAGCGACGCCGGATGCGCGGCACTTCGACGTCAGCGTTCCCACCGCCCCCGCGTCATCCGGGAGTTGACGGGTATACGTGCAGGCCAGCACCCTGGTTGGGCAGCGCTACGGCTGATCACATAGGGTGAAAAGAAAAACGGGAGGTTCGGCGTGTTCGTTGAACGTGCGCCACTTGTCGACTTAGTGTCCTGTTCAGAAGACTCCAAGGAACAGACACACTGGTAACCCTAAACTTCAGCGTTAGGGTTCGGGTCGGCGCTACGGACCGTCCCAATCGGCATCAGTCGTCGGGTCGCGGGGCAGCAGTGCTCCGGTGATTCGGCGACACGTAACTCGAGGCGAGAGGCCTTCGACGTGGCAGCACCGCAGAACTACCTCGCAGTCATCAAAGTCATCGGTGTCGGCGGCGGTGGTGTCAATGCCATCAACCGGATGATCGAGGTCGGTCTCAAGGGCGTCGAGTTCATCGCCATCAACACCGACGCGCAAGCTCTGTTGATGAGCGACGCCGACGTCAAGCTCGACGTCGGCCGCGAACTCACCCGCGGACTCGGCGCCGGAGCCAACCCGGCCGTCGGCCGCAAGGCCGCCGAGGACCACCGCGAGGAGATCGAGGAGGTCCTCAAGGGGGCCGACATGGTCTTCGTGACAGCCGGTGAAGGCGGTGGCACCGGCACCGGCGGCGCACCCGTCGTGGCCAACATCGCCCGCTCGCTGGGCGCCCTCACCATCGGTGTGGTCACCCGCCCGTTCACCTTCGAGGGGCGGCGCCGGGCCAACCAGGCCGAGGACGGCATCGCCGAGCTCCGCGACGAGGTCGACACCCTCATCGTCATCCCCAACGACCGGCTGCTGTCCATCTCGGACCGCCAGGTCAGCGTGCTCGACGCGTTCAAGTCCGCCGACCAGGTGCTGCTCTCCGGCGTACAGGGCATCACCGACCTCATCACCACGCCGGGCCTGATCAACCTGGACTTCGCCGACGTCAAGTCGGTCATGTCCGAGGCCGGTTCGGCGCTCATGGGCATCGGCTCGGCCCGGGGCGACGACCGCGCGGTGGCCGCGGCCGAGATGGCGATCTCCTCGCCGCTGCTCGAGGCGTCCATCGACGGCGCCCGCGGGGTGCTGCTCTCCATCTCCGGCGGCTCCGACCTCGGCCTGTTCGAGATCAACGAGGCCGCCCAGCTGGTCAGCGAGGCCGCCCACCCGGAAGCCAACATCATCTTCGGAGCGGTCATCGACGACGCCCTCGGCGACGAGGTGCGGGTCACCGTGATCGCGGCCGGCTTCGACGGGGGCCAGCCGCCGTCCAAGCGGGACAACGTCCTCGGGTCCTCCTCGGTCAAGCGCGAGGAGCCGACCCCGGCCCGGCAGTCCGAGAGCCGCCCGTCCTTCGGGTCGCTCGGGAGTGTCAAGCCCAAGGAGGAGGCGGAGCAGGTTCCCGCGCCGGAGCCGGTGAGCGAACTGCCGCCGGTCACGCCGCCGCCGGTGCCGCCGTCGCGGACCTACTCGGACAGCGCCGCCGAGGAACTGGACGTGCCGGACTTCCTGAAGTGATAGGACAGCGCGACACCGTGAACGGCGCGCACTTCGGCTTCACCGACCGGTGGGGCGGAGTGAGCGCCGTTCCGTACGAGGAGCTCAATCTCGGCGGCGCGGTCGGCGACGACCCCGGCGCCGTCACGACCAACCGGGAGCTGGCGGCCGGGTCGCTGGGCGTCGACCCGGCCCGGGTGGTCTGGATGAACCAGGTGCACGGGGCCGGCGTCGCCGTGGTCGACGCGCCCTGGGGGGACCGCCCGGTCCCGCCGATCGACGCGGTCGTCACCGCCGAACGAGGTCTCGTCCTCGCCGTCCTCACCGCCGACTGCGTGCCCGTCCTGCTGGCCGACCCCGTCGCCGGTGTCGCCGCCGCGGCCCACGCGGGCCGGCCCGGCCTGGTCGCCGGGGTCGTACCCGCCGCGGTACGGGCCATGACGGAACTCGGCGCCGACCCCGCTCGCATCACGGCCCGTACCGGGCCCGCCGTGTGCGGCCGGTGCTACGAGGTGCCCGAGGAGATGCGCGCCGAGGTGAGCGCCGCCGAGCCGGCCGCGTACGCCGACACCGGCTGGGGCACACCGGCTCTCGACGTGAGCGCCGGAGTGCACGCGCAGCTCGGACGACTCGGCGTGCGCGACAGGGCGCGCTCGCCGGTGTGCACCCGGGAGTCGAAGGACCACTTCTCGTACCGACGCGACCGCACCACGGGGCGGCTCGCGGGCTATGTGTGGCTGGACTGATGGGGCATGACGGACCGTAAGCGGGAACTCGCCGAGAACCTGGCGAAAGTGGAGGAGCGCATCAGCGCCGCGTGCGCGGCCGCAGGCCGCCCGCGGGAGGAGGTGACCCTCATCGTCGTCACCAAGACCTACCCGGCGGACGATGTGCGCTTTCTCTCCGAACTCGGGGTGCGCCACGTCGCGGAGAACCGCGACCAGGATGCGGCACCCAAGGCCGCCGCATGCTCGGATCTGCCGCTTTCGTGGCATTTCGTCGGTCAGTTGCAGACCAACAAGGTGCGTTCGGTGGTCGGTTACGCGGATGTCGTGCAGTCCGTCGACCGGGCCCGGCTCGTCACGGCCCTGTCGAAGGAGGCCGTACGGGCCGGTCGGGAGGTGGGCTGTCTCCTCCAGGTCGCGCTCGACGCGGGGGAGAGCGGGCGCGGGGAGCGCGGTGGCGTCTCGCCCGCCGGGGCCGAGGAGTTGGCCGATCTCGTCGCCGGGGCGCGGGGGCTGCGGTTCGACGGACTGATGACCGTGGCCCCGCTCACCGGCGAGTACGCGGGACGCCAACAGGCGGCGTTCGAGCGCCTCATGGATTTGTCGACCTACGTGCGCCGAGCCCATCCGGCTGCGAACATGGTCTCCGCAGGGATGAGTGCGGACCTCGAACAGGCTGTGGCCGCCGGAGCGACACATGTGCGCGTCGGTACTGCGGTACTCGGAGTCCGCCCCGGGCTCGGGTAACGTCGCCAAGAAGTCGGACCACAGCAGAAAATATGGTCAATTACCGCCGAAAGGCGGACGCAACGACCTCGTGGATCGCGGGCATCTGGCAGTCGTCAGCCGATCCACCACAGAGCGGAGGACTCAGAGCATGGCCGGCGCGATGCGCAAGATGGCGGTCTACCTCGGCCTCGTGGAGGACGATGGGTACGACGGCCGGGGGTTCGACCCCGACGACGACTTCGAACCCGAACTGGACCCGGAACCCGAGCGCGATCACCGGCGCCACGAACCGGTGCACCAGTCACATGGTTCACATCAGTCCCAAAGGGACGAAGAGGTACGAGTCGTACAACCGCCCGCGCAGCGCGAGCCGGTGCCCCGTTCCGCTTCGCTCGCGGCGGAATCGGGCCGTCCGGCGCGGATCGCGCCCGTGGCGTCCATCACACAAGAACGCGCAAGCCTGGAAAAGAGCGCACCGGTCATCATGCCCAAGGTCGTGTCCGAACGAGAGCCCTACCGAATCACCACGCTTCACCCCCGGACCTACAACGAGGCCCGTACCATCGGGGAACACTTCCGTGAGGGCACGCCGGTGATCATGAATCTCACTGAGATGGATGACACAGATGCGAAGCGACTTGTCGACTTTGCGGCCGGTTTGGTGTTTGGTCTTCACGGCAGTATCGAGCGGGTGACGCAGAAGGTGTTCCTGCTGTCTCCTGCTAACGTCGATGTCACGGCGGAGGACAAGGCCCGCATCGCGGAGGGCGGGTTCTTCAACCAGAGCTGAGACGCACCACCGGTACAGAGCAAGAACACGGGCCCGGGAAAGGGCCCGAGAGACGGTTCAGGGGAGAGGGAAGCACAAGTCATGAGCGTGGTCCTGGATGTCGTCTACATCGCGCTGATGTGCTTCCTCATCGTGCTCATCTTCCGGCTGGTCATGGACTATGTCTTCCAGTTCGCCCGCTCGTGGCAACCCGGCAAGGCGATGGTGGTCGTACTGGAGGCCACTTACACTGTCACCGATCCACCGTTGAAGCTTCTGCGGCGGTTCATTCCGCCGCTGCGTCTCGGGGGCGTGGCGCTCGACCTGTCCTTCTTCGTACTGATGATCATCGTCTACATCCTGATCTCGATCGTGAGCCGGCTGTGATCGATGAGAGAGATACGGGCTTGCCGAATGCCGACGACAACGTTGAGGTGAAGAGATGCCGTTGACCCCCGAGGACGTGCGGAACAAGCAGTTCACGACCGTCCGCCTCCGAGAAGGCTATGACGAGGACGAGGTCGATGCCTTCCTCGACGAGGTCGAAGCCGAACTGACCCGGCTGCTCCGCGAGAACGAGGACCTGCGCGCCAAGCTGGCCGCGGCGACGCGCGCGGCAGCGCAGAACCAGCAGAACATGCGCAAGCCCCCCGAACCGCCGCAGGACCAGCAACCGCCGCACCAGCAGGGGCATCCTCCCCAGCAGGGCGGTATGCAGCAGCAGGGGCATCCTCCGCAGCAGGGCGGTATGCAACAGCAGGGCGGCATGCAGCAGCAGGGCGGCATGCAGCAGCAGGGCATGCGAGGTCCCGGCGCTCCGGTGCCCGCCGGCATATCGGGCCCGCCGCAGCAGCAGATGGGCGGCCCCATGGGTGGTCCGCCCCAGCTGCCGAGCGGTGCCCCGCAGCTGCCCGCCGGCCCCGGCGGACAGGGAGGCCCGCAGGGTCCCGGCCCGATGGGCCAGGGTCCGGGGCCGATGGGCCAGGGCCCGATGCAGGGGCAGATGGGTCCCGGTCCGATGGGCGGCCCCATGGGCGGCCCGCAGGGCCACGGCGGTCCCGGCATGCCCGGTCAGGGCGGCCCCGGTGGCGACAGCGCCGCCCGTGTCCTCTCGCTGGCCCAGCAGACCGCCGACCAGGCGATCGCCGAGGCCCGTTCCGAGGCCAACAAGATCGTCGGCGAGGCGCGTTCGCGTGCCGAGGGTCTCGAGCGGGACGCCCGTGCCAAGGCGGACGCCCTGGAGCGGGACGCGCAGGAGAAGCACCGCGTGGCGATGGGCTCCCTGGAGTCCGCCCGCGCCACGCTGGAGCGCAAGGTCGAGGACCTGCGCGGCTTCGAGCGCGAGTACCGGACGCGGCTGAAGTCGTACCTGGAGTCGCAGCTGCGTCAGCTGGAGACTCAGGCGGACGACTCGCTCGCCCCGCCGCGTACGCCCGCGACGGCCTCGCTGCCGCCGTCCCCGGCGCCCTCGATGGCACCGGCCGGCGCCAGCGCCCCGTCCTACGGCGGCAACCAGTCGATGGGCGGCGGTCCGGGCCAGTCCGGTCCGTCCTACGGCGGTCAGCAGCAGATGTCGCCCGCGATGACCCAGCCGATGGCGCCGGTGCGGCCGCAGGGGCCGTCGCAGATGGGGCAGGCGCCTTCGCCGATGCGAGGGTTCCTGATCGACGAGGACGACAACTGACGGGTTGACGAACGGTAGTACGGCGTAAGCGTCGGCAGCGTTCAGGGCGGGCCCCGGGTTTCTGACCCGGGGCCCGCCCTTTGCCGTGCGCGGGGCCGGTACGGGCCGGGATGGGTGAGCAGCCGGCGTGGCGGGGCGCCGCCGCGCCCTCGTGCCGCCCTCAGGGGGCGCTTCGCGGGTCTCGTCCAGGCAGACGGGGAGGCGCGACTGCCCCCGCGCCGCCGCGGCGCGGCATGACGAAGGGCCCGGACCTCCCTCAGCCGGAGGGGCCGGGCCCTTCGTCGGGGTCCGTTACCGCTTGCGCAGGCGGAACGTCAGGGACAGGCCCTCGTCCGTGAACGGGGCGCCGTACGTGTCGTCCGCCTCTCCCGGTGCGAAGTCCGTCGCCAGGACCTCGTCGGCGATCAGGCCCGCGTGGTCGGTCAGGGCCGCGATCGTCGCCGGGTCCGTGGCCGTCCAGCGCAGCGCGATCCGGTCGGCGACGTCGAGGCCGCTGTTCTTGCGGGCCTCCTGGATCAGGCGGATCGCGTCCCGGGCGAGGCCCGCTCGGCGCAGCTCCTCGGTGACCTCCAGGTCCAGCGCCACCGTCGCGCCCGAGTCGGAGGCGACCGACCAGCCCTCGCGCGGAGTCTCCGTGATGATCACCTCGTCGGGAGCGAGGGTGATCGTCTCGCCGTCGACCTCCACGGAGGCCGTGCCCTCACGCAGGGCGAGGGACAGGGCGGCGGCGTCCGTCGCCGCGACGGCCTTCGCGACGTCCTGGACGCGCTTGCCGAACCGCTTGCCCAGCGCCCGGAAGTTGGCCTTCGCGGTCGTGTCGACCAGGCTGCCGCCGACCTCGCTCAGCGAGGCGAGGGACTCGACGTTCAGCTCCTCCGTGATCTGCGTGTGCAGTTCGGGGGAGAGCGCGCCGAAGCCCGCGACCGCGATCAGCGCGCGGCTGAGCGGCTGCCGGGTCTTGACACCGGACTCCGCGCGGGTGGCGCGGCCCAGCTCGACCAGGCGGCGGACCAGGGCCATCTGCTGAGACAGCTCCGGGTCGATCGCCGACAGGTCGGCCTCCGGCCACGAGGACAGGTGCACCGACTCGGGCGCGCCCGGGTCGACCGGAACGACCAGGTCCTGCCAGACCCGCTCGGTGATGAACGGCGTCAACGGCGCCATCAGCTTGGTGACCGTCTCGACGACCTCGTGCAGGGTGCGCAGTGCCGCCTTGTCGCCCTGCCAGAAGCGGCGACGGGAGCGCCGCACGTACCAGTTGGACAGGTCGTCGACGAACGCGGACAGCAGCTTGCCGGCGCGCTGGGTGTCGTAGGCGTCCAGCGCCTGCGTGACCTGGTCGGTGAGCGCGTGCAGCTCGGACAGCAGCCAGCGGTCCAGCACCGGGCGGTCGGCCGGGGCCGGGTCGGCCCCGCTGGGGGCCCAGCCCGTGGTGCGGGCGTACAGGGCCTGGAAGGCGACCGTGTTCCAGTAGGTGAGGAGCGTCTTGCGGACGACCTCCTGGATGGTGCCGTGGCCCACGCGGCGGGCCGCCCAGGGCGATCCGCCCGCCGCCATGAACCAGCGGACCGCGTCGGCGCCGTGCTGGTCCATCAGCGGGATCGGCTGCAGGATGTTGCCCAGGTGCTTGGACATCTTGCGGCCGTCCTCGGCGAGGATGTGGCCGAGGCAGACCACGTTCTCGTAGGACGACTTGTCGAAGACCAGGGTGCCGATCGCCATCAGCGTGTAGAACCAGCCGCGGGTCTGGTCGATGGCCTCGGAGATGAACTGCGCCGGGTAGCGGCTCTCGAACAGCTCCTTGTTCTTGTACGGGTAGCCCCACTGCGCGAACGGCATCGAACCCGAGTCGTACCAGGCGTCGATGACCTCCGGCACGCGCGTGGCCGTCTTCCCGCACCCGTCCTGCGGGCAGGCGAAGGTCACGGCGTCGATGTACGGGCGGTGCGGGTCGAGGGCGGACTGGTCGGCGCCGGTCAGCCCGGTCAGCTCCGCGCGGGATCCGACGACCGTGAGGTGGTCCTCCTCGCAGCGCCAGACCGGCAGCGGCGTGCCCCAGTAGCGGTTGCGGGAGAGCGCCCAGTCGATGTTGTTGTTCAGCCAGTCGCCGTACCGGCCGTTCTTGACCGAGTCCGGGAACCAGTTGGTCTTCTCGTTCTCCTGGAGGAGACGGTCCTTGATCTCGGTGGTGCGGATGTACCAGGACGGCTGCGCGTAGTAGAGCAGCGCGGTGTGGCAGCGCCAGCAGTGCGGGTAGCTGTGCTCGTAGGGGATGTGCCTGAAGAGCAGACCCCGGGCGTCCAGGTCCTCGGTCAGCTTCTCGTCGGCCTTCTTGAAGAAGACACCGCCGACCAGCGGGACGCCCTCCTCGAAGGTGCCGTCCGGGCGGACCGGGTTGACCACGGGCAGGCTGTAGGCGCGGCAGACCCTGAGGTCGTCCTCACCGAAGGCGGGGGACTGGTGGACGAGGCCGGTGCCGTCCTCGGTGGTGACGTATTCGGCGTTCACCACGTAGTGCGCGGGCTCGGGGAACTCGACCAGCTCGAAGGGGCGCCGGTACGTCCAGCGCTCCATCTCGGCGCCGGTGAACGACTGCCCGGTGGTCTCCCAGCCCTCGCCCAGGGCCTTGGCGACCAGCGGCTCGGCGACGACGAGCTTCTCCTCGCCGTCGGTGGCGACGACGTAGGTGACCTCGGGGTGCGCCGCGACCGCGGTGTTGGAGACCAGGGTCCACGGGGTCGTGGTCCAGACCACCAGCGCGGCCTCGCCGGCCAGCGGTCCCGAGGTCAGCGGGAAACGGACGTAGACGGAGGGGTCGACGACCGTCTCGTAGCCCTGGGCCAGCTCGTGGTCGGACAGGCCGGTGCCGCAGCGGGGGCACCAGGGGGCCACGCGGTGGTCCTGGACCAGCAGGCCCTTGTCGAAGATCTCCTTCAGCGACCACCAGACGGACTCGATGTACTCGGGGTCCATCGTGCGGTACGGGTCCTGGAGGTCGGCCCAGTAGCCCATGCGCGTCGTGAGCTCTTCGAAGGCGTCGGTGTGGCGGGTCACCGACTCGCGGCACTTGGCGTTGAACTCGGCGATGCCGTACGCCTCGATGTCCTGCTTGCCGGAGAAGCCCAGCTCCTTCTCCACCGCCAGCTCCACGGGCAGGCCGTGGCAGTCCCAGCCGGCCTTGCGGCCCACGTGGTAGCCGCGCATGGTGCGGAAGCGGGGGAAGACGTCCTTGAAGACGCGCGCCTCGATGTGGTGGGCGCCTGGCATGCCGTTGGCGGTGGGCGGGCCCTCGTAGAACACCCACTCGGGGCGGCCCTCGGACTGCTCCAGACTCTTGGCGAAGATCTTCTGCTCGCGCCAGAAGTCGAGCACCGCGTGTTCGAGCGCGGGCAGGTCGACCTGGGCGGGCACCTGGCGGTACTGCGGCTGCGTATTCAACGAGCTTCCTCCGGCGGACGTGCTGCCTTCCGTCGGAGGGACGAGAGCTGCGCTCCCGCGGTACCACCCTCCTTGGCCCGCCGGCGCGTCGTGTGCTCCGGTGAGCCCCCTCATTGGGGTCGCGAGCCGGTTCTACTCGCCCCCACGGTGCTGCGGGGCTTTCCTCCGGCGGCTCCGGGGTGATCTTCACGTCGCGCTCGCCCCCGGGCTCACACCGTCCCCGGGTCGCTCTGGGCTGCTGACGCCGCTACTCGTCCCCATCCACGCTTTTCGCTCCGCCCAGTGTACGGCGCCGAGCGGACAGCGGCCGACCGGTTTCGGCGTCGGGGGGAGCGGGACGGCGTACGGCCGTGTGTGACCCGAATGCCACCGGCGGGCATCCGGTCACCGGCGGCCCCGGCCGGAGGCCGTTCCGGCGGATTACCGGGCGGGGAGCTGGGCACAACGCATGCATGCTCGCCGCGTGGCGCACGGTGGGCGGGCGAATCGGGCGGCGTGCCCCGTTGCCGCGGGACCGGAGTCGATTTATCGTCCCAGCATGATTCGCGCGCAAGATCACAATATGTGAAGGGGCCGCGGCCATGGTGGCGAAGAAGAAGACGACGGCCGCGAAGCAGGGTGCCGCCGAGGAGAGCACCACGGAACGGGACCCGGTGAAGAAGACCGCAGCGAAGAAGACCGCAGCGAAGGAAACCGCAGCGAAGGAAACCGCGGCCGAGAAGGGTCCGGCGAAGAGGGCCGCAGCGAAGAGGACCGCGGCCAAGAAGAGCACGGCCAAGAAGAGCACGGCGAAGAAAGTGGGCGCGGCCGAGGCCGCGGAGCAGACGGGAGCCACGACGGTGGTTGCGAAGAACACTCCTGGCACGGCCACGGCGGCCAAGACCGCTGTTCCCAAGGCCCGCGGCGTCGCCGCGGACCCCGGCGACCTCGCGGTGCGCCCCGGCGAGGAACCCTGGACCCCGCAGGAGGCCGAGGAGGCGCGCGGCGAGCTGCAGTCCGAGGCCGACCGCCTGCGCACCGAGATCGACGCCTCCGAGCGGTCTCTGCAGGGCATGATGCGGGATTCCGGCGACGGTGCGGGCGACGACGAGGCGGACACCGGCAGCAAGAACATCACGCGCGAGCACGAACTCGCGCTGGCCGCCACCGCGCGCGAGGTGCTCACCCAGACCGAGCGTGCCCTGGACCGCCTGGACGCGGGCACCTACGGCCTGTGCGAGAACTGCGGCAACCCCATCGGCAAGGCGCGCATGCAGGCCTTCCCGCGGGCCACCCTGTGCGTCGAGTGCAAGCAGAAGCAGGAGCGCCGGTACTGAGCAGCAGCCGGGACGGTAGGCGTGACGTACCCTCGTCCTCAGTCAAGGACCTAGGCTGAGGGACTCACGTGGCAGAGGCGGAGCGCATCATCGGTACTCCGGAGACTCCGGACACGGCGGGGGACGGGCAGGAGCGGCCCGACGCCGAGCAGGAGCAGGCTTCGCAGCGCCCTCGGGGCGAACGCCGGGTCGCCGTGCTGTTCGCGGTCGCCGTGTTCGCCTACCTTCTCGACCTGGTCAGCAAGATGATCGTGGTCGCCAAGCTGGAACACCACGAGCCGATCGAGATCGTCGGGGACTGGCTGAGGTTCGCGGCGATCCGCAACGCGGGCGCGGCCTTCGGCTTCGGCGAGGCCTTCACGATCATCTTCACCGTGATCGCGGCGGCCGTGATCGTCGTGATCGCCCGTCTCGCGCGCAAGCTGCACAGCCTGCCGTGGGCGATCGCGCTCGGCCTGCTGCTCGGCGGTGCCCTCGGCAACCTCACCGACCGGATCTTCCGCTCGCCCGGCGTCTTCGAGGGCGCGGTCGTTGACTTCATCGCGCCCAAGCACTTCGCCGTCTTCAACCTCGCCGACTCGGCGATCGTCTGCGGCGGCATCCTGATCGTGATCCTCTCCTTCCGCGGTCTGGACCCGGACGGGACCGTCCACAAGGACTGACCGTCCACTGGCCGTCCACGGGCACTGACCGTCCACAGGAGCCGGCCGTCCACGGGGCCTGGCCGTCCACGGGACTGAGCGCGTGTTCGGGAGTGTCCGAGCCGTCCGGCATACTCGACGGGTGAGCACGCTTCCCGAGATCCGTACCCTGCCCGTGCCCGACGGCCTGGAGGGCGAGCGCGTCGACGCCGCCATCTCCCGCATGTTCGGCTTCTCCCGTACCAAGGCCGCGGAACTCGCCGCGGCGGGCAAGGTGCAGGTCGACGGATCGGTGGTCGGCAAGTCCGAGCGGGTGCACGGCGGCGCCTGGCTCGAGGTCGAGATGCCGCCCGCGCCCGCGCCCGTGCAGGTGGTCGCCGAGCCCGTCGACGGCATGGAGATCGTGCACGACGACGAGGACGTGGTCGTGATCGTCAAGCCGGTCGGCGTCGCCGCCCACCCCTCCCCGGGCTGGAACGGCCCGACCGTCATCGGTGGCCTGGCCGCCGCCGGGTACCGCGTCTCCACCTCCGGCGCCGCCGAGCGCCAGGGCATCGTGCACCGTCTCGACGTCGGCACCTCCGGACTGATGGTGGTGGCCAAGTCGGAGCGCGCGTACACCTCGCTCAAGCGCCAGTTCAGGGAGCGCACGGTCGACAAGCGCTACCACACGCTCGTGCAGGGCCACCCCGACCCGACCAGCGGCACCATCGACGCCCCCATCGGCCGCCACCCGCAGCACGACTACAAGTGGGCCGTCACCGCCGAGGGCAAGCCCTCCGTCACGCACTACGACCTCATCGAGGCCTTCCGCGCCGCCTCCCTGCTCGACGTGAAGCTGGAGACCGGCCGCACCCACCAGATCCGCGTCCACATGGCCGCCCACCGCCACCCCTGCGTCGGCGACCTGACCTACGGCGCGGACCCCACCCTCGCCAAGCGGCTGCGCCTCACCCGCCAGTGGCTGCACGCCGTGCGGCTCGGCTTCGAGCACCCCGGCGACGGCCGGTGGGCCGAGTACGCCAGCGACTACCCCGAGGACCTCCAGCAGGCCCTCGACCTGGTCCGCGAGGAGACCTACGGATGAGCGCCCCGGCCGGGGCACCGGCCTACGAGGTGCGCGTCGCCGAGGACCCCGCCGACCGGGAGGCCTGCTTCGCGGTGCGCAAGGACGTGTTCGTCGCCGAGCAGAACGTCCCCGAGGACATCGAGTACGACGCCCACGACGCGGGCGCCGTGCACGTCCTCGCGGTCCGGGAGGACGGCGTGCCGCTCGGCACCGGCCGGCTGCTGCACGGCGAGGCGGGCGCCGCGAAGAACGGCGACGGCGACCCGTCCGTCGGTTCCCTGGGCCGGCTCGCGGTGACCGCGGGGGCCCGCGGACTGGGCGTCGGGGCCGCGCTGGTGCGCGCCGTGGAGGACGCGGCACGCGCGCGTGGGCTCACCGCGGTGGACCTGCGCGCGCAGACCCACGCCCTGGGCTTCTACGAGCGGCTGGGGTACCAGGCGTACGGACCCGAGTTCCCGGACGCGGGGATCCCCCACCGCGCGATGCGGCGCACCCTGTAGCCGGGGGCGCCGAACCGGCTGGTGGGGCCGGTGGCGTGGCAGGCTTGGGGTCCGCCGTGAGTATGCCGAGACCGACCCCAACGGAGCGGTGACCGTGGATCAGCTGGCCCTGTTGTTCATGCTGTTGCTCGGGGCCCTGCTGAGCGTCCCCGTCGGTGTCCGGCTCGGGCTGCCGGCGCCGGTGCTGATGACGCTGCTCGGCATCGTCCTGGCCCTGCTCGACTTCGTGCCCAACGTCGACATCCCGCCCGAGCTGATCCTTCCCGCGCTGCTCCCGCCCCTGCTGTACGCGGCGGTGCGGCGCACGTCCTGGCGGCAGTTCGCGGCCAACAAACGCCCGATCTTCCTGCTGGCCGTCGCGCTGGTCTTCGTCACCATGGTCTGCGTGGCCTCCGTGGCCCACGCGATCGTCCCGGGGCTGCCGGTCGCCGCCGCCTTCGCCCTCGGCGCGCTGGTGGCGCCGCCCGATCCGGTCGCCGCGACCGCCGTCGCCGGGCAACTGGGGCTGCCGCGCCGCCTGGTGTCCATCCTGGAGGGCGAGGGACTGTTCAACGACGTGACGGCCATCGTCCTCTACCACGTGGCGATCGCCGCGGCGGTCGGCGGTTCCTTCTCGCCGTGGCGGGCCGGGCTCGACCTGGTGCTGTCCGCCGTCGTCGCCGTGGCGATCGGGGTCGCGCTGGGCTGGGGCTCCAACAAGCTCCTGACCGTCCTGGGGGACCCGACGCTGCAGATCGGGCTGACCCTGCTGGTGCCGTTCGTGAGCTACGTCGCGGCCGACGAACTGCACGGGTCGGGTGTGCTCGCCGTGCTCACCACGGCGATGTTCCTCGCCGAGTACGCCTCGGACGCCGACGACGTGGTGACCCGGCTCGGCGGCCACACCGTCTGGGACGTGGTCGACACCCTCGTCACCGGGGTGGCCTTCGGGCTGATCGGCCTGGAACTGCACAATGCCATCCGCACGGCCTCCGGCCGATGGACGGACCTGCTCGGCTGGGCCGCGGTGATCACCGTCGTGGTCGTCCTGGTCCGGCTCCTGTACCTGCTGCCGGCCACTTGGCTGACCCGGCGGCTGCACGCCAGGCGCGACCAGGACGAGGACATCCCGACGAGCTGGCGGGAGACCGTGGTCATGTGGTGGGCGGGGATGCGGGGTGTGGCGTCGGCCGCGCTGGCCCTGGCGATCCCGCTGGAGACGGAGAACGGAGCCGCCTTCCCCAACCGGGAGGAGATCGTCTTCATCGCGTTCGGGGTGATCATGGGCACACTTCTGCTGCAGGGCCTGACGCTGCCCTGGCTGGTGGGCCGGCTCGGGGTACGGGCTGACACCGAGCGGGAGCAGGCGTACGAGAGGGACCTGGCGATGCGGGCGGCCAGGGCGGCCAAGCAGCGCCTGAAGGAGATCGAGACGGTGGAGGAACTGCCGGAGGAGCTGTCCGAGCAGATGCTGCGGCGCGCCCACGACATCGGCGTACGCATCAGCCCTGACCTCGGGGACGAGGAACGGCGGGAGGCGCAGGAGCAGCGGGCGCGGCGGATCAAGCGGGTCCGGCGCATCCAGGGCGAGATGCTGAGCGCCGCGCGGCACGAGGTGCTGGCCGCCCGAAGCGAGCCCGGCGCCGACCCGGAGATCGTGGACCGGGTCCTGCGCCACCTGGACGTACGCAGTCTGCGATGAGGCCGGGGACGTTGACGGCCCCCGGCCCGTGCGGACCGGCGTTCACAGGCTCTTCGTCGGCCGCCCCGGGAAACGGCGGGCCTCCCCGTCGGGGGAGCGGCGGGCACGCGGGAAGCCGTCGCGGGCCGGGCGCGGGGCCGCCTCCGCGGTGTTGACCCGCGGCAGCGCGTACGGGTGCTCCTCGGCGAGGAAGCGGATCATCCCCTCGCGGACCGCGACCCGCACCGTCCAGATGTCGTCCGCGTCCTTCGCCGTCACCAGGGCCCGCACCTGCATGGTGTTCGGGGTGGTGTCCGTGACGGTCAGGTTGTAGCTGCGCCCGTCCCAGGCCGGGCACTGGCGCAGCAGGTCGCGCAGCCGCTCCCGCATCGCGTCGAGCGGCGCCGTGTGGTCCAGGTGCCAGAAGACGGTCCCGGTCATCTGCGCGCTGCCGCGCGACCAGTTCTCGAACGGCTTCGAGGTGAAGTACGACACCGGCATCGTGATCCGGCGCTCGTCCCAGGTGCGCACCGTCAGGTACGTCAGCGTGATCTCCTCGACGGCGCCCCACTCACCGTCCACCACGACCGTGTCGCCCATGCGCACCATGTCGCCGAAGGCGATCTGGAACCCGGCGAACAGGTTGCCCAGGGTGGACTGGGCGGCCACACCGGCGACGATGCCGATGATGCCGGCCGAGGCCAGCAGCGAGGCGCCCGCCGCGCGCATCGCCGGGAACGTCAGCAGCATCGACGACACGGCGACGACGCCGACGATCGCCGTGACCACCCTCATGATCAACGACACCTGGGTCCGCACCCGCCGTACCCGGGCCGGATTCCGCTCGGCGTGGACGTGCGCGTAACGGGAGTAGGACGTCTCGACGACGGCCGCGGCGATCCGGATCACCATCCAGGACGCCGAGCCGATCAGCACCAGGGTCAGCGTCCGGCCGACCCCCTCCCGGTGCTGGGGGAAGACCTCCGCCTCGATGTAGGACCCTCTCAGCAGAGCCGAGCACAGGAGGAGCTGGTAGGGGATGCGGGCACGGCGCAGCAGCTCCCAGAGAGGTGTCTCGGGGTGCCTTCCGTCGGCCTTGCGCAGCAACAGGTCGGTGGCCCAGCCGATGACCAGGGTCAACAGGACGGAGCCGCCGACCATGATCAGCGGGCGGAGTACGGTCTCCATGCCCTCGAACCTAACCGCCAAGGCCACGCGGTGAACCTGTGACTTATGTCCTGCCCCGGGTATCGCCGCGTGCCGCGTCGTCACACCCGGCTGGCACCATGGCCTCATGAACATCGTGCTCTTTCACTCGACCCTCGGCCCGAGGCCCGCGGTGCGGCAGGCCGCCGACCGGCTGCGCCACGCCGGGCACCAGGTGTGGACCCCGGACCTCTATGAGGGCCGCACCTTCGACACGGTCGAGGAGGGCATGGCCCATCAGGACGGGATCGGCCGGGAGGAGCTGCTGAAGCGGGCCGTGCTGGCCGCCGCCCCGTATTCCGAGCGGGGACTGGTGTACGCCGGGTTCTCGCTCGGCGCCTCCATCGCCCAGACCCTCGCCCTCGGCGACCACCGGGCGCGCGGACTGCTGCTCCTGCACGGCACCTCCGACCTCGCGCCCAACGCCTCGGTCGACGACCTGCCGGTCCAGCTGCACGTGGCCGAGCCCGACCCCTTCGAGACGGACGACTGGCTCAGCGCCTGGTATCTCCAGATGGGCCGGATCGGGGCCGACGTGGAGGTGCACAGATACGCGGGGGCCGGCCACCTCTACACCGACCCCGAGCTGCCGGACTACGACGCGGAGGCGGCCGAGGCCACCTGGCGGGTGGCGCTCGGCTTCCTCGAATCGCTGGGGGACGCCCAGACCCCTCAGACCGGCGCGTAGACGCGCTCGACGCGCTGGGTGCCGCTGCGCGTGCGGTAGGAGCGGGCCCAGGAGGACGTGGCGCCCGGGTCGGTGCGGTCGGAGACGACGTAGTAGTCCATCTGGGCCCGGTCCGCGGTGACGTCCAGCACGCCGTAGCCGTGCCGGTCGGTGTCGACCCAGTGGACGTGCCGGTTCGCGGCCCGGACGACCGGTGCCGCGATCGCCGAGACGGTGCCCTCGGGGACCTTCACGATGTCGTCGAGGTTGTCGGAGGTCACCGAGGTGACGACGAACTCCGTGGCCGCCGAGGCGGACAGCGGGTACGTGCCGGCGTTGTACGGCACGTCGTTGGCCCACGCCATGTGGATGTCGCCGGTGAGGAACACCGTGTTGCGGACCGCGTTCGCGCGCAGGTGGGCCAGCAGTTCGCGGCGGTCGTCGGTGTAGCCGTCCCACTGGTCGGTGTTGAGGGCGAGGCCCTCCTTCGGCAGCCCGAGCAGCTCGGCGAGCGGCCCGAGCAGCGCGGCGGGGAGCGAGCCGACCGCGAACGGCGAGATCATCACCGGGTTGCCGACCAGCCGCCAGGTGGCGTCGGAGGCCTTGAGGCCCGCCTTGAGCCAGTCGAGCTGGGCGCGGCCGGTGACGGTGCGGTCCGGGTCGTCGACCTCGCCCTCGCCGAGCGCCACCTGCTGCGAACGGAAGGAGCGCAGGTCGAGCAGCGACAGGTCGACGAGCTTGCCGAACCGCAGCCGCCGGTAGGTGGTGCCGGCGATCGCCGGCCGCACCGGCATCCACTCGAAGTAGGCCCGCTTGGCGGCGCTCTGACGTGCTGCCCAGCTCCCCTCGGTGCCCTCGGTGTGGTTCTCGGCGCCCCCGGACCAGGCGTCGTTGGCGATCTCGTGGTCGTCCCAGATCGCCACCACCGGCGCCGTGGCGTGCAGCGCCCGCAGGTCGGGGTCGGTCTTGTAACGGCCGTGCCGTATCCGGTAGTCGGCGAGGGTGAGGATCTCGTGGGCCGGCGCGTGCGGCCGTACGACGGTGTCGCGGGTGCCGTACTCGCCGGTGCCGTACTCGTAGATGTAGTCGCCCAGGTGCAGCCAGGCGTCCAGGTCGCCGCGGGCCGCGAGGTGGCGGTACGGGGAGAAGTACCCGGCCTCCCAGTTGGCGCAGGAGACGACGCCGAAGCGCAGGCCCGTGACGGCCGCGTCGGCCGCGGGGGCGGTGCGGGTGCGGGCGACGGGTGAGTCGGTGGGGCCCGCGGAGAAGCGGTACCAGTAGTCCGTGGCGGGGGCGAGACCCCGGACGTCCGCCTTGACGGTGTGGTCCGCGTCGGCCGTCGCGGTGACGGAGCCCTTGGCGACGATGTTCGTGAGCGCCGTGTCCGTGGCGAGGATCCAGCTCACCTCGGTGTCCGGGCCGGCCCCGGAGCCGGGTATGGCCTCGGGCACCGGCGTCACCCGGGTCCACAGCAGGATGCCGTCGGGCAGGGGGTCGCCGGAGGCGACGCCGTGGAGGAAGGCGGGGGCCGGGTCGGCCGCGCCGGCGGGCGGGGCGGCGGCGAGCGGGGCGGCCAGCACGGCGCCGGCCGCCGCGGCCTTGACGACCGTACGGCGGCTCGGGGCGCGGGGGTCGGCCGGGCGGGTGCTCTCTGGGGATCTGTGTCGACTGGTCACGGACGATCAGATTACTGATGGGTACGACCGCGGAGCAGGCGAACGGGCAAAAGTTCACCGGCTCTTCGTGGCAGCTCGCCGTCGTCGTGCCCTGAACCACGCAAGCGCGCGGACGGCGCGGCGGGAGCCCGATCCCGCGCGTCCCGGCCGTTCCCCCCGGACGGGGTCCGTCGTCGGCGCCCCGCCGTGCCGGCTCCGTCTCACCCGTGTGCCCCGGAGACCGGACGGCTCGCTCGTACCGCGGTCCGAACCGCACCGCCCGCTCCTGCCGGTGGCACTGCGACGCAGACGCCGGGCCCGTCCGTCCTCCGACAGCACGGCGACCGTCCGGCGCAGGCCGCGTCGGCGCGCACCCGGCGTCACGGCAAGTACCCGCGCCTCGACCAGGAACCCGCGAGCGCCGCAGTGGGGCCACCGTGTCCCCTCAGCAGCCTCCTTCCTGAGGGGACACGTCCTCCTGGGAGCGCGCGTCCTCGGTCTTCTCAGCCCTTCAGCGCCGCGTCGATCGCCTTCGTGTAGTCCTCAACGGTCCCGGGTGCGCTCTTGCCGTCGCTCCCCGTGACCTTCTCGCCGTCCATGAGCAGCGTCGGCGTACCGCCGAAGTCGTACTTCTTGCCGTCCGCGTCGAACTTGTCGTCCATCAGCAGCGCCCACTTGTCGTAGGTGCCGTCCTTCACGGCCTTCTGGAACGCCTTGTTGCCCTTCAGGGCGTCGACCGTGTCCGCCACCTCGATCAGGTAGTCGTCGTTCTTGAACTTGTCGTCGGTCTCCGTGGGGTGGTACTTCGTCGAGTAGAGCGCCGTCTTGAAGTCCAGGAACGCTTCGGGGCTCACGTCCAGGGCAGCGCCCATCGCGCTCAGGGCGTTCTTGGAGCCTTCCCCGGGGATGTTGTCGTCGATGAAGGTCGCGCCGACGTACTGAAGCTTGTACTTGCCGTCCTCGACGTCCTTGTGGACTGTCGAGCCGAGGGTCTGTTCGAACTGCGCGCATGCCGGGCAGCGCGGGTCCTCGTACATGACGAGGGTCTTCTCGGCGCTGTCCTTGCCGATGACGACCGTCGTGCCGTTCTCGCCCGAGGTGTTGGCCGGCTTCACGAGCCGGCTCTTCCTCGCGGCCTCCCAGCCCGAGGGCTTGTTGGCCTGGGTGATCGCGTAGCCGATGCCGCCGGCCGCCGCCAGAACGCCGACGATGGAGGCGACGACGATGACCTGCCGCCTGGCCTTGTCGCGCTTGGCCTGGCGCTCGCGCTCCTGGCGCAGGCGCTCACGGGCCGCCGTCTTCGCCGTCTGACTGTTCCGCTTGCTCATGATGATCTCTCCGGGGACGCGCACACGGGGGTGCGGACGTACGTATGGGGGACTGCCGTGCTCGGTGCCGCTCGGTGACGGGTCACCCGAGGGCGACCACCGGGCAGGGCGGTCCGCGGCGTCCGAGGGAGTGCGTGAGGATCCGCTCGCGGGCGCCCGCGGTGCGGCGGGCCGGAAGCGCCGGGCGGCGCACCGCCGGGGCGCGGCGCACGCCCACGGCCGCGACGGCCAGCAGCAGCGGTCGGAAGGTGGTCGCGGCCACCGCGCCGAGCAGCTGGGCCAGCGCCCGCTCGCCGCGCCGCAGCCAGGCCGCCGCGAGCAGCCCGACCCCGACGTGCGCGGCCAGCAGCAGCCAGGCGGTGCCCGGATCGGCCTGGGCCAGCACGGACGCCATCCGGTCGGTCTCGGCCCCCGTCACCCGGGTCAGCGGCGCGGTCACGCCGGCGTGGATGCCGGTCCCGTCGCCGCACAGCACGTCGAAGCCGACGGAGCGCAGCGGGCCCGCGACCGGGCCGCCCGCCCGGCCGTAGCAGACGTGCTGGCCGGTGGTGAAGACCGTGTCGGCGGCCAGCTCCAGCGGGATCAGCAGGGCGGCGATCCGCCCGAAGCCGCGCTCGCGGCGCCCGGCCAGGGCGTACGCGATCAGGAACACGGCGGCGGCGACCGCGGCCACCGTGCTCAGCGGCAGCGGCACCCCGGACAGCAGCACGTGCGACGCGGTGCTGAGGGTCACGGCGAGTGCCGTGAACAGCGCCGCGCGGACGGCTCTGAGCGTGGTCCCGGATATGTCCATAGCAGTAGAAGAGTGTGTCACGGGGTCCGGTAAGGGACCCCTAAAAGGTTCCTGTGAGAATGCCGACGGTGGGAGCCGACCGCTACAGGCCCGGAATCCGGCCGTTGCGGAACAGGTCGACGAAGGTCTGGTGATCGGCACGCGCGCGTGCGCCGTACCGGTGCGCGAAGTCGACCAGCAGGGGCGCGAAGCCCTCCTCGTCGGCCGCGATCGCCGCGTCGATGGCCCGCTCGGTGGAGAACGGCACCAGGGACTCCCCGGACTGGTCGTCGGCCGCCGCGTGCATGGTGGCGGTGGCCCGGCCCAGGTCGGCGACGACCTCGGCGATCTCCTCGGGGTCGTCGATGTCGTCCCAGTCCAGGTCGACGGCGTACGGCGAGACCTCGGCGACCAGCTGCCCGGCGCCGTCCAGCTCGGTCCAGCCCAGCCACGGGTCGGCGTGCGCCTGGAGGGCGCGCTGGGAGATCACCGTGCGGTGGCCCTCGTGCTGGAAGTAGTCCCGGATCGCCTGGTCGGTGACGTGCCGGGAGACCGCCGGGGTCTGGGCCTGCTTGATGTAGATCACGACGTCGTTCTCCAGGGCGTCGCTGTTGCCCTCCAGCAGGATGTTGTACGAGGGCAGACCGGCCGAGCCGATGCCGATGCCCCGGCGGCCGACGACGTCCTTCACGCGGTAGGAGTCCGGACGGGCCAGGGAGGACTCGGGGAGCGTCTCCAGGTAGCCGTCGAAGGCCGCGAGCACCTTGTAGCGCGTGGCGGCGTCCAGCTCGACGGAGCCGCCGCCGGGGGCGAAGCGGCGCTCGAAGTCACGGATCTCGGTCATCGAGTCGAGCAGCCCGAAGCGGGTCAGCGAGCGGGCGACCCGCAGCGCGCCCAGCAGCGGGCCCTCCGCGGTGTCCAGCGTGAAGGGCGGCACCTCGTCGCTCTTGGCGCCGGTGGCCAGCGCGTGGATCCGCTCGCGGTACGCGCCCGCGTACACCCCCACCAGCTCGGTGATCTGCTCGTCGCTGAGCGCCTTCGCGTACCCGATCAGCGCGACGGAGGCGGCGAAGCGCTTGAGGTCCCAGGTGAAGGGGCCGACGTACGCCTCGTCGAAGTCGTTGACGTTGAAGATCAGCCGGCCGGTGGAGTCCATGTACGTGCCGAAGTTCTCCGCGTGGAGGTCGCCGTGGATCCACACCCGGGAGGTCCGCTCGTCCAGGTACGCGCCGCCGGGCTGATCACCGAACTCCGGGTCCTCGGTCAGATCGCGGTAAAAGAGGCCGGCGGTGCCGCGGTAGAACGCGAAGGCCGAGGCCGCCATCTTGCGGAACTTCACGCGGAACGCCGCGGGATCCGCGGCCAGCAGCCGGCCGAAGGCGGTGTCGAAGACGGCGAGGATCTCCTCGCCGCGGTGCTCCTCGTTGAGCTGCGGGACCGACATGCCTGGTGCCTCCTGGTGCGGGTGGTGCCTGACGACTGGAGCGGATCTCCACTCGGGCCAACGTGCGAAGGGGTGCGGGAGTGCCCGCCCCAGAAGGTACGCGTGGTGGGCCTCGGAGTGTCAGTGGCGAGGCATAGACTTCGACGCTGACCCCGGACTGACCGCAGCCAGTCGCCCCGCAGTTCTCCCAGGAGGCCGCACGTGTCCAAGCCGCCGTTCACGCACCTGCACGTCCACACCCAGTACTCGCTGCTGGACGGTGCCGCGCGGCTCAAGGACATGTTCAACGCCTGCAACGAGATGGACATGACGCACATCGCCATGTCCGACCACGGCAATCTGCACGGGGCGTACGACTTCTTCCACTCCGCGAAGCAGGCCGGAGTCACGCCGATCATCGGGATCGAGGCGTACGTCGCCCCCGAGTCCCGCCGCAACAAGCGGAAGATCCAGTGGGGCCAGCCGCACCAGAAGCGGGACGACGTCTCCGGCTCGGGTGGCTACACCCACAAGACCATGTGGGCGACCGACAGCACCGGCCTGCACAACCTCTTCCGCCTCTCCTCCGACGCGTACGCCGAGGGCTGGCTGCAGAAGTGGCCCCGGATGGACAAGGAGACCATCAGCCAGTGGTCCGAGGGGATCGTGGCGTCCACCGGCTGCCCCTCCGGCGAGGTGCAGACCCGGCTGCGTCTGGGCCACTTCGACGAGGCCCTGAAGGCGGCCGCCGACTACCAGGACATCTTCGGCAAGGACCGGTACTTCCTGGAGCTGATGGACCACGGCATCGACATCGAGCACCGGGTCCGCGACGGCCTCCTGGAGGTCGGCCGGAAGCTCGGCATCCCGCCGCTGGTCACCAACGACTCGCACTACACCTACGCGCACGAGGCGACCGCCCACGACGCCCTGCTGTGCATCCAGACCGGCAAGAACCTCTCCGACCCGGACCGCTTCCGCTTCGACGGCACCGGCTACTACCTGAAGTCCACGGACGAGATGTACGCCATCGACTCCTCCGACGCCTGGCAGGAGGGCTGCGCCAACACGCGCCTGATCGCCGAGATGATCGACACCACCGGCATGTTCGAGAAGCGCGACCTCATGCCGAGGTTCGACATCCCCGACGGCTTCACCGAGGTCACCTGGTTCCAGGAGGAGGTCCGGCGCGGCATGGCGCGCCGCTTCCCCGGCGGTGTCCCCGAGGACCGGCAGAGGCAGGCCGAGTACGAGATGGACGTCATCATCCAGATGGGGTTCCCGGGCTACTTCCTGGTGGTCGCCGACTTCATCATGTGGGCCAAGAACCAGGGCATCGCGGTCGGTCCCGGCCGAGGCTCCGCGGCCGGTTCGATCGTGGCGTACGCGATGGGCATCACCGACCTCGACCCCATCCCGCACGGCCTGATCTTCGAGCGGTTCCTCAACCCCGAGCGCGTCTCCATGCCCGACGTCGACATCGACTTCGACGAGCGCAGGCGCGTCGAGGTGATCAGGTACGTGACCGAGAAGTACGGCGCCGACAAGGTCGCCATGATCGGCACCTACGGCAAGATCAAGGCGAAGAACGCCATCAAGGACTCCGCGCGCGTGCTGGGCTACCCGTACGCGATGGGCGACCGGCTGACCAAGGCCATGCCCGCCGACGTCCTCGGCAAGGGCATCGACCTCAACGGCATCACGGACCCCACGCACCCGCGCTACAGCGAGGCCGGCGAGATCCGCGCGATGTACGAGAACGAGCCGGACGTGAAGAAGGTCATCGACACCGCCAAGGGCGTCGAGGGCCTGGTGAGGCAGATGGGCGTGCACGCCGCCGGCGTGATCATGTCCAGCGAGCCCATCGTCGACCACGCCCCGATCTGGGTGCGGCACACCGACGGCGTGACCATCACGCAGTGGGACTACCCGCAGTGCGAGTCGCTGGGCCTGCTGAAGATGGACTTCCTCGGCCTGCGCAACCTCACGATCATGGACGACGCCGTCAAGATGGTGAAGTCCAACAAGGGCGTCGACCTCGACCTGCTGTCGCTGCCGCTGGACGACCCCACGACCTTCGAACTGCTGCAGCGCGGCGACACGCTCGGCGTCTTCCAGTTCGACGGCGGGCCGATGCGCTCCCTGCTGCGGCTGATGAAGCCCGACAACTTCGAGGACATCTCCGCCGTCTCCGCGCTCTACCGCCCCGGCCCCATGGGCATGGACTCGCACACCAACTACGCGCTGCGCAAGAACGGCCTGCAGGAGATCACCCCGATCCACAAGGAGCTGGAGGAGCCCCTCCAGGAGGTCCTCGCGGTCACCCACGGCCTGATCGTCTACCAGGAGCAGGTGCAGAAGGCCGCCCAGATCATCGCGGGCTACTCGCTCGGCGAGGCCGACATCCTGCGCCGCGTGATGGGCAAGAAGAAGCCCGACGAACTGGCGAAGAACTTCGTCCTCTTCCAGGCCGGGGCCAGGAAGAACGGCTACAGCGACGAGGCCATCCAGGCCCTGTGGGACGTGCTGGTCCCCTTCGCCGGCTACGCCTTCAACAAGGCGCACTCGGCCGCGTACGGGCTGGTCTCGTACTGGACCGGATACCTGAAGGCGAACTACCCGGCCGAGTACATGGCCGCCCTGCTCACCTCGGTCAAGGACGACAAGGACAAGTCGGCCGTCTACCTGAACGAGTGCCGGCGGATGGGCATCAAGGTGCTGCCGCCCAACGTCAACGAGTCCATGTCGAACTTCGCCGCGCAGGGCGACGACGTGATCCTCTTCGGCCTCTCCGCCGTCCGCAACGTCGGCACCAACGTCGTCGAGTCGATCATCAAGTGCCGCAAGGCCAAGGGGAAGTACGCGTCCTTCCCCGACTACCTGGACAAGGTGGAGGCGGTCGTCTGCAACAAGCGGACGACGGAGTCGCTGATCAAGGCCGGTGCCTTCGACGAGATGGGGCACACCCGCAAGGGCCTCACCGCGCAGTACGAACCGATGATCGACAACGTGGTCGCGGTCAAGCGCAAGGAGGCCGAGGGGCAGTTCGACCTCTTCGGCGGCATGGGCGAGGAGCAGAGCGACGAGCCCGGCTTCGGACTCGACGTCGTCTTCGGCGAGGACGAGTGGGACAAGACCTATCTCCTCGCCCAGGAGCGGGAGATGCTCGGTCTCTACGTCTCCGACCACCCGCTCTTCGGCCTGGAACACGTGCTGTCGGACAAGGCCGACGCGGGGATCTCCCAGCTCACCGGCGGTGACTTCGGCGACGGCGCGGTCGTCACCATCGGCGGCATCATCTCGGGACTCCAGCGCAAGATGACCAAGCAGGGCAACGCCTGGGCCATCGCCACCGTCGAGGACCTCGCCGGCTCCCTTGAGTGCATGTTCTTCCCGGCGACGTACCAGCTGGTGTCCACGCAACTGGTCGAGGACGCCGTGGTGTTCGTCAAGGGGCGCCTCGACAAGCGGGAGGACGTGCCCCGGCTGGTCGCGATGGAGCTGATGATTCCCGACCTGTCCAACGCGGGCGCCAACGCGCCCGTCGTCCTCACCATCCCGGCGACCCGCGTCACCCCGCCGATGGTCAGCAGGCTCGGTGAGATCCTCACCCACCACCGGGGCGACAGCGAGGTGCGGATCAGGCTCCAGGGGCCGACGAGGACGACGGTGCTGCGCCTGGACCGGCACCGGGTGAAGCCCGACCCGGCCCTGTTCGGCGACCTGAAGGTGCTGCTCGGGCCGTCCTGCCTGGCGGGCTGAGCGGAACCTCCGGATCGCGGAACGCACGAGGGGCGCACCGGTTGCCGGGTGCGCCCCTCGCGTCCGCGCGGGCCGCGACGGCCCGGTGCGCGGATGTCAGTTGTGGCCGAAGCGCTTCTGCCGCTTGCGGGATGCCGCGTCGCCGGGCGTCGTCAGCTGCGGGGAGTGCTGCTCCTCGCGGTCCAGCACCGCCGACTCGGCGGCCTGCGGGGAGCGCTCGGCCTGGGGCTGCTTACGATCACGGTTGTTCTTGTTCTTGGCCATGGTGATCTGCCTCCTGAGGGGGATCTGGGGACCAGGACCGATGTCAGATTCACATAGGCCGACAAAGAACGCATATCGAGCAATTACCGTCCGTGACGCGGTCCGACGGGCCGCGGGGCGCCGAAACGCCACGCCGAAGATCGAGTTCGGGCCGTTAACCTCTGCGTGGTCGGGCAGACTCGAAGCAAGCCCGAAGCAAACCTCCCGGAAAGAGGGTGGATCGCGTGGACCGCTGCATCGTCCTGGTGGACGCCGGGTATCTGCTGGGGGCCGCCGCGAGTCTCCTGGCCGGAGAGCCCTCACGTTCGCGCATCACCGTCGATCACGCCGCCCTCATCCAGGGGTTGCGCGACCGCGCCGAGTCCGACACGCAGCAGCCCCTGCTGCGCATCTACTGGTTCGACGGCGCCCCCGACCGCGTCCCGCAGCCCGAACACCGGCGGTTGCGCGTGCTGCCGCGGGTCACCGTCCGGCTCGGCGCCCTCACGCGCAGTGACGGACGCTGGGCGCAGAAGGGCGTGGACGCCGCCATGCACGCCGAACTGACCGAGCTGGCCCGCAACCGCGCCTGCTCCGACGTCGTCCTGGTGACCGGCGACGGCGACCTGCTGCCGGGCATGATGGCCGCCAAGGAACACGGCGTCGCCGTCCACCTGTGGGCCGTGCAGGCCGCCGACGGCGACTACAACCAGTCCGAGGACCTGGTCGCCGAGGCCGACGAACGACGCGTCCTCGACCGTACGTGGATCACGAAGGCCGTACGCGCCAAGGAGCTCGGCGGTGTCTGCGCGCCGCCGCCCGTGCCCCGGCCCGAGATCGCCGCGATCCTCTCCGCGCCGCTGCCCGAGTCCGCCCTCCCCGCCGCCGTCCAGCGGCCCGCCGAGGAGCCCGAGCACCCCACCACGGCCGGCGCGGGGCGCAACGGCGCCGAGGAGCGCGTACCGCCCGCCAAGGGCGTCCCCACCCCCAAGGACCTCGCCGCCCTGCGCGCCCCCGGCGCCCACCCCGCCCCGCAGCAGCCGACGAGCGCCACCCTGCGCTGGTCCTCCGACAAGGGCTGGGTCGACCGGACCGCCGCCGAGCCGTCCGAAGCCGCCTCCATGCCGACCCTGGCCCAGCTCACCACGGCCGAGCAGCGCTGGGCCGACCGCGAGGAGGACATCACCACGGTCGGCGGCGACCCGTACGAGGTCGGGCAGGTCTTCGCCCGCCGCTGGCTGGAACGTCTCGGGGACCAGGGCCACCTGCAGAAACTGTCCGGGATGTACCCGCGCGTCCCGCACCGCGTCGACGGCGAGCTGCTGCGCTACGCGGCCCGCTTCGGGCTGCTCGCGCACAAGGACGACCAGATCGACGAGCACGACCGGTACGCCATCCGGGCCGGGTTCTGGCGGGAGATCGACGTGCGGACGGCGACCGAACGCGCCCCCGCGGCGGAGTGAGGCACCGCCGGCACGCCCTTGGCGCGCCACCTTGCCCGCCCCCTGCCCGCTCCGGCTGAATCGACACTTATGGGCGGACCCGGGAGCGGGGCCGGGGGACCGACCCCGTAGTCTCGTGCCTTGTGAGTACGCGCGCGGCACAGGCACCTCGGCCCGGTGGCGATGCCGTGTGTGCGGTGCGCGCGCTGACCAAGACCTATCCGGCCCTGCGCGGCAGGCGCGGTGTTCCCGCCACACCCGAGGTACGGGCCACCGACGACGTGACCCTGGACATCCGCCGCGGTGAGATCTTCGGGCTGCTCGGACCGAACGGTGCCGGCAAGTCCACCCTCGTGCGCCAGCTCACCGGGCTGATGCGGCCCGACAGCGGCAGTGTGGAGATCCTCGGGCACGACATCGTGCGCCATCCGGAGCGGGCCGCGCGGATCCTCGCCTATCTGGGGCAGGAGTCCAGCGCCCTGGACGAGCTGACCGTGTCGCTCGCCGCCGAGACCACCGGGCGGCTGCGCGGACTGGAGGTGCGGCGGGCGCGCGCCGAGCGGGACGCCGTCCTCGAGGAGCTGGGCCTGACGGGCCTCGCCGCCCGTCCGATCAAGAAGCTCTCCGGCGGCCAGCGCCGCCTCGCCTGTTTCGCCGCCGTCCTGGTGGGCGCGCGCCCGCTGCTCGTCCTGGACGAGCCGACCACCGGCATGGACCCGGTGGCCCGGCGCGCCGTGTGGTCGGCCGTCGACCGGCGGCGCGCCGGACACGGCACCACCGTGCTGCTCGTCACCCACAACGTCATCGAGGCCGAGACAGTCCTCGACCGGGTCGCCGTCCTCGACCGGGGACGCGTGATCGCCTGCGACACGCCCTCCGGGCTCAAGGAGAAGGTTGCCGGAGAGGTCCGCGTCGACCTGGTCTGGCGCGAGAGCGCGCCGCTGAACGTCCCGGAGGTCGCCGCCCTGCGCGACCGCGCCGTCGAGTCGGGGCGCCGCTGGACCCTGCGGCTCGCCCCCGAGGAGGCCCGCGCGGTCGTCGCCACCGTCACCGGCGGCGCCGCCTTCGCCGCACTGGACGACTTCATCCTGGCCACGCCCAGCCTGGAGGACGTGTACCTGGCGCTGGGCGGCGCCGCACGGCAGGGGCTGGTGAGGGCTTGAACACGCGCGTGGTGAGAACACCGGCCGCCGCGTCCGTACCCTTCAGGGCGACCGCTTCGAACGACCCCAGCGAAGGGGAGCAGCACGACGTGAGTGTGGTACCCGCCGACGCCGTGCCGGGCGCAGCCCTGGCCGTCGAGGAGCAGCCCGTGGCCGGCCCGGCCGAGCTGGGGCCCCGGGCGCGGCTGTGGCCCGCCCTGGTGGCCGTGTACCGGGCGCAGCTGTCCCGGGCGCGGGTCGCGCGCATCCCTCTGCTGTTCGTGGCGACCTTCCAGTCGATCGGCATCATGGTCCTGATGCGCGGCGTCGTGGACGGCGGCGGCGAGGCGCGGGCCGTGGTCGCCGGGGCGGCAGTGCTCGTCGTGGCCTTCGTCGCGCTGAACCTCCTCGCGCAGTACTTCGGCCAGCTGCGCGCGAGCGGCGGCCTCGACCACTACGCGACGCTGCCGGTGCCGCCCGCGGCGGTGGTGCTGGGCGCGGCGGGCGCGTACGCGTCCTTCACCGTGCCCGGGACCGTGGTGACGGCGGTCTTCGGCTGCCTGCTGTTCGGGCTGCCGATGACCCATCTGTGGGTGCTGGTGGCCGTGATCCCGCTGGCGGGCGCCGCACTCGCAGGACTGGGCGCGGCGCTGGGGCTGCTCGCCCCCCGGCCCGAGTTCGCCACTCTGCTGGGCCAGCTCGGCATGTCGGCGGCGCTGCTGCTGGGCGTGCTGCCGCCCGAGCGGATGCCGCAGGTGGTCCGCCTGGCCCGGGACCTGCTGCCTTCCACGTACGGCGTGGAGGCCTTCGCGCGCACGTTCGGCCGGGAGCCCGACTGGGGCTTCGTCCTCGGCGACCTCGCGGTGTGCGCCGCGGTAGGTGTGGTCTCGCTGGCCGTGGCCACCTGGGCGTACCGCCGGGCCGCCGTCCGGTGACGCGCCGCACAGGCGGGTTTGGCACGATGGCGAGGTGACCGCACCCTTGACTCCGCCACCGCCGCCGAACGAACGCCCGTCGTACCGGGGCGGGCCGGTGCCGCCGCCCGTCGGTGCGCACGCGCTGGGGGCCGCGCCCGGCGCCCCTTACGACCCTTACGGCGAACAGGACGGCCCCGGGATGTTGACCGAAGTGCGGCAGGCCGCCGCGACCGTGGTGGCGGTCGCGCTCTCCGGTGCGCTGCTGGGCGTGCTGTGGTGGAAGCTGGCACCGAGTGTGCCGCTGGTCGGCGGTCTGGTCGACGACAGCTGGGTCGTCTACCTCAAGGACTCCGAGGGCGAGCAGGCGATCGGCGTCGACGGAACGTTCACGCTGCTCGCGCTGGCGTTCGGGGCGCTCAGCGCGGTCGTGGTCTTCCTGCTGCGGCGGCGCGGCGGCGTGCCGCTCGTGGTGGCCCTGGGCGTCGGCGGGCTGCTCGGGTCGCTGCTGGCGTGGCGGCTCGGGGTGTGGCTCGGGCCCGCGCAGGACGTGATCGCGCACGCCAAGGAGGTGGGCAAGGGGGTCACGTTCCCGGCGCCGCTGAAGCTGGGGGCGAAGGGTGCGCTGCTGGCCTGGCCGTTCGGGGCGCTGGTGGTCCATCTGGGCCTGACCGGGCTGTTCGGGCCCCGGGACCCGGAGGCCGACCCCTGGCCGGCGCCGCGGTATCCGTCGGCGCCGTACGGGGACGGGCCGGCCCAGACGGAACACCACTGACTCAACGGCGCGCGAGCCTTTGACCTGTGACAGTGTCCTCACTCGCGGGCCGATGTCCTCACCGGAGGGCTCTGGAAGGCCGCGAAGTCGGTGGCATCGGGCCTGGACCGGGCGGCGGCGTGCTGCGCCCCGCCCTTTTTCCGGTGCGCCACCGGCGTTCGGGCGTCCGCTTCGACCTGTCCTGTCCGATCGGCCGGGAACGAGTCGCCCGCAGCGGGTCAGGCGCGCCCCACCGGGGCCAGGACCGCGCCCGTGAGCGTGGCGAGGTCGTCGGGGGAGAGTTCGACCTCGAGACCGCGGCGGCCGGCCGAGACGCAGATCGTGGCGTGGCCCGACGCCGACGCGTCCAGGACCGTGGCGAGCCTTTTGCGCTGGCCCAGCGGGGAGATACCGCCCCGCACATAGCCCGTGGCGCGCTCGGCCAGAGCCGGGTCGGCCATCGCCGCGCGCTTGCCGCCCACCGCGGCCGCCAGCGCCTTGAGATCCAGCTGACCCGCCACCGGCACGACCGCGACCGTCAGGGCGCCGTCGACGTCCGCCACCAGCGTCTTGAACACCCGCGCCGGGGAGACGCCCATCGCCTCGGCCGCCTCCTCGCCGTAGGACGGGTGGGCCGGGTCGTGCTCGTACGCGTGGAGCGTGTACGTCACCCCGGCCGCCGTGAGCGCCACCGTCGCGGGCGTCCCGCCGGACTGCTGCTTCTTCCCCTTGCCGGGTTTCTTCGCCATGCGCGCGGTACCTCAGTTGAGACTCGTCGGGCCGCGCGTCAGTTCCGACGCCGGCAGGGAGGGCAGCGTACGGATGATGGAGGTCTCGGAGCGAAGGAGTTTCAGCTCGTCCCGCAGGCGCGAGGCGGTGTCCGGGGCCTGGAGCAGACGCTGCTTCGTCGGCGTGTCCAGCATCATCGCGGCGGCGACCAGGTAGGAGACCACGCCCGGCTCGTCCGGCAGGTCGGCGCCGGTCGCCAGCGACCGTTCACGGGCCCCCGCCAGCCGCTTCTGGTACTGCCGGAAGGACCGCAGCACGCCCTCGGCCAGCGCGCCCGCCTCGTCGCCGGGCTCCTCGGGCAGCGGTTCCAGCTCGGCCGTCAGGAAGGGGCCGGAGGCCTCCACTGAGGCCAGGCGCACCCGGTTGGTGCCGGTGGCGAGCACCTCGAAGGTGCCGTCGGCCCGCTCACGGATCGTCGCCGCGTCCGCGATGCAGCCCACCTTGTGGAACGCCTTGGCCGGGTCGGTCCCGAACCCGGCCGCCGGCCCGCGTTCCGGGGTCGCGGTCGGATCGGGCAGCCCGGGGGCGCTCTGGGCCACCTCGTGGCCGTCACGGATCGCCACGACGGCGAACCGGCGCGGTCCGTCCTCGGGGGTCTTCAGCAACTCGCGCATCATGGCGCGATAGCGCTCCTCGAAGATGTTGAGCGGGAGCACCAGCCCCGGGAACAGGACGGAGTTCAGGGGGAAGAGGGGGAGCCGGACGGTGGTCACGACGCAGAAGCCTAATGGTCGCCGGGGCCGACGCGTCCGCCGTGCCCGTTCCGTGGCCGCCCGGGGCCCGTCGTACCGGACGCGAAGGCCACCCGCGCACGGACGTCCGCCCGCACCCGGAGGAAGCGGCCGAGGGGGTCGTCCGTGTGCCGGTCCCACGGGAAGGACGTGACGTACGGGCCGGTCAGCCGCAGTTGCTCCGCCGCGTCCCGGTGGCGTTCCAGGCGTACGAGGACGTACACCAGCAGGTTCCGCAGCTCCGCCGCCCACGGGTCGGCGGCCGGGTGCGCCGCCGAGAGGGCGATCGCACGGTCGGCCGCGGCGTCCAGGCGGGGGCGGTGCGGGCGTACGGCGGTCGCGGCGCCGGTGGCGCCGGCGGCGGTCGTCAGGCAGGTGAAGGCGGCGCGCAGGGGCAGTGCCCGTACGAGCGCGTCCACGGGGGCGTCCTGAGCTGCCGTCTCCGCGAAGTCGAGGCACTCGCCGTGCGCGTCGGGCGAGGCGGCGGCCAGATAGTCGAGGGCGGCGACGTGACAGCCGTGGTGGTGCGCGGAGCGGCGGACCGCCTGCTCCCACAGCCGCTCGAACTCGGCGTGTCCGGCGCGTGCGCCCCGCGCGGCGTCCAGCGCGGTACGCCACGGCACCGGGTCGGCACCGGCGGCCTCGGCGGCGGTGACGACCGTGGGGATCACCTGGCGCAGGAGTTCGGTGCGGGCCGGTGAGTCCCAGCGGCGGTGGACCGACAGGCGGGCCGCGACGAGCAGGGCGTCGGGGTCGTCCGGGGCGGTGGCACGCCAGTCGTCGAGCCACTCGGAACGGGAGCGGGCGAAGGCGGCGAGCCGGGTCGCGTAGCGGTCGCGGTGGTCCCATGCGGCGCTCGCGCGGGTGCCGGCGAGGAGGCCGGCGGCGGGACCGTGCTCGCCGCGGGCGGCGGCGACGAGGGCGGGGGCGAGGCGGTCGTCGGGGGCGTCGAGGAGCACGTCGTCGTCCGGGGCGGGCCGTGGCGGCCGGGAGCGGACCCGGGCGGCGGTCCGCAGAAACGCGCGCAGCATGGCCAGTACGACGGTCGAGGGTTCGGGATGGTTGTGCGACCTCGGCCTCGCCTTCGGCCGGTTGTGCGCGCGTCCGCGCCACCCGTGCGGCACGCGTCGTCGGGTGCGGGCGGCCGCGGCGGGCCTTCCCGCGGCCGGCGGCACTGGGAGGGGCCGGGGGAGGCTCGGTCAAGGCCCCGCCGGGCAGGCACCGAGCGAGTCGTGCCGCTCCCGGGCGGCGCCGCGCTCTCCCGGGCAGGTGGCGCGCCGCCCCGGCCGGGCGCCGAACCGTCCCGCCGGGACATGTGGTCGGGAGGCGGTGCCGCCGTGTGGGAGAGAGGAGCCCCGCCGAGCCCGCAGGGGTCAGCTTCGGCGGAGGAGGCGGGTCGCGCCCGCCGCCACTGTCGTGGCCAGGACCCAGCCCAGCAGGACCAGGGCCGTTGCCAGCCACTGCCAGCCGTCGTGGAGCTGCCAGGAGCCGGCCTGGCCCAGGTCGATCACCGGGAGGAGGAGGTCGAGGGCGAAGAGGGCGGGATTCCAGTCCGGGTGTTCGCCGCTCTTGAGCGGGGACGGGCCGGCGCGGGCGAAGGCGAGGGAACCGGCCGCCCACAGGACCGCCATCCACACCGCGGCCCGCCCCGGCCGGTAGCCGTAGGCGACCGTCCAGTCCTGCGCGTACCCCACCAGCTTCGCCGCGAGCGGTTGGCTCTCGCGGCGTCGCCGGTGTTTGGCGAGCAGGACCTCGCGGGCGTCCTCGTCCTCCCCACCGGCCCGCAGCACGGCGGCGAGGCGCTCGTACGGCTCCGGGTGGTACTCGGCGGTCGCGGCGCCCACCCACCGCAGCCGCTTCTCCAGCGGGAACGGCCCGCGCGGCACCAGGTTCTCGTAGCAGAAGCCGCCCATGTGCAGCCGGCCGGGGCCCGGCCAGCTGTCCGCCCGGTCCATCAGGTTGACCACCCGCGCCCCCGACAGCACCACCCGCCCGCGCGCCGGCCGCTCGCCCAGGAAGCGCAGCTCGGGCGTCTGCACCCGGCGCAGCGACAGCTCCTGGTCGTCGGTGAAGGTGAACCGGGCGTGTTCGAGGTCGAGGGCGTCGCCGAACCGCCCGTCGTCAAGGCGCACCCCGCCCTCGCACTCGAAGCGCTGGACGCGGGTGCCCTGGGCGGGAGTGGTGCCCCGCAGCAGCGGGCTGCCCAGCCCCGCCGGGGTCAGGTACAGCGTGCGCTCCACCGTCAGCTGCGGGGCGTTCAGCGCGTGCCGCCCGTCCGGGTTGAGGAGCCGGGCGCCGCGCAGGCTCAGCGAGACGCCGACCTGGGCGCTGCGCAGACTCACCTCGCCGTGCGACTCCAGCATCTCGGCCTGGAGGTCCTGTCCGACCGTCATGCCGTCCGCCGCGATGGAGCGCCCGCTGCGGTCCCGGTGCACGATCGCCTGGTTGAGCAGCAGGTCGGTGCCTATCTGCGCGTCCGTGAGCCGGATGCCGCCCGGGAAGCGGGAGCGCGGCAGGTGCAGGTCGCCCTCGGTGTGCAGCCGGGCCGCCTCCAGCCGCGGCACCGAGCAGTCCACCAGCCGTACCGTCGCGAAGCGGGCCTCCGGCAGCAGGACCTCCCGCTCGAAGCGGCAGCCCCGCAGCTCCACGTAGGGCACCACCGTGCCGCCGGCCAGATCCATCGTGTCGCTGATCCGCACGCCCACGAGCTGCAGCGAGGACACCCGGCCCGCGAGCGCCGGCGGACCGTCGAGAAGCAGCCAGCACACGATGCGGGCCCGCACACTCCGCTCCGCCCCCCACGGATGCCCGCCGTGCGGGTCGTCGACGAGCGCGTCGCCGCTGCGCAGGTCGTACACACTGCCGTTGCGGAAGGCCTGCCACATGCCGGCCTCGGCGGCGGTCAGGTCGTCCGGCAGCTCTCCGTCACGATGGCCGGCCCCCTCGGTCACGGTGCTTCCCTCCTTCCTCGACTACTCGTCGGTCGCTCACCCTTCGTACAACCGTTCATGCCCGCTGAGTGACACACCGAACACTCAAAGTGAGCATCGATCGCGCGAGTTGACCCTGGGGTGCGAGAGCCCGCGGCGTTCTGTATCAGCCATTGATACGCGCGGACCGTGCCCGACGCGGGTCTGAGAGAATTGGTTCCGTGATCTCCCGAATCGATCTGCGCGGCGACGCCCTCCCCGAGGGCCCCGCCCTGCGCGACCTGCTGCCCCGAGCCGACTTCGACGTCTCGGTCGCCCTGGAGAAGGTGCGTCCGATCTGCGAGGCCGTGCATCATCGTGGCGACGCGGCGCTGATCGACTTCACCGAGCAGTTCGACGGCGTCCGGCTCGACCGGGTGCGCGTCCCGGCCGCGGAGCTGACCCGCGCGCTGGAGGGTCTCGACCCGGCCGTGCGTGCCGCGCTCGAGGAGTCCATCCGCCGCGCCCGCCTCGTCCACCGCGAGCAGCGCCGCGCCACCCGCACCACGCAGGTCGTCCCGGGCGGCGCGGTCACCGAGAAGTGGGTGCCCGTCGAGCGGGTCGGGCTCTACGTGCCCGGCGGCCGGTCGGTCTACCCGTCGTCCGTGATCATGAACGTGGTGCCCGCGCAGGAGGCCGGGGTCGGCTCCGTCGCGCTCGCCTCACCCGCGCAGGCCGAGTTCGGCGGGATCCCGCACCCCACCATCCTGGCCGCCTGCGCCCTGCTCGGCGTGGACGAGGTGTACGCGGCAGGCGGCGCCACCGCGGTCGCCATGTTCGCGTACGGCACCGAGTCCTGCCCGCCCGCCAACATGGTCACCGGCCCCGGCAACATCTGGGTCGCCGCCGCCAAGCGCTTCTTCACCGGAAGGATCGGCATCGACGCCGAGGCCGGCCCGACCGAGATCGCGGTCCTCGCCGACGCCACCGCCGACCCGGTGCACGTCGCCGCCGACCTGATCAGCCAGGCCGAGCACGACCCGCTGGCCGCCGCCGTCCTGGTCACCGACTCCGTGGAACTCGCGGACGCCGTGGAGAAGGAGCTGCGTCCGCAGGTCGAGGCGACCAAGCACGTCGAGGACCGGATCCGCCCGGCGCTCGCCGGCCGCCAGTCCGCGATCGTGCTCGTCGACGGCCTGGACGAGGGCCTGCGCGTCGTCGACGCCTACGGCGCGGAGCACCTGGAGATCCAGACCGCCGACGCCGCCGCCGTGGCCGACCGCGTCAAGAACGCCGGCGCGGTCTTCGTCGGCCCCTGGGCGCCCGTCTCGCTCGGCGACTACGCGGCCGGGTCCAACCACGTCCTGCCCACCGGCGGCTGCGCCTGCCACTCCTCGGGCCTGTCCGTGCAGTCCTTCCTGCGCGGCATCCACATCGTCGACTACACGCGCGACGCGCTCGCCGAGGTCGCCCACCACGTGGTGACGCTGGCGGAGGCGGAGGACCTGCCCGCCCACGGCGCGGCGATCAAGGCGCGGTTCGAGTGGAAGGTGCCCCAGAGCAAGTGACGTTCGGAATCGACGACCTCCCCGTACGGGACGAGCTGCGCGGCAAGTCCCCCTACGGCGCGCCCCAGCTGGACGTGCCGGTACGGCTGAACACCAACGAGAACCCCTACCCGCTGCCCGACGCGCTGGTCGAGCGGATCACCGAGCGGGTCCGCGAGGCCGCCCGCGACCTCAACCGCTACCCGGACCGGGACGCGGTCGAGCTGCGCACCGGGCTGGCCGAGTACCTGACGAACACCTCCGGCCACCGGCTGGACGTGAGCAACGTGTGGGCGGCCAACGGCTCCAACGAGGTCATCCAGCAGCTGCTGCAGACCTTCGGCGGGCCGGGCCGCACCGCGATCGGCTTCGAGCCGTCGTACTCGATGCACGGCCTCATCGCACGCGGCACCGGCACGGACTGGATCTCCGGGCCGCGCCACGAGGACTTCACGATCGACGTGCCCGCCGCCGGGCGGGTGATCGCCGAGCACCGCCCGGACGTCGTCTTCGTCACCACCCCCAACAACCCCACGGGCAACGCGGTCCCGGCCGAGACGGTCCTCGCCCTCTACGAGGCCGCACAGGCCGCGAAGCCCTCGATGGTCGTCGTGGACGAGGCGTACATCGAGTTCAGCCACGGCGCCTCGCTGCTGCCGCTGCTGGACGGCCGTCCGAACCTCGTCATCTCCCGCACCATGTCGAAGGCGTTCGGCGCGGCGGGCCTGCGCCTCGGCTACCTCGCCGCGCACCCGGCCGTCGTCGACGCCGTACAGCTCGTGCGGCTGCCGTACCACCTGTCGGCCGTCACCCAGGCGACCGCGCTGGCCGCCCTGGAGCACACGGACACGCTGCTGAAGTACGTCGAGCAGCTGAAGGCCGAGCGGGACCGGCTGGTCGCCGAACTGCGCGCCATCGGCTACGAGGTGACCGAGTCCGACGCGAACTTCGTCCAGTTCGGGCGGTTCGCGGACTCCCACACGGCCTGGCGCAGGATCCTCGACCGGGGCGTGCTGGTCCGGGACAACGGCGTACCGGGGTGGCTTCGGGTCACCGCCGGCACCCCGGAGGAGAACGACGCGTTCCTCGACGCGGTACGCGAAGTCAAGAAGGAGCAGAACACATGAGCCGCGTGGGACGCGTGGAGCGCACGACCAAGGAGACCTCGGTCCTCGTCGAGATCGACCTCGACGGCACCGGCAAGACCGACATCGCCACCGGCGTCGGCTTCTACGACCACATGCTCGACCAGCTCGGCCGGCACGGTCTGTTCGACCTGACCGTGAAGACCGACGGCGACCTGCACATCGACTCCCACCACACCATCGAGGACACCGCCCTCGCGCTGGGCGCCGCCTTCCGGCAGGCCCTCGGCGACAAGGTGGGCATCCACCGCTTCGGCAACTGCACGGTCCCGCTGGACGAGTCCCTCGCCCAGGTCACCGTCGACCTCTCCGGCCGCCCCTACCTCGTGCACACCGAGCCCGAGAGCATGGCGCCGATGATCGGCGAGTACGACGTGACCATGACCCGGCACATCCTGGAGTCCTTCGTCGCCCAGGCGCAGGTCGCGCTGCACGTGCACGTGCCGTACGGGCGCAACGCGCACCACATCGTGGAGTGCCAGTTCAAGGCGCTGGCCCGGGCCCTGCGTTACGCCTCGGAGCGCGACCCGCGCGCGGCCGGCATCCTGCCTTCCACGAAGGGCGCGCTGTAACCATGAACGGTACGTCCACCGCACTGATCGTCGTCGGCCTGTTCTTCCTCGGCGGCATCTACTCCTTCGTCAGGCAGCAGATGCCCAAGGGCCTGATCGTGCTGCTCTCCATCGGCGCCGCGATGTGTCTGTTCGCGGGCGTCCTGAGGCTGGAGGTGTGGAATTGACCGGCGCGACCTCCGCGGCCAAGCGGGTCGTCGTCTTCGACTACGGCTTCGGCAACGTCCGTTCCGCCGAGCGTGCCCTCGCGCGCGCGGGCGCCGACGTCGAGATCACCCGTGACTACGACAAGGCGATGAACGCCGACGGGCTGCTGGTGCCCGGCGTCGGCGCCTTCGCCGCCTGCATGGACGGCCTCAAGGCGGCCCGCGGCGACTGGATCGTCGACCGCCGGCTGTCGGGCGGGCGCCCGGTCATGGGCATCTGCGTCGGCATGCAGATCCTCTTCGCGCGCGGCATCGAGCACGGTGTCCAGGCCGAGGGCCTGGACGAGTGGCCCGGCACGGTCGGACCGCTCGAGGCCGACGTGGTGCCCCACATGGGCTGGAACACGGTCGAGGCGCCGGCCGACTCCCAGCTCTTCGCCGGCCTGGACGCGGACGCCCGTTTCTACTTCGTGCACTCCTACGCCGTCCACGACTGGACCCACGAGTCGCACAACCCGCTGATCGCCGCCCCCAGGGTCACCTGGTCCACGCACGGCAGGCCGTTCGTGGCCGCCGTGGAGAACGGCGCCCTGTGGGCCACCCAGTTCCACCCCGAGAAGTCCGGCGACGCCGGAGCCCAGCTCCTCACCAACTGGATCGAGACCCTGTAGCGATGAGCAAGCTCGAACTCCTCCCCGCCGTCGACGTCCGCGACGGCCAGGCCGTGCGCCTCGTGCACGGCGAGTCCGGCACCGAGACCTCCTACGGCTCCCCGCTCCAGGCCGCCCTCGCCTGGCAGCGCTCCGGCGCCGAGTGGCTGCACCTGGTCGACCTGGACGCGGCGTTCGGCACCGGGGACAACCGCGCGCTGATCGCCGAGGTCGCGAAGGCGATGGACATCAGGGTGGAGCTGTCCGGGGGTATCCGCGACGACGACACCCTCGCCGCCGCCCTCGCCACCGGCTGCACCCGGGTGAACCTCGGCACCGCCGCCCTGGAGACCCCCGAGTGGGTCGCCGAGGTCATCGCCGAGCACGGCGACAAGATCGCGGTCGGTCTCGACGTACGGGGCACGACGCTGCGCGGCCGCGGCTGGACCCGGGACGGCGGCGACCTCTACGAGACGCTGGACCGCCTGGACAAGGAGGGCTGCGCCCGCTACGTCGTCACCGACATCGCCAAGGACGGCACCCTTCAGGGCCCCAACCTGGACCTCCTGAAGAACGTCTGCGCGGCGACCGACCGCCCGGTCGTGGCGTCCGGCGGCGTGTCGTCCCTGGACGACCTGCGCGCGATCGCCGGACTCGTCCCGGCCGGTGTCGAGGGGGCCATCGTCGGGAAGGCCCTGTACGCGAAGGCGTTCACCCTGGAAGAGGCCCTGGAGGCTGTGTCCACATGACATCCGAAGCCGTACGGCGTGTGCAGAGCGGAAGTCCCTGGGAGGAGTCCTTCGGTTTCGCACGGGCCGTGGCGGCGGGCGACCGTGTCATCGTGGCGGGCACCACCGCCTTCAAGGGCGACATGCTGTACGGCGACGGCGACCCGTACGAACAGACCAGGGTGGCCTTCGCCACCGCCGTCGACGCGATCGGCGAGTTCGGGCTGGACATCTCGTCCGTGATCCGCACCCGGGTGTACCTGGCCCACTCGCGGGACGTCGACGAGGTGGGCCGGGCCCACAAGGAGCTGTTCCACGCGGTCCGCCCGGCCACGACCCTGCTGGTCGTGGAGGGCTTCATCGACTCCCGGGTCCTGGTGTCGGTGGAACTGGAAGCATTCAGAGAGCGGTAAGAGGCCTTGCGAGCTAGAGGAGCCGTGGATTCATGACCCTGGCGGTCCGAGTCATCCCCTGCCTGGACGTGGACAACGGCCGGGTCGTCAAGGGCGTCAACTTCCAGAACCTGCGCGACGCGGGCGACCCCGTCGAGATGGCCAAGGTGTACGACACCGAGGGCGCCGACGAGCTGACGTTCCTGGACATCACCGCCTCGTCGGGCAACCGCGAGACGACCTACGACGTGGTGCGCCGCACCGCCGAGCAGGTGTTCATCCCGCTGACCGTCGGCGGCGGCGTGCGCACCGCCGAGGACGTCGACAAGCTGCTGCGGGCCGGTGCGGACAAGGTGGGCGTGAACACGGCCGCCATCGCCCGTCCCGACCTGATCCGCGAGATCGCCGAGCGGTTCGGCCGGCAGGTCCTCGTCCTGTCGGTCGACGCGCGCCGCACCGGGGCGGGCACCTTCGAGGTGACCACCCACGGCGGCCGGCGCGGCACCGGTGCCGACGCGGTGGAGTGGGCGCACCGGGCGGCCGAGCTGGGCGCGGGGGAGATCCTGCTCAACTCGATGGACGCGGACGGCACGAAGGACGGCTACGACCTGGAGATGATCGAGGCCGTCCGCAAGCACGTGACCGTCCCGGTGATCGCCTCCGGCGGCGCGGGCCGCCTCACCGACTTCCCCCCGGCCGTCGCGGCGGGCGCGGACGCGGTCCTGGCGGCGTCCGTCTTCCACTTCGGCGACCTGCGGATCGGCGAGGTCAAGAGCACGCTGCGCGAGGCGGGACACCCCGTCCGGTAGCAGAACCGAGAGGTGGGAGTGGACTTGCGCAACAAACATTGCGCAAGTTTTCTTTCGTAATCTAGCCTGTGGGCATGCCGAGTCGGGAAAGCCGGTCCATCACCGACCTGGGGACCCTCAAAGCCCTTGCCCACCCCTTGCGCATGCAGCTCTACCGTGGGCTGTGCGTGGCGCGCACGGCGACCGCGTCGCAGCTCGCCGGGCAGGTGGACGAGGCCGTCTCGCTGGTCAGCTACCACCTGCGCAAACTGGCCGAGCACGGGCTGGTCGAGCAGGCCGATCCGCAGAGCCCGGACGGCAGGGAGCGGTGGTGGCAGCCCGCGTCGGACGGGGTGAGCATCCGCGACGAGAACTTCCGCGACGCACCCGAGCGGGCCGCCGCCCACCTCGCGGCGACCCGGCTCTTCCACGAACAGCGCGCCGACATGTACCGCCGCTACCTCGACGAACGCCCCGCCTGGGGCCCCGAGTGGAACTCCGCCGCCCCCGACAACGAGTCCCTGCTCCGGCTCACCCCCGCCGACCTGAGCGAACTGGGCGCGGAACTGCTCGCACTGGCGAAGAAGTACGAGGAGCGGGGCCGGGCCGCGGAAGCCGCGGGCGACGCGGAGGGACGCGAGAACGTCGCGCTGCACGTGTACGGATTCCCGTTCCGTGTCTGAGGCGGCCCCGGCCGTGCCGGACACGCTGATACCCCGGGCCGCCGTCACCGGCCGCCCCGCCCACCGCGACGCCAACGTCCTGCGGTGGGTCGCCGCCTACACCGCGTCCATGCTCGGGGACAGCGTCTTCTTCCTCGCGCTGTCCTGGGCCGCCGTGCGGCAGGGCAGCCCCGCCGAGGCCGGGATCGTCACGGCCGTGAGCGCGGTGCCGCGTGCGCTGCTCATGCTCGGCGGGGGAGTGGTCGTCGACCGGCTGGGACCGCGCAGGGTCGTCATCGGCAGCGACACCGTACGGTGCGCGGCGGTCCTCCTGGTGGCCGCGCTGCTCTTCGCGACCGACCCCGGACTGTGGCTCCTCGCCCTGCTCGCCCTGGTCTTCGGCGCGGTGGACGCCCTCTTCCTGCCCGCCGTCGGGGCACTGCCCGCGCGCATCACGGGCAAGGACCAGCTCGCCCGCGTCCAGGGCATGCGCGGCCTCGCCATCCGCTTCGCCTCCGTCGTGGGCGCCCCGCTCGGCGGCCTCGGCGTGGCGACCGGCGGCGCGGCGGCGGCCTTCGCCTGCGCCGGTCTGCTGATCGCCGTGTCCGTACCGCTGCTGGTCTCCGTACGGATGCGCGACCTGCCCCCGGACGACTCGGCGGCCGTTGCGGACGGCACCGCGTGGCGGGACCTGCGGGACGGACTCGCGTACATCCGCCGCCACCGCGTCCTCGGGCCGCTGATGCTGGTCATCGCCCTCGGCGACCTCGGCTTCGTCGGCCCGCTCAACATCGGCCTGACCCTGCTCGCCGACGAACGCGGCTGGGGCGCCTCCGGCATGGGCTGGGTACTCGCCGGCTTCGGGGTGGGCGCGGGGACGGCGGCCCTCCTGCTGACCGTCCGGGGACGCCTGCCGCACGCCGGGTACGTCGTCGCCGGCGCCCTCGTCCCCGGCGCCGCCGCGATCGGCGGGCTGGCACAGGCGCCCGCCCTTCCCGTGGCCGTCGGGACGGCGCTGCTCATCGGCCTGCTCGCCGGGCTCAGCGGCGCGCTGTGCGGAGCCCTGCTCCAGACCCAGTCCGCCCCCGCCCTCCTGGGGCGTGTCACGGCGGTCTCCGGGATCGTCAGCCTGGGGATCGCCCCGCTGAGCATGCCCCTGTCCGCCGCCGCCATCGGCGTCTGGGGCACCGGCCCGGTCTTCGCGGTCAGCGCCGCCGTCTGCGGCCTCGGCGGGGTCGTCGCCCTGTGCGCGCCGGGGGTGCGGCGGGCCGAACTGCCGAAGTGACCGGCGGGTCTCAGATCCCCAGCTGCTTCGTCTCCCGGAGCCTGGCGATCGCGTCCTCCTCGCCCTCCAGCCCCACCCTCGCGGCGCTCTGCCGGCCGTACGCGAACAGCAGCAGCTCGGACGGCTCGCCCGTCACCGTCACCACCGGCGTACCGCGGTGGGCGACCGTCGTCTGGCCGTTGGGGCGGCGCAGCACGAGGCCCGTGGGGACGCCCCGGCCCATCAGGCGGGCGGCGCGCTCCAGGCGGGACCACAGGGCGTCCTGGAAGACCGGGTCCAGCTCGCGCGGCGACCAGTCGGGCCGCGCACGGCGGACGTCCTCGGCGTGGACGTAGAACTCCACCGTGTTCGCCGCCTCGTCCACCTGCTTGAGCTGGAAAGGGGAGAAGCGGGGCGGGCCCGTGCGGATCAGCTGGAGCAGCTCCTCGTACGGCTTCGCGCGGTACTCCTCCATCACCCGGTCCAGCCGGGACGCCAGCTGCTTGATCAGACTGCCCCCCGCGGCGTCCGGTCGGCGCTCGCGCACCACCACGTGCGCGGCGAGGTCACGGGCCCGCCAGCCCTCGCACAACGTCGGGGCGTCCGGGCCCGCCGTCTCCAACAGGTCGGCGAGCAGAAGTCGTTCACGCTTGGCGAAAGTCGACATGGAGCCAGCCTACGGCGGCAGGCCGGGTCCGCCCAATGGACAGCCCCGGGGCGTGTCCGTCCCGCGCGGCACAATGGGCACATGACCAGCAGCCCCTCCACCGGCGGTTCCCCGCGGCGGCCCAGTCCGCTCGCCCCGGAGATCGCCGACCGCCTCAAGCGCGCCGCCGACGGCCTCCTGCCCGCCATCGCCCAGCAGTACGACACCGGAGAGGTGCTGATGCTCGGCTGGATGGACGACGAGGCACTGCACCGCACCCTGACCACGGGACGCTGCACCTACTGGTCGCGCAGCCGCCAGGAGTACTGGGTCAAGGGCGACACCTCCGGCCACTTCCAGTGGGTGAAGTCCGTCGCCCTGGACTGCGACGCCGACACCGTGCTGGTCAAGGTCGACCAGGTCGGCGCCGCCTGCCACACCGGCGCCCGCACCTGCTTCGACGCCGACGTCCTCCTGGAGGACGCGGGGGCCCACACGCCGGGCTCGGATCAGTAGGGTCTGCCGCCATGGATGACATGGACCTCGAGACCTTCCGCGAACTGGCCGCCGACCGCCGGGTGATCCCGGTCGGCCGCAAGCTCCTGGCCGACGGCGACACCCCGGTCGCGCTGTACCGCAAGCTCGCCGCGGAGCGCCCGGGCACCTTCCTGCTGGAGTCCGCGGAGAACGGACGGTCCTGGTCCCGTTACTCGTTCGTCGGCGTCCGCAGCGCCGCCACCCTCACCGAGCGGGACGGCGAGGCCCACTGGCATGGCACCCCGCCCGTCGGTGTCCCCACCGACGGCGACCCCCTCGCCGCCCTGCGCGCCACCGTCCAGGCCCTGCACACCCCGCGCGACCTCGCCCACGACCTGGGTCTGCCGCCCTTCACCGGCGGCATGGTCGGTTACCTCGGCTACGACATCGTGCGCCGCCTGGAGAGGGTCGGCCCCGGGGACCGGGACGACCTGAGGCTTCCCGAACTGACCATGCTGCTCACCAGCGACCTAGCCGTCATGGACCACTGGGAGGGCTCGGTCCTGCTGATCGCCAACGCGATCAACCACAACGACCTGGAGACCGGCGTCGACGAGGCCTACGCCGACGCCATCGCCCGCCTGGACGTCATGGAGGCCGACCTCACCCGCGCGGTCGCCCAGCCCCCGGCCGCGCTGCCGCCCTCCGAGCTGCCCGAGTACACCGCGCTGTGGGGCGGCCCCGACTTCCAGGACGCCGTCGAGGACATCAAGGAGCGCATCCGCGCGGGCGAGGCCTTCCAGGTCGTCCCCTCGCAGCGGTTCGAGACGCCCTGCACGGCGAGCGCCCTGGACGTGTACCGGGTGCTGCGGGCCACCAACCCGTCCCCGTACATGTACCTGCTGCGCCTCGACGGCTTCGACGTCGTCGGCTCGTCCCCCGAGGCGCTGGTCAAGGTCGAGGACGGACGGGCCATGGTGCACCCCATCGCGGGCACCCGCCCGCGCGGTGCCACCCCGCAGGAGGACCAGGCCCTCGCCGACGAACTGCTCGCCGATTCCAAGGAGCGCGCCGAGCACCTGATGCTGGTCGACCTCGGGCGCAACGACCTGGGACGCGTCTGCGAGCCGGGCTCCGTCGAGGTCGTCGACTTCATGTCCGTCGAGCGGTACTCGCACGTCATGCACATCGTCTCGACGGTCACCGGCCGGGTGTCCCCGGACCGCACCGCCTTCGACGTCCTCACCGCCTGCTTCCCGGCCGGCACCCTCTCCGGTGCCCCCAAGCCGCGCGCCCTGCAGATCATCGACGAACTCGAACCCTCCCGGCGCGGCCTCTACGGCGGCTGTGTCGGCTACCTCGACTTCGCGGGCGACTCCGACACCGCCATCGCCATCCGCACGGCGCTGCTGCGCGACGGAACCGCCTACGTCCAGGCGGGCGCGGGAGTCGTCGCCGACTCCGACCCGGTCGCCGAGGACACCGAGTGCCGCAACAAGGCGGCGGCGGTGCTGCGGGCCGTGCACACGGCCAACCGGCTGGCGCGGTAGGACCGAACCGACGGGGCGGTGGGGTCATTCTCACGCCCGCCAATCCGAACCCCGGGTCACTGCCGCCCCGGGGTTCGGGTGATAGTGGAGTACGTGACAGCCGTTCCTCACCCCCGTGACCCAGCCGCAGGACCCGCCCGGGCCGGCCGCCGGAGCCTCGCCGTAGCCCTGCTGTGCGGCGCGCTCGGCGCCGCCGTCGCCCTGCTCGCCACCCGGCAGGTGTGGGCGGAGGGCACCGCGACCGTGGCCGGCGGCGCGTTCTCGCTGTCCGCCAGGGGCAGCGACGTCACGGGCGTGCCCGCGGCGCTCGCCATAGTGGGCCTCGCCGCCCTCGTCGCCGTCTTCGCCGTCCGCCGGGCGGGCCGGTTCGCCGTCGCCGCCCTGCTCGCGCTGAGCGGCGCGGGCACCGTCGCCGCCGCCCTGGTGGGCGCCTCCGACAGTGCCGCACTGGACGACCAGGCCGCGAAGGCCGCCGGCGACACCTCGGCCGCCGTCGACGCGCTCTCCCACACCGCCTGGCCGTACGTGGCGGCGGTGGGCGGCGCCCTGCTCCTGCTGGCCGGACTGCTCGCCCTGCGCTACGGCCGCCAGTGGCCCGCGATGTCCGGCCGCTACGAACGGAGCGGCGCCCCGCGGCGCAGGCCGCAGACCGTCGACCCGGACCGCCCCGAGGACCTGTGGAAGGCCATCGACCGCGGCGAGGACCCCACGAGCGCCTGACCCCCCTTCACTCACCGGAGCACCCCCGCTCACGGCGTGTGCCCCCGTGCGGGACAATGGGGGCGAGCGTCTGCTCAGACATGGCACACAGCAACGAGGAGCAAGCAATGGCGGGCAGCAGCCACGGTCACACCCCGGCCGCCTGGACCGGTGTCATCATCGCCTTCATCGGTTTCTGCATCGCGGGCATGTTCATGGTGGCGGCCCAGCCGTGGGGCTTCTGGGCCGGCCTGGCGGTCGTGCTCCTCGGCGGTGTCGTCGGCTACGTCATGCGCATGATGGGCCTCGGCCAGCCGAAGGAGAACCACCCCGTGCACCAGGTCACCGATGACCGTGCGCAGGCCGGCGCCAAGGGCTGACCGGGTACGGGCCTCACGAGGGGCGGACCGGCACAGGCGTGCCGGGGCCGCCCCTCGCGTGCGGACGCGGACGGCCGGGGGCAGAATGCGGGCGTGGACGCCGAGAGCGGTAAGCCGACCCCGACCAGTACCCCGACCCGGACCCGGACCAGAATTCTGACCGGGCCGGGCGCTCCGACGGGTGCCGCCGCTCAGACCGGGCCCGGCGCTCAGACCGGGGCCGCCGCTCCGGCCCGGGCCGGCACCACGACTCGGGCCCGCGCCCCGAGGCGGGGTGCCCTCGCCCGCCTGGCCGTGCCCGCCGCGGTGCTCGCCGCCGTCGCCGGGGCCTTCGCGTACGTGGGCGGCGTGGATCCCTACGAGCCCGGCCACTACCCCGTCTGCCCCCTGCTGCGGTTCACGGGCATCTACTGCCCCGGCTGCGGCGGTCTGCGCAGCGCCCACGCCTTCGTCCACGGGGACCTGCCGGCCGCGCTGCACGCCAACGCGCCCGCCGTCCTCGGCTATCTGGGCTTCGCCGTCCTGTGGACCGTCTGGGTGATCCGCGCGTCCCGCGGCCGGCCCGTGCGAGTCGAGCTCGGCCCGGTCCACCTGTGGACGCTGGGGACGTTGCTGCTGGTCTTCACGGTGGTCCGGAACCTGCCGTTCGGTGACTGGCTCCTTCCTTGATCACTCGGCGAACGCCCAGGCAGGGGGGACCGGCGCCGGGCGGATGCGGGGACCGTGCCAGGCTCCGGATACCATCACAGCGACCACACGTTTTGCCGTCTGAAAGGGGGCCGCTCGCGTGAGTGTGCTCGACGAGATCATCGACGGAGTCCGTGCCGACCTCGCGGAGCGGCAGGCGCGCGTCAGCCTCGACGAGCTCAAGGAGCGCGCGGCCAAGGCCCGCCCCGCCAAGGACGGCGTGTCCGCGCTGCGCGGCGACGGTGTCAAGGTCATCTGCGAGGTCAAGCGCTCCAGCCCGTCCAAGGGCGCGCTGGCGGCCATCGCCGACCCGGCCGGACTCGCCGCCGACTACGAGGCGGGCGGCGCCGCCGTCATCTCCGTCCTCACCGAGGAACGCCGCTTCGGCGGCTCGCTGGCCGACCTGGACTCGGTCCGCGCGCGCGTGGACATCCCCGTGCTGCGCAAGGACTTCGTCGTCACCTCGTACCAGCTGTGGGAGGCCCGCGCGCACGGCGCCGACCTCGTGCTGCTGATCGTCGCGGCCCTGGAGCAGCCGGCCCTGGAGTCGCTGATCGAGCGCGCCGAGTCCATCGGTCTCACCCCCCTGGTCGAGGTGCACGACGAGGACGAGGTCGAGCGCGCGGTGGACGCCGGCGCCAGGATCATCGGCGTCAACGCGCGCAACCTGAAGACGCTCGAGGTCGACCGCGGCACGTTCGAGCGGGTCGCCCCGGAGATCCCCGCCCACATCGTCAAGGTCGCCGAGTCCGGCGTCCGCGGCCCGCACGACCTCATCGCCTACGCCAACGAGGGCGCCGACGCGGTGCTGGTCGGTGAGTCCCTGGTGACCGGCCGCGACCCCAGGACGGCCGTCTCCGATCTGGTCGCCGCCGGCGAACATCCGGCACTTCGGCACGGCCGGGGCTGACCCCGGTAGGCTGATCCCGATGACGCTCCCGCTCACCCTGGCGAACAGGGATCCGTACGCGCGCCTGGCCCGAGGCTGCCGCCCACGCGGCTGCCGCGCGCCCGCCCGCCGGATCCACGGCCGCCGCGTGCGATACGTCATCGGCGACGAACCGGGCCAGGTCAACGGCCGGCGATGGCAGCAGCGCCCCGTAAGGGGCGCGGGGAACTGCGCGAGCAACGAGATACGGCCCGCAGAGGCCTGACCACCCGCGCCCCCACGGCGAATGTGCCCATACCAGACACTCACCGTGAGGTACACGCATGCCCAGCACCTTCTTCATTCCCGACCCCGAGGGCCGGATCCCGAGCGCCGAAGGCTACTTCGGCGCGTTCGGCGGCAAATTCATCCCGGAGGCCCTCGTGGCCGCCGTGGACGAGGTCGCCGTCGAGTACGACAAGGCCAAGTCCGACCCGGAGTTCGCCCGGGAGCTCGACGACCTGCTCGCCCACTACACGGGCCGCCCGTCGGCGCTGACCGAGGTCCCCCGTTTCGCCGCCGAAGCAGGCGGGGCCCGGGTCTTCCTCAAGCGCGAGGACCTGAACCACACCGGCTCACACAAGATCAACAACGTGCTCGGCCAGGCCCTGCTGACCAAGCGCATGGGCAAGACCCGTGTGATCGCCGAGACCGGCGCGGGCCAGCACGGAGTGGCGACGGCGACCGCCTGCGCCCTCTTCGGCCTCGACTGCACCATCTACATGGGCGAGATCGACACCCGGCGCCAGGCCCTCAACGTGGCCCGTATGCGCATGCTCGGCGCCGAGGTCATCGCCGTGAAGTCCGGAAGCCGCACGCTGAAGGACGCCATCAACGAGGCCTTCCGCGACTGGGTCGCCAACGTCGACCGGACCCACTACCTGTTCGGCACCGTCGCCGGACCCCACCCCTTCCCGGCGATGGTGCGCGACTTCCACCGCGTCATCGGCGTCGAGGCCCGCCGTCAGCTCCTGGAGCAGGCCGGGCGCCTGCCCGACGCCGCGATCGCCTGCGTCGGCGGCGGCTCCAACGCCATCGGCCTCTTCCACGCCTTCATCCCCGACGCGGACGTCCGCCTCATCGGCTGCGAGCCCGCCGGGCACGGCGTCGGGACCGGCGAGCACGCGGCCACCCTGACCGCGGGCGAGCCCGGCATCCTGCACGGCTCCCGGTCCTACGTCCTCCAGGACGACGAGGGCCAGATCACCGAGCCCTACTCGATCTCGGCCGGTCTGGACTACCCGGGCATCGGCCCGGAGCACTCCTACCTCAAGGACTCCGGCCGCGGCGAGTACCGCGCGGTCACCGACGACGCCGCCATGCAGGCCCTGCGCCTGCTGTCGCGCACCGAAGGCATCATCCCGGCCATCGAGAGCGCCCACGCGCTGGCCGGCGCCCTGGAGGTCGGCAGGGAGCTGGGCGGGGACGGGCTGATCGTGGTCAACCTGTCCGGCCGGGGCGACAAGGACATGGACACCGCCGCCCGCTACTTCGGGCTGTACGACACCGACGCCGAGGTCGCCGCCGACGAGGCCGGCGCGGCGGAGATCGAGGGGGACGCCAAGTGAGCGGGAACGTGCGACTGCTGAACGACACCCTCGCGGCGGCGAGGTCCGAGGGCCGTGCCGCCCTGATCGCCTACCTCCCGGCCGGGTTCCCGACCGTGACGGGCGGCATCGAGGCGGTCAAGGCCGCGCTCGACGGCGGCGCCGACGTCGTCGAGGTGGGTCTGCCGCACAGCGACCCCGTCCTGGACGGCCCGGTCATCCAGACCGCCGACGACATCGCCCTGCGCGGCGGCGTGAAGATCGCCGACGTGATGCGCACCGTCCGGGAGGCCCACGAGGCCACCGGCAGGCCGATCCTCGTCATGACCTACTGGAACCCCGTCGACCGCTACGGCGTCGAGCGCTTCACCGCCGAGCTGGCCGAGGCGGGCGGCGCCGGCTGCATCCTGCCCGACCTGCCCGTCCAGGAGTCGGCGCTGTGGAGGGAGCACGCGGAGAAGCACGGTCTCGCCACCGTCTTCGTGGTCGCGCCCAGCAGCCGGGACACACGGCTCGCCGAGATCACCGCGGCCGGCAGCGGCTTCGTCTACGCCGCCTCCCTCATGGGCGTCACCGGCACCCGCGAGTCGGTCGGCGCGCAGGCCGAGGACCTGGTGCGCCGCACTCGCGCGACCACCGACACCCCGGTCTGCGTCGGGCTCGGCGTCTCCAACGCCGCACAGGCCGCCGAGGTCGCCCGCTTCGCCGACGGCGTGATCGTCGGCTCGGCGTTCGTCAAGCGCATGCTGGACGCCCCCGACGAGGCGGCCGGCCTGGAGGGCGTCCGCGCACTCGCCGCAGACCTGGCCAAGGGCGTGCGCGGACAGGCGTAGCGCGGACACGACGACAGCTAAGTCATACGGGTCCCTCGTACGGGTGGACCTGGGACCGGGGAGGCGCGCTGCGCCTCCCCGGTTCGTTCTGCGGGTGTGAGCGAGAAGAACCGACAGGGAAAGCGCACCGCCCGGGAGAAGCTGGCGGACCAGCGCGAGAAGCAGAAGTCCAGGGACAAGCGCCGGCGTGCGCTGATCGTCGGCGCGAGCGTGGTCTGCGTCCTGGGGCTCGCGGCGGTGATCGGCGTGGTCGCCGCCAACGCGGGCAAGGACGACGGCAGCGAGTCGGCCGGTCCGGTCGTGGTGCCCTCGGGCGCGCAGGGCAAGGACGGCCTCGCGATCCCGGTCGGTGAGGAGAGCGCCAAGTCGACGCTCACCATCTGGGAGGACTTCCGCTGCCCGGCCTGCAAGGCCTTCGAGCTGGCGTACCGCGACACCGTCCACGAGCTCACCCGTGCCGGACAGCTCAAGGTCGAGTACCACCTCGCGACGATCATCGACGGCAACATGGGCGGCACCGGTTCCCGCAAGGCGGCCAACGCCGCGGCCTGCGCCCAGGACGCCGGCAAGTTCCCGGCCTATCACGACGTGCTGTACGACAACCAGCCGCCCGAGACCGACGACGCCTTCGCCGACGAGGACAAGCTGCTCGACCTGGCGGGCAAGGTCGACGGCCTCGACACCACCCTGTTCCAGGAGTGCCTGAAGAACGGCAGGCACAACAGCTGGGTGGAGAAGTCCAACGAGGCCTTCCGAAGCGGCGGCTTCAGCGGCACCCCGACCGTTCTGCTGGACGGCAGGAACATCTACCAGGACCGCTCCATGACACCGGCCAAGCTGAAGCAGATGGTGGAGGAAGCCGCCAAGTAGCGCGCCCGCTCGTTACGGACCCGTAGCCGGGCTGCCCGCCGCGCGTCCCGTCCGACACGGTAGCGTCGACCCTGCCATGGAACTTGCCTTCATTCCCAGCCCGTCGCGCGGGGTGCTGCACCTCGGCCCCATCCCGCTGCGCGGCTACGCGTTCTGCATCATCATCGGCGTCTTCGTTGCCGTCTGGCTCGGCAACAAGCGCTGGATCGCCAGAGGCGGGCGGCCCGGCACGGTGGCCGACATCGCGGTCTGGGCCGTCCCCTTCGGCCTGATCGGCGGGCGCCTGTACCACGTGATCACGGACTACCAGCTGTACTTCAGCGAGGGCCGTGACTGGGTCGACGCCTTCAAGATCTGGGAGGGCGGCCTCGGCATCTGGGGCGCCATCGCGTTCGGCGCCGTCGGCGCCTGGATCGGCGCCCGGCGCCGGGGCGTCCCCATGCCCGCCTACGCCGACGCCGTCGCCCCCGGCATCGCCCTCGCGCAGGCCATCGGCCGTTGGGGCAACTGGTTCAACCAGGAGCTGTACGGCAGGGCGACCGACCTGCCGTGGGCCCTGGAGATCACCTCGACGGCCGACGGACGGGTGCCGGGCACCTACCACCCGACGTTCCTGTACGAGTCGCTGTGGTGCATCGGTGTCGCGCTGCTCGTCATCTGGGCCGACCGCCGCTTCAGTCTGGGCCACGGGCGGGCCTTCGCGCTGTACGTCGCCGCGTACTGCTCGGGCCGGTTCTGGATCGAGTACATGCGCGTCGACGACGCCCACCACATCCTGGGCCTCAGGCTGAACAACTGGACCGCGCTCTTCGTGTTCCTGCTCGCCGTGCTGTACATGGTGCTCTCGACGCGGATGCGGCCGGGCCGGGAGGCCGTGGTGGAGCCGGGTGCGGAGTCCGCCGGCGGCGACACCGGGGACGATCCGAAGCCGGACGCGACGGAGAAGGCGGGGGCCACCCCCGCGGGCACCGACGCGGGCACCGGAACCCCCGCGGGCACCGGAACCGACGGCGCGGACAGCGTGGCGGAGACCGAGGACACGGAAGTCCCGGGGGCAGGCGGGGCCGCCGGGGACCCGGACGAGGCGCAGGACGCCGGGCGCGTGAAGGACGGGGCCGAGTCCGCAGAGAAGGCCTGACCGCCCGCCGTGCGCACGCCGAGGGCGCCCGGAATCCCACCGGGCGCCCTCGGCGTGTGTCAGGACAGGGTGGGCCGCCGGGCCAGCGACAGGGTGCGCCGGGCCGTGGCCACCACCGCCGCGTCGATGAACCGGCCGTCCGGCAGCGCCTGCGCGCCCGGCTGGACCGTGGCCGCCTTGACGATCGTCTCCGCCTCCTCCAGCTCCCGTTCGGTGGGCAGATACGCCCGCTCGATGATCGGCAACTGGCGGGGGTGGATCGCGGCCCGCCCGAGGAAGCCCAGGGCGCGGCCGTGGGCGCAGGAGGCCGCCAGGCCCTCCAGATCCCGGATGTCGGGATGCACCGTCTGCGACGGCGGGGCCAGTCCCGCCGCCCGCGCGGCCACGACCACCCGCGAGCGCGACCAGTCCAGGCCGGTGTCCCCGCGCACGCCCAGGTCGGCACGGAGGTCCGCCTCGCCCAGGGCGATGCCGCGCAGCGCCGGGTGGGCGGCGGCGATCCGGTACGCCCGTTCCACTCCCAGGGCGGTCTCCAGCAGGGCGTACAGCGGCGGCCCGCCGGTGGCCGCGGCGACCTCGGTGACCTGCTCGGGTGACATCACCTTGGGCAGCCGCAGCCCGGACAGTCCCGGCAACGCGGCCAAGGCCGACAGGTCCGCGGCGGCGAGCGGGCCGTCCAGGGCGTTGACGCGGACGTGCACCGGCACCGGCTGCGGCTCGGCGAGCAGCTCGGCGGTGGCCTCGCGGGCGTACTCCTTGCGGTCGGCGGCGACCGCGTCCTCCAGGTCCACCACCACCACGTCGGCACCGGCGGCCAGCGCCTTGGCGACCACCCGGGGCCGGTCGCCGGGGGCGTACAGCCAGGTGAGCGGGGGTGCGGTCATACGACGCCCTCCTCGCGCAGCTCATTCACGTCCGCCGGTGTGAGTCCCGGCCCGGCCAGCACCTCCTCGGTGTCGGCGCCGTGCGGGCGCCCCGCCCAGCGGATCGCGCCCGGGGTGGCGGAGAGACGGAGTTGCCGAGCCCGGCCCGCACCGAGACGCGGGCGCGCAGCGGCAGTACCGCCGACTCGACCTCGGGGGCCCGGTCGGCCGCCGCGGCGACCTCGCCGGCGACGGTGTTCCAGATCAGGTCGATCGCGGCCCGCATCCGGCGGTTCCGGCTCAGGTCCCCGAGCGCGCCGTCGTCCCCGGCCCGCAGCACCGCCCCCGCCGCGAACGCCGCCCGCTCGGCATCGTCCGGGGGGCCCGGCCGCAACGGCTCCGGGGGCTGGTTCAGGGCGATCGGGACGGGAAGGGCGGGGGTCGCGTTCTGCTCGGCGAAGGTGTCCGGCCCGCGGGTGAGCCGGCGCGTCCACCCGGGCATCCGGGCGGCCCGGTGCCGGGCGGCGGGCCAGCCTGCGGCGGCCTCCACGGCGAGACCGAGGAGGAGTCCCTCGGGCCGGTCGGGGAACGGCACCGTGCCGGACGGCGCCGCCGCACCCGGCTCGGGCCCCGGCCGGTGCCCGCTCCCGGGGGGCGTGGCCTCCTCCGGCACGCCGGGCGCTTCGACGTACGCCGTGGTGCCCGTTGTCCCGGCGACGGGACGAAACCTGCTCACGGCCACACCTCCGCCGCCACCCCGGGCAGCCACGCCCTCCGGCCGGGTGGGGCCGCGGTGTCGCGGGGCGATGGCGTGTCGCGCCGCGGGTGGTGCGCTGTCCCGTCGGGGGTGCGGGGCATCGGGGCCGTCGCCGGGATGTCGGGTGCGGGGTGGGGTGTGCCCTGGCCGGTTGGGGTGGGGGGTTGTCCTGCGGCTGGAGTGTCGGCTGAGGGTGTTGTCGTGGTGTGCGGGGTGTGGGGCATCGCGGCTGTCGCCGGGGTGTCATGCCCTCGACCTCGTGGCTGACCGAGCCGTCGGTCGCCACCAGCCGCGCCGCCTCCGCGGGCCGCCTCGCCGCGAACGCCCCGTACGGCGCGGCCCGCATGGCCAGTCCGTCGCTCCAGGCGTGCCGGTGCTGGGCGGAGACGGGGGCGGCCAGCCCCCGGCGCAGGTTCTCCGGGGTGCCGCGCTCGCTGAAGCCCGCGCCCCGGAACGGGCCCTCCTCCCGGTCCGCGATCCACTCGTGCCAGGCCGTCTCCACATGGACCGGGGTGAGGGCGGCGCCGTACCGGGCCGGCAGCAGCCACGAGAAGATCGCGTACTCGGTGTCGTCGGTACCGGCGGGCCGGTCGGCCACGTACCCCGTGATGCGGCCCCAGCGGGCGCGGATCTCCGAGGGCTTCATGTTCTCGGACGGGGCTCCGAGGGCGTCCCCGACGGCCAGTCCCGGTAGCGCGCCCCGGGCCCGTTCGCGGAACCCGACGGCGGCCCGGGGCGCGGGGACCGGGGGAACGCAGGCGGTGGATGCCATGCGGCCTCTCCTCTCCCTCCGCACATCTGTCCCCGGTGCGGTGCGCACCGCAGCCTCACCGGGCGCAGCGTCACCCGGTCGACATACGTGCGGGCAAGATCACGGATGAGCGCTGAAAGGCAAAGCCGCAGCTAAGCCCAGCCTTTCCTTGCTGGCGGGACGGAAATGAACGGCGTAGATTATCTGTTGTTAAAAAGTAGAATGAGTCCAAACTAGTCTCCGGGGGAGCCCTCATGGCCATCATCGAGACCGAGGCGTCGCTGCACGAGGCGCACCGCGACAACCACACCCACCGCGATGTGAACGGCGGCTGGCTGCGCCCCGCCGTCTTCGGCGCCATGGACGGCCTGGTCTCCAACCTGGCCCTGATGACCGGTGTCGCCGCCGGCACCGCGAGCCAGCAGACCGTGGTGATCAGCGGGCTCGCCGGTCTGGCCGCCGGCGCCTTCTCCATGGCCGCGGGCGAGTACACCTCCGTCGCTTCGCAGCGCGAGCTGGTCGAGGCCGAGCTGGACGTGGAGCGCCGCGAGCTGAGAAAGCACCCGGCGGACGAGGAGGCCGAGCTGGCCGCGCTCTACGAGGCGCGCGGCGTCGAGTCCGGGCTCGCGCGCGAGGTGGCCCGCCAGCTCTCCAAGGACCCCGAGCAGGCGCTGGAGATACACGCCCGCGAGGAACTCGGCATCGATCCCTCCGACCTGCCGTCGCCCCTGGTCGCGGCCGTGTCGTCGTTCGGGTCCTTCGCGCTGGGCGCCCTGCTTCCCGTCCTGCCGTTCCTGCTCGGTGCCGGCGCGCTGTGGCCCGCCGTGCTGCTCGCGCTCGCCGGACTGTTCCTGTGCGGCGCGGTGGTCGCCAAGGTCACGGCCCGCAGCTGGTGGTACAGCGGCCTGCGGCAGCTCGCCCTCGGCGGCGCGGCGGCCGGTGTGACGTATCTCCTGGGCAGCCTGTTCGGGACGGCCGTAGGATAGTCCGGCTCGAACTTATGCGAGGGGCCGCATAAGTAGCCGTTACTCGCTGGTTTCGAGTACGTAATCACCGGGCATGAGCCGTAAGCGCTGCGGGCAATGAGGCCTGCCGCGCACCCCGAGGAGTGGGCGACGGCGCTCCCTCCGCGCCCTCGGGCCGACGGGCACCGATCTGTCCGCCTCGGCCTCCGGAGCTTCCACCACGGGTGCGGTACCCCCACCGCGACCCACCGGTGTCCGCATGCTGGAACGGATTGTCCCGTTTACCGAGAACCAATCCATCATGTAATCTGCACCAAATTTTGCACCCACGCAGAGGGCCAACGTCGTCCCTCGGCAGTTCGCACATGCCAGATGACGACGACGGGAGAGCCGATGCGTACGCCGCGCCAGCCGTCCCAGCACTCCGCGAATGGCCAGAACTGGTCCTTCATGGATGCTCGCCCTGCTGCGCAGGGTATGTACGACCCCCGCAACGAGCACGACGCCTGCGGCGTCGGTTTCGTCGCCACTCTCACCGGCGAGGCGTCCCACACCCTGGTCGACCAGGCACTCACCGTGCTGCGCAACCTGGAGCACCGCGGTGCCACCGGCTCCGAGCCCGACTCGGGCGACGGTGCGGGCATCCTTTCCCAGGTGCCCGACGCCTTCTTCCGCGAGGTGGCCGGATTCGAGCTGCCCGAGGCCGGGGCGTACGCCGTCGGTATCGCCTTCCTGCCGGTCGACGGCACCGAGGACGCCGTCTCGCGGATCGAGACGATCGCCGACGAGGAGGACCTCACCGTCCTCGGCTGGCGCGAGGTCCCGGTCGCCCCGCAGATGCTGGGCGCCACCGCCCGTTCGACCATGCCGGTCTTCCGCCAGGTCTTCGTCGCCGGGGGCGCCTCCGGGACGGAAGGCGCCTCACGGGGCATCGCCCTCGACCGCCGCGCCTTCGCGCTGCGCAAGCGCGCCGAGCGCGAGGCCGGCGTCTACTTCCCGTCGCTGTCCGCGCGGACCATCGTCTACAAGGGCATGCTGACCACCGGCCAGCTGGAGCCGTTCTTCCCGGACCTGTCCGACCGCCGCTTCGCCTCCGCGATCGCGCTCGTGCACTCCCGGTTCTCCACCAACACGTTCCCGAGCTGGCCGCTCGCCCACCCGTACCGCTTCGTCGCGCACAACGGCGAGATCAACACGGTCAAGGGCAACCGCAACTGGATGGTCGCCCGCGAGTCCCAGCTCGCCTCCGACGTGTTCGGCTCGTCCTCCGACCTGAAGCGGATCTTCCCGATCTGCACGCCGGACGCCTCGGACTCCGCCTCCTTCGACGAGGTCCTGGAACTGCTGCACCTCGGCGGACGTTCGCTGCCGCACTCCGTGCTGATGATGATCCCGGAGGCGTGGGAGAACCACGACTCCATGCGGCCCGACCGGCGCGCCTTCTACCAGTACCACTCCACGATGATGGAGCCCTGGGACGGCCCCGCCTGCGTCACCTTCACCGACGGCACCCAGGTCGGCGCCGTCCTCGACCGCAACGGTCTGCGCCCCGGCCGCTACTGGGTCACCGACGACGGCCTCGTCGTCCTCGGCTCCGAGGTCGGCGTCCTCGACATCGATCCGTCGAAGGTCGTCCGCAAGGGCCGCCTCCAGCCCGGCCGCATGTTCCTCGTGGACACCGCCGAGCACCGGATCATCGAGGACGACGAGATCAAGGCCCAGCTCGCCGCCGAGCAGCCGTACGGCGAGTGGATGGAAGCCGGTGAGATCGAGCTGTCCGACCTGCCCGAGCGCGAGCACATCGTGCACACCCACGCCTCGGTCACCCGCCGCCAGCAGACCTTCGGGTACACCGAGGAGGAGCTGCGCGTCATCGTCGCGCCGATGGCCAAGGCCGGTGCCGAGCCGATCGGCTCCATGGGCACCGACTCGCCGATCGCCGCGCTCTCCGACCGCCCCCGGCTGCTCTTCGACTACTTCACCCAGCTCTTCGCCCAGGTCACCAACCCGCCGCTGGACGCCATCCGCGAGGAACTGGTCACCTCCCTGCGCTCGTCGCTCGGCCCGCAGGGCAACCTGCTGGAGCCCACGGCCGCCTCCTGCCGCAGCGTCCTGCTGCCCTTCCCGGTCATCGACAACGACGAGCTGGCCAAGCTCATCCACATCAACGCCGACGGCGACATGCCCGGCTTCAAGGCCGCCACCCTCTCCGGTCTCTACCGGGTGCACGGCGGCGGTGACGCGCTGGCCGCGCGCATAGAGGAGATCTGCGCCGAGGCCGACGCCGCCATCGAGAACGGCGCCCGTCTCATCGTCCTGTCGGACCGCCACTCGGACGCCGAGCACGCGCCGATCCCGTCGCTGCTGCTCACCTCGGCCGTCCACCACCACCTCATCCGCACCAAGCAGCGCACCGAGGTGGGCCTGCTGGTCGAGGCAGGCGACGTCCGCGAGGTCCACCACGTCGCCCTGCTCATCGGCTTCGGCGCCGCCGCGGTCAACCCGTACCTGGCGATGGAGTCGGTCGAGGACCTGGTCCGCGCGGGCACCTTCCTGCCGGGCGCCGAGCCCGAGCAGGCCATCCGCAACCTGATCTACGCCCTCGGCAAGGGCGTCCTCAAGGTCATGTCCAAGATGGGCATCTCCACCGTCGCCTCCTACCGCGGCGCGCAGGTCTTCGAGGCCGTCGGCCTCGACGAGGAGTTCGTCACCAAGTACTTCAGCGGCACCGCCACCAAGGTCGGCGGCGTCGGCATCGACGTCATCGCCAAGGAGGTCGCCGCCCGCCACGCCAAGGCGTACCCGGCCAGCGGCATCGCGCCCGCCCACCGCACCCTGGACATCGGCGGCGAGTACCAGTGGCGCCGCGAGGGCGAGCCGCACCTGTTCGACCCGGAGACGGTCTTCCGTCTCCAGCACTCCACGCGCTCCGGCAAGTACGACATCTTCAAGAAGTACACCGAGCGGGTGAACGAGCAGTCCGAGCGGCTCATGACGCTGCGCGGCCTCTTCGGCTTCAGGACCGGTGCGGACGGCCGTCAGCCGATCCCCGTCGACGAGGTCGAGCCCGTCTCCGAGATCGTCAAGCGCTTCTCCACCGGCGCCATGTCGTACGGCTCCATCTCCCAGGAGGCGCACGAGACCCTCGCCATCGCCATGAACCAGCTGGGCGGCAAGTCCAACACCGGTGAGGGCGGCGAGGACCCGGAGCGCCTGTACGACCCGGCGCGCCGTTCGGCCATCAAGCAGGTCGCCTCCGGCCGCTTCGGCGTCACCTCCGAGTACCTGGTCAACGCGGACGACATCCAGATCAAGATGGCTCAGGGCGCCAAGCCCGGAGAGGGCGGCCAGCTGCCCGGCCACAAGGTGTACCCCTGGGTGGCCAGGACCCGGCACAGCACTCCCGGTGTCGGCCTGATCTCCCCGCCGCCGCACCACGACATCTACTCCATCGAGGACCTGGCCCAGCTGATCCACGACCTGAAGAACGCGAACCCGCAGGCGCGGATTCACGTGAAGCTGGTCTCCGAGGTCGGCGTCGGCACGGTCGCGGCGGGTGTGTCCAAGGCGCACGCGGACGTGGTGCTCATCTCCGGCCACGACGGCGGCACCGGCGCCTCCCCGCTCACCTCGCTCAAGCACGCGGGCGGCCCCTGGGAGCTGGGTCTCGCCGAGACCCAGCAGACCCTGCTGCTCAACGGCCTGCGCGACCGGATCGTCGTCCAGACCGACGGCCAGCTCAAGACCGGCCGCGACGTCGTCATCGCCGCACTGCTCGGCGCCGAGGAGTTCGGTTTCGCGACCGCGCCGCTCGTCGTCTCCGGCTGCGTCATGATGCGCGTCTGCCACCTGGACACCTGCCCGGTCGGCATCGCCACCCAGAACCCGGTGCTGCGGGACCGGTTCGCCGGCAAGGCCGAGTACATCGTGAACTTCTTCCGGTTCATCGCCGAGGAGGTCCGCGAGATCCTCGCCGAGCTGGGCTTCCGCTCCATCGCGGAGGCCGTCGGCCAGGCCGAGACCCTCGACGTGACCCGCGCCGTCGACCACTGGAAGGCGCAGGGCCTGAACCTGGAGCCGCTGTTCCACGTGCCCGCACTGGCCGAGGGCGCGGCGCGCCACCAGGCCGTCGGCCAGGACCACGGCCTGGAGAAGGCGCTCGACAACCAGCTGATCAGGCTCGCCTCGGACGCGCTGGCCGCCTCGGACGCCACCCAGGCCGCCCCCGTGCGCGCCCAGGTCGCGATCCGCAACATCAACCGCACGGTCGGCACCATGCTCGGCCACGAGGTCACCAAGAAGTTCGGCGGCGGCGGACTGCCCGACGACACCGTCGACATCACCTTCACCGGCTCGGCAGGCCAGTCCTTCGGCGCCTTCGTCCCGCGCGGCATCACGCTGCGCCTGGAGGGCGACGCCAACGACTACGTCGGCAAGGGCCTGTCCGGCGGCCGGATCGTCGTCCGCCCGGACCGGGGCGCCGACCACCTCGCCGAGTACTCCACCATCGCCGGCAACACCATCGGCTACGGCGCCACCGGCGGTGAGATGTTCCTGCGCGGCAAGGTCGGCGAGCGCTTCTGCGTCCGCAACTCCGGCGCGCTGGTCGTCTCCGAGGGCGTGGGCGACCACGGCTGCGAGTACATGACCGGCGGCCACGCGGTCGTCCTCGGCGAGACCGGGCGCAACTTCGCGGCCGGCATGTCAGGCGGCATCGCGTACGTCGTCGACCTCGACCGCGACAACGTCAACACCGGCAACGTCGACGCGATCCAGGAACCGGACGACGCCGACAGGGACTGGCTGCACGACGTGGTGCGCCGCCACGCGGAGGAGACCGGGTCCACGGTCGCCGGGAAGCTGCTCGCCGACTGGCCCGTCGCCGTGGAGCGCTTCAGCAAGATCATCCCCAGTACGTACAAGGCAGTGCTCGCCGCCAAGGACGCCGCCGAGCGAGCCGGTCTCTCCGAGACCGAGACCACCGAGAAGATGATGGAGGCGGCGACCAATGGCTGATCCCAAGGGCTTCCTGACCCACGGACGCGAGGTCGCCAGGACCCGCCCCGTCGAGGAGCGCGTCAAGGACTGGAACGAGGTCTACGTTCCCGGCTCCCTGCTGCCGATCATCAGCAAGCAGGCCGGCCGCTGCATGGACTGCGGCATCCCGTTCTGCCACAGCGGCTGCCCGCTCGGGAACCTGATCCCCGAGTGGAACGACTACGCCTACCGCGAGGACTGGTCGGCGGCGTCCGAGCGACTGCACGCCACCAACAACTTCCCGGAGTTCACCGGCCGCCTGTGCCCGGCCCCGTGCGAGTCGGCGTGTGTGCTCGGCATCAACCAGCCGCCGGTCACCATCAAGAACGTCGAGGTCTCGATCATCGACAAGGCGTGGGAGACCGGGGACGTCGCCCCGCGGATCCCGGAGCGCCTGTCCGGCAAGACCGTCGCCGTCATCGGCTCGGGCCCGGCCGGTCTCGCCGCCGCCCAGCAGCTCACCCGGGCCGGCCACACCGTCGCCGTCTACGAGCGCGCGGACCGCGTCGGAGGCCTCCTGCGGTACGGCATCCCCGAGTTCAAGATGGAGAAGCGGCACATCAACCGCCGCATAGAGCAGATGCGCGCCGAGGGCACCCGCTTCCGCACCGGTGTCGAGATCGGCCGCGACCTCAAGGCCACCGACCTGAAGAAGCGGTACGACGCGGTCGTCGTCGCCGCCGGCTCCACCACCGCCCGCGACCTGCCGGTGCCCGGCCGTGAACTCAGGGGCATCTACCAGGCGATGGAGTACCTGCCCCTGGCGAACAAGGTCCAGGAGGGCGACTACGTGGCGCCCCCCGTCTCCGCCGAGGGCAAGCACGTCGTCGTCATCGGCGGCGGCGACACCGGCGCCGACTGCGTGGGCACCGCCCACCGCCAGGGCGCGGCCTCCGTCACCCAGCTGGAGATCATGCCCAGGCCGGGCGAGGAGCGGAACCCGGTCGCGCAGCCGTGGCCGACCTTCCCGATGCTCTACAAGGTCACCAGTGCCCACGAGGAGGGCGGCGAGCGGGTCTACGCCGTCTCCACCACCCACTTCGAGGGCGACGAGGACGGCAACGTCCAGTGGCTGCACATGAGCGAGGTCGAGTTCGTCGAGGGCAGGCTGACCCCGAAGCCGGGCACCGAGCGCAGGATCCCGGCCCAGCTGGTCACCCTCGCCATGGGCTTCACCGGCACCGACCGGGAGAACGGTCTGGTCGACCAGTTCGGCCTGGAGCTCGACGAACGCGGTAACATCGCCCGTGACGCCGACTTCCAGACCAACGTGCCGGGTGTGTTCGTCGCCGGTGACGCCGGCCGCGGCCAGTCGCTCATCGTCTGGGCGATCGCCGAGGGCCGCTCGGCCGCGCGCGGCGCCGACCGCTTCCTGTCCGGAGCCAGCGAACTGCCGGCCCCGATCCGCCCGACGGACCGCGCCCTCGCGGTCTGACGGACGGAACAACCGAAAAGACGTCCCGCACAATGGCGTGCGGAACACTGATGGCGCCTGCCCTGTCCCCGACCGGACAAAGGGGCAGGCGCCGTCGCACGTTCAGGGCACCCGGTAGGTGTCCCCGTACATCTCCCACACCAGTGGCGTCGCCAGCTTCATGTTCCCGGCCGTCAGGAACCGGCGCTGGGCGGTGTCGACGCGGGAGGTGTCGATGCCCGGGCGCTTGGCCTCCATGGCCTGCTTGCGGATGTCCAGGAAGGCGCTCAGGTAGGCCTTCTCGGAGCCGCCCTGCCCCGGTGTCCCGGCCTCGCGCATGGCCCGCTCGCGCAGTCCGTAGAAGCCCTCGGCGTCCGTGTCGGGGCCGTGGAAGACCATCGCGTCGTAGTAGACGAACTGGCCGAGCGTGCCCAGGCCGTCCAGCTTGGCGAGGCGGACCGCCGGTTCGAAGTAGACCCGGTCGCGTTCCTCCTCCTGGGCCGCGCGGAACGCCGGGACCTCAGCCTCCGCCCGCCAGGCCGCCGTGAAGCCGGGGTCCAGGCCCTCGTGGGAGTCGCTGCCGTCGACCTCGCGCAGGGCGGGCAGGTACGCGGCCAGGCCGTTGTCCGGGTGGCCTTCGGTGTAGCGCTCGACCAGGGTGAGCAGATCGTGGGTGCCGGTGCAGAAGCCGATGATGCCCGCGGTGTACCCGTCGCCGTCCCCGAGGTCCTCGATGGTGCCGTAGGCGGTGCGCCAGTCGGTGGTCGAGTTCTCGGCACTGGACACGAGCTGCTCGGCCAGCTCCTTCTTCGCTGGTGCGGCCAGACCCGGCGGCAGGTCGGCGATCAGCGCGTCGTCCGCCTCCCGCTCGGCCTCCTCCCGCTTGTCCTCGGCCCGGTCCTTGGCGTCCGCGCGGGCCGACCCGGTGGCGGCCGACGACGAGGCCGCGGCGGCCGGGGCGCCCGCCGGGTCCGCCGAATCCCCGGGCACGACGAAATACACGCCCGCGGCGATCAGGGGAGCGGCACCGAGGAGGAGTACTCCGGCACGTTTCATAGGGGGATACCTCCGCCTGTCAGTTCGGACACCTTGATCGCCGCCGTCACCGCCATCAGCACCACCAGCCCGGCACCCACGCCGGCCTGCACCGCCACCCGGCGCCCGTCCCGCGGCGCGTACGCGAACGCCAGGGCCAGCGCCCCACCCACCAGCAGACCGCCGACATGGCCCTGCCAGGAGGTGACCGCGGCGGACACCACCAGCCACAGCAGCAGGAACGCCATGAAGCGGTTGACCGAGGCCATGTCCGCGCCCAGCCGGCGGTGCAGCACGTAGTACGCGGCCCCGACGCCGAAGACGGCGCCCGACGCGCCGACCGAGGACTGCCAGGGGTCGGTGAGCACCAGCTCCAGGACGGAGCCGCCGAGCGCCGAGAGCAGATACAGGACGGCGAAACGAACCCGGCCGAGCATCAGCTCCACCACCCGTCCCAGCTGCCACAGCGCGACCATGTTCATCGTGATGTGCAGGATTCCGAACGTCCCCTCGAAAGGCGACACGTGGAGGAACGCGCTGGTGAGCATCCGCTCCCACTCGCCTCCGGCGACACCCTCGATCCGTATCGGCCCCCAGACGAGGTGGGAGCCGTTGTCGGCATAGTAGGTGCCGTCCGGACCGACCAGCCGCGAACCGATCATGGCGAACCGGTCCACGATCTCCGGCCGCACCGTCTCCGCCAGATACGCGAGGACGTTGAGTGCGAACAGCGCGTACGTCACCACGGGCGTCGTCGAGACGCGGCCGCCGGCGATCGTCCGGGCCTGCCGCACCGACCGCGCCCCCTTCCGCACGCACTCGGGGCACTGGTGGCCGACGGGTGCCTCACGCATGCAGTCCGGGCAGATGTACCGCTCGCAGCGGGTGCAGCGGACGTGGCACTCCACCGCGGGATGGCGGTAGCACGTGGTGAAGGTGGACTCGGAATCCACGGGACCGGCTCCTCGGGACGGGCGGACGGTGAGCCGGTGGGGACGGCGGCGAACAAAATAGCGAACGCCGGTGGCACGGCCGGGAGGCGGGGTGGGCGGTGCCGTAGTCTCGGCAGCCGGATGCCGTACGCACGGCGTGACGGGGGGAGTCCACATGGCCGCGATCAGTCTCACCAAGGTGCGGGAGACGGCGCCCGCGCTGGTCGATCTGTACCAGCGCGCCGGAGTGTCGCTGACCAAGCACGGGATGGACGGGGAGCGGGCGGCGGTCTACCTCGTCGTCGACTATTCCGGCTCGATGAGGCAGTACTACAAGGACGGCAGCGTCCAGGGGCTCGCCGACCGGGTGCTCGGACTGTCCGCGCACCTCGACGACGACGGCACCGTGCCGGTGGTGTTCTTCTCCACGGACGTCGACGCCGTCACGGAGATCGCGCTCGCCGACCACCAGGGCCGGATCGAGCGGATCGTGGCCGGTCTCGGGCACATGGGCAAGACCAGCTACCACCTGGCCATGGACGCCGTCATCGACCACTACCTGGACAGCGGCTCCCGCCACCCCGCCCTGGTCGTCTTCCTGACCGACGGCGGGCCGATCAGCCGGCTCGCCGCCGAACGGTACCTGTGCAAGGCGGCGCCGCTGCCGCTGTTCTGGCAGTTCGTCGGCTTCGGCGACCCGGGCAGCCGCCAGTTCGAGTACTTGCGCAGGCTCGACGAGCTGGCGGTGCCCGGCAAGCGGGTCGTCGACAACGCCGGGTTCTTTCACGCGGGCCTCGATCCGCGCAAGGTCACCGACGCCGAGCTCTACGACCGGCTGGTGGGCGAGTTCCCCAAGTGGCTGGTGGCCGCACGCGCCCAGGGCATCGTGCGGCCGTAGCGGACCGGGCTCCGACGGCCGGTGCCCACGGCCGGTGCGGGCGGCCGGTGCCCACGGCCGACGCGGGCGGCCGCGGTCGGTGCCGGCGGTCAGTGCCGCAGGGAGAAGCCCAGCAGCACACCGGCGGACACCTCCACCGAGCCCGGAGCCAGGGCCCCCGACGGCCCGCCGCCCTCGGCGGCGCGGAACGCGGCGAAGGGCTCCGACTCCACGTCCTGGATGTGCAGCACCGGCCCCAGCCGCGCGTCCGCCGCCTCCGCGTACACCTGGGCCTTGCGGCGGGCGGCGGCCACGGCCCTGCGCCGTGCCTCGTCGTGCAGTTCCGGCTTGTCGCGCACGTCGAACTCGACGCCGTCGATCCGGTGCGCGCCCGCGTCGACCATGTCCACGATCAGCCGCTCGAGCTCGTCCAGTGCCTCGGTCTCCACCGAGTACGAGGCCTGGCACCGGTACCCGAGCAGGGTCCGGTCCCCGCCGTGACCGTCGTACTCCGAGCTGAGGCTGAGCCGGGAGCCGGAGACCGAGGCGTCCGGCACGCCGTGCCGGCGCAGCACCTGCCGCAGCCGGGCCACCGCCTCCTCGGCCTTCCGGAAGGCCCGGTCCGGCGACGGTTCCAGCACGTCCACGGCCGGCCGCACCCGTGCCAGCGCCGGTTCGGCCCTTACCGTCCCCGAGCCGAACACGCTGATGCCCCAGGGTTCTTCGATGGCCTGTGTCATACGGGCATTGAAGCAGCGCTCCCGCACCCGGCGGGCCGTATCACGTGTCGCACTCCAGGACCGTCCGGCACAGCCCGCACCGCGCCCGGACCCGCCCCCGCACCGGCACTCCGATCCGCTGGTGGCAGGTGGGGCAGGGGAACGCCACCCGAAGCTGTCCGGGCGCCTGGGCGGTGAAGGCGTACGGGCCGTGCGTCGCGGGGCCCGGGGCGTGCGGGTCCTGGGCGTCGCGGCGGTCCCTGGCATAGCGCCGGCGGCCCGCCCAGCCGGCCGCGGTGAGCGGCGGCTGCTGCCCGTCCCGGCGGGCCCTGGCCAGGCCCTTGCCGTACGCCGTGTAGGCCTGCGGACTCGTGAACCACACCGACGGGTCCTCGCCGAAGACCAGCGCCCGCTTGGCCAGCACGTACCCGAACTCCTCCGGTGTCAGGTACCCCAGCTTCTGCGAGGACGCCGCGTCCTCCCGGTAGGCGTCCAGCAGCAGCCAGCCGGCGCCCAGGTACGTCGTCGCCGTGTCGGTGAGGATCTCGTTGTCCCGGGTACCGGGGAAGGCCAGGCCGAGGCGGTGCAGGTACACGTGCATCACCTCGTGCGCGAGGGCCGCCCCGATGTCCCGGCGATGGGTGCGGAAGCGGTCGTTCAGCTCGATGAAGTACTCGGGGCCCGCCGTGAGTTCGACGTTCGCCGCGTGGGTCATCTCCCGAAAGGAGACGATCATGCGGGCGTCGGGCAGCCGGTAGTGCCGCACCAGCTCGTGGGCCACCCGCTGCGCGCCCGCATACAGGTCGTCGGTGTCGCAGAACGCCACGTCGGCCGGGGCCACGCTGGCCGAGAACTGCCGGACCGTGTCGTGCGACAGGCGCCGGTACAGCGCGGTGACGGCCTCCCGCACCGTCTCCAGGTGCGGGAACCCGTGCTCGACCGGTCCGCCGTTCGCCACGCCCGACCCCCAAGACGTTCGCATCCTGCTCCCACTGTACGAGCTGTACGAGGACCCCACGGCGTTCAGCGCCTGAGACGGTCTGCGGCAACCGGGGCCCCGGCCGTAGGGTGTGCGCCCATGACCACCAGCAACACCGGTACCGGCGCCGTCGACCCGGCCGTCCGCGAGGAGCTGACCCGGCTGCGGGACAGCATCGACAACATCGACGCGGCGGTCGTCCACATGCTCGCCGAGCGCTTCAAGTGCACGCAGCAGGTCGGCCACCTCAAGGCCCGCCACCGGCTGCCGCCCGCCGATCCGGCCCGCGAGGCCGAGCAGATCGCCCGGCTGCGCGCCCTCGCGGAGAGCGCCAAGCTGGACCCGGCGTTCGCCGAGAAGTTCCTGAACTTCATCGTCGCCGAGGTGATCCACCACCACGAGCGCATCGCCGAGGGCAACGGCGGCGGCAGTGGGACCGGCGCGGTGCGGGCCGCCGACTGAGACCGCGTGCGCCCCCGCCCACGGGGGCGCACGCCGGGGGGAGCCCGACGGCCGGCGCGAGGGGGCGGACATACTCCGCGTACCGAACCGCCTCTGTGCCCTGCCCACCGCATCAGGCAGCATGTCGTGCATGTCCGTACTGACGCGCGACGAAGCGCAGACCCGTTCCCGGCTCCTCGACGTCCACCACTACGCGATCGACCTCGATCTGACCCGTGGGGACGAGACCTTCGGCTCCCGGACCGTCATCCGGTTCACCGTCCGCGGCGACACGGACACCGCGGACACCTTCGTCGAGGTGAAGCCCGCCGAGCTGCGCTCCGTCACCCTGGACGGACAACCCCTGGACCCGGACGGCCTGGACGGGAACCGGCTGGCGCTGACGGACCTCGCCCCCGGCGAGCACGAACTGCGCGTCGACGCGGCCATGCGCTACTCCCGCACCGGTGAGGGCATGCACCGCTTCACCGACCCCAGCGACGGCGAGACCTACGTCTACACGCAGCTGTTCATGGACGACGTGCAGCGCCTGTTCGCCGCCTTCGACCAGCCCGACCTCAAGGCCGTCTTCGACCTCGCCGTCACCGCCCCCGAGGGCTGGACCGTCCTCGCCAACGGGATCACCGAGCACACCGGCGACGGCCGCTGGAAGGCCGCCACCACCCCGCTGATCTCGACCTACCTCGTCGCCGTCGCCGCCGGCCCCTGGCACTCCGTGCGCACCGAGCACCGCGGCCTGCCCTTCGGCATCCACTGCCGCCGCTCGCTCGCCCCGCACCTGGACGCCGACGCCGACGAACTGTTCGAGGTCACCCGCGGCTGCTTCGACCGGTACCACGAGAAGTTCACCGAGCCCTACCCCTTCGACTCCTACGACCAGGCGTTCGTCCCCGAGTTCAACGCCGGCGCCATGGAGAACCCCGGACTGGTCACCTTCCGCGACGAGTTCGTCTTCCGGTCCGCCGTCACCGAGACCCAGCGCCAGACCCGCGCCATGGTCATCGCCCACGAGATGGCCCACATGTGGTTCGGCGACCTCGTCACCCTGCGCTGGTGGGACGACATCTGGCTGAACGAGTCCTTCGCCGAGTACATGGGCTACCAGACCACCGCCGAGGCCACCCGCTTCACCGACACCTGGACCGACTTCGGCGTCACCCGCAAGGCCTGGGGCTACGACGCCGACCAGCGCCCCTCCACCCACCCCGTCGCCCCCGAGAACGTCGAGGACACCGCCTCCGCCCTGCTCAACTTCGACGGCATCTCCTACGCCAAGGGCGCCTCCGCCCTGCGCCAGCTCGTCACCTGGCTCGGCGAGAAGGACTTCCTGGCCGGCATCAACATCCACTTCGAGAGGCACAAGTTCGCCAACGCCTCCCTCGCCGACTTCATCGACTCCCTCGCCGCGGCCACCGACCGCGACGTCCACGCCTGGGCCGATGCCTGGCTGCGCACCACCGGCGTCGACACCCTCACCCCGAGCGTCACCGGCGACAACGGCAGCCGCGCCCTCACCGTCCACCGCACCGGCGAGCGGCCCCACCGCATCGCCGTCGGCCTCTACGACCAGGACCCCACCGACGAGGGCCGCCTCGCCCCGCGCGAGCGCCTCGACATCGACGTGCCCCAGGCCGGACCCCGGCCCATCGGCAAGCTCCCCGCCCTGGTCGTCCTCAACGACGGCGACCTGAGCTACGCCAAGGTGCGCTTCGACGCCGAGTCCTTCCGGACGATCCGCGACGGCCTGTCCGGCCTGCCCGACGCGCTCACCCGGGCCGTCGTCTGGAACGCCCTCAGGGACGCCGTCCGCGACGGTGAACTCCCCGCTCGCACCTACCTGGACATCGCCCGCGCCCACCTCCCGTACGAGACCGACCTCGCGCTCGTCGACGGCGTCCTCGCCTTCGCCGCCGGGCAGATCGCCGACCGCTACGTCGGCCCCGAGCAGCGGCCCGCCGCCCTGACCACCCTCGCCGAACTGTGCCGCGACCTCATCCGCCGCACCGAGGACGGCGACCACCCCGGGCTGCGCCTGATCGCCGTACGCCACCGCATCGCCACCGCCGCCCACCCCGACACCATCGCCGCCTGGCTAGCCGACGGCACCGTGCCCGGTGGCCCCGAGCTCGACCCGGAGCTGCGCTGGCGCGTCCTCACCCGGCTCGCCGTCCTCGGTGCCACCGACGAGGCCGCCATCGCCGCCGAGCTCGAACGCGACCCGAGCGCCACCGGCCAGGAGGGCGCCGCCCGCTGCCGCGCCGCGCTGCCCGACGCCGACGCCAAGAGCCGCGCCTGGGAGGCCCTGTTCGGCTCGGACGACCTCTCCAACTACCTGTTCACGGCCACGGCCCAGGGCTTCTGGCAGCCCGAACAGGCCGACCTGGTGCGCGCGTACGTGCCGCGCTACTACGCCGAGGCCGTCGCGCTCGCCGCCCGCCGCGGCCCCGCCATCGCCGACGCCGCCGGCCGCTGGGCCTTCCCCGCCCACGCCGTCGACGCGGACAACCTGCGCCTGGGCCGGGAGTGCCTGAACGACGCCGACCCGATCCCCGCCCTGCGCCGCAAGCTCGCCGACCAGCTCGACGACCTGGCGCGCGCGTTGCGGGTACGGGAGACGGGCACGCGCTGATCCCGCGGGCGGCCGGTGCGCCGTGCCGGGTCCGGTGACGGGCGGTGGGGAGTTCCCGGCCGTGCTCCGTGGCGGGGAGCCACCGGACCGGGTGCGGCGGGCGTGCGCTCGTCCGGGCAACGGCCGGTGTCCTCCCGGCGGTACGGGCGTCCGGCCGCAGGGGGCCGGCCGGCCGCCGGTGCGGGGCCGCGGGCGGCGGCACACGCCGACCGAGGCGGCGGCCGGTGCGGCAGGTGCGCGGTGTGCGGTGCGTGGTGCGGCACGTGCGGCCGGTGTGGCAGGCGGACCGCGTCGGCGGTGTGGGCCTGTGGGCGGTGTGGACTGTGTCGACCGCGTCGGCGGTGTGGGCGGTGAGGGCCTGTGGGCCGTGCCGACCGACCACTGCGACCGTCTCGACTGCGGCGACCGTCTCGGCTGCGGCGACCGCAGCGACCGCGGCAACCGTGTCGATCGCGGCAACCGTGTCGATCGCGGCAGCCGTGTCGACCGCAGTGACCGCAGTGACCACAGTGACCGTGTCGGCCGGTGCGGCCGGTGGGGCCGGTGCGACCGGTGTGGCCGGGCGGGCCGGGTCGGGTCCGGCGTGGGTCGCCTCCCTGGGCAGGCCGCCCGGATACCCCTTTCGGGTTGTGAACGTTGGGCTGTCCGGGCGTACGGGCGCGTTCGCGTCCAAGCTGGAGTCCCCGTCCCGCGCCCGGAGGACAGCCCATGGGCATGCCGCCCCTCGCCTCGGGCCCGCACGGCACCGACGCCCTGCGGCCCCTGCTCGACACCGTGCTCGACGCCCTGCGTACCGGCACGGCCGCACGCGGCGGCCCGCTGCCCGCGGGCGGCCCCGGCGCCGTCGCGGCCCGGGTGGCGGACGCGGCCGGTGAGATCCTGCCGGACCGGGGCGACCCCGAGGCGCTCCGTGCCCTCGTCACCGCGCTCGCCCAGGGCGCCGCCGACCCCGCCCACCCCCTGTGCGCCGCCCATCTGCACGGCCCGCCCCTCGCCGTAGCCGCGGCCGCCGACCTCGCCGCGAGTGTCCTCAACCCCTCCCTCGACTCCTGGGACCAGGCACCCGCCGCCTCCGCGCTGGAGGCCCTCGTCACCCACGCCCTCGCCCGGGAGACCGGCGCCGCCGACGCCGTCGTCACCACCGGCGGCACCGAGTCCAACCAGCTCGCCGTCCTGCTCGCCCGCGAAGCGCGCGGCGCCGGACTGCGGCTGGTCCACGGTGCCAACGCCCACCACTCGCTGCCCCGCGCCGCCTGGCTGCTCGGGCTGCCCGAACCCGTCGTCGTCCCCGCCCCCGCCGGCACCCTCGACCCCGCCGCCCTCGACGTGGCGCTCACCCAGGTCCCCGGACCGCACCTCGTCGCCGCCACCGCGGGAACCACCGACGCCGGGCTCATCGATCCGCTGCCCGAGATCACCGGCCGCTGCACCGCCCACGGCGCCCGCCTGCACGTCGACGCCGCCTACGGCGCGGGCCTCCTCTTCAGCGACCGGCACCGCGCACGGCTCGCGGGACTGGAGGGCGCCGACACCGTCGCCCTGGACCTGCACAAGCTCGGCTGGCAGCCGATCCCCGCCGGTCTGCTCACGGTCGCGGACGCCGGCGACCTCAGGGCGCTCCACCACCGCGCCGACTACCTCAACGCCGACGACGACACCGAAGCGGGCCTGCCCGATCTCCTCGGCCGCTCCCCGCGCACCAGCCGCCGCCCCGACCTCCTCAAGACCGCCGTCACCCTCAAAACCCTGGGCCGCACCGGACTCGGCGCCCTCGTCGACGCGGTCTGCTCCCTCGCCCAGGAGTTCGCCGGCCTGGTCGAGACCCGCCCCGGCCTCGAACTGCACGCCCCGCCCACCATCAGCACGGTCCTGTTCCGGCCAGTAGACGCCACCGACGACGCCGTCGCCGCCGTACGCCGCACGCTGCTCACCACCGGCCGAGCCGTCCTCGGCCGCGCCCGCGCCGACGGCCGGCTCTGGCTCAAGGCGACCCTCCTCAACCCCCACACCCGACCAGACGACCTCGCAGCACTCCTGACGCTCGTGGAAGGACACGTCCCGCGATGAACACTCCGGCGCACCACAGCCCCGACGCCCCCCGCGATCTCGTCGGCATCGGCATCGGCCCCTTCAACCTCTCCCTCGCGGCCCTCGCCGACCCCCTCGCCGGCCTCGACGCCGTCTTCTACGACCAGCGCCCCGCCTTCCACTGGCACCCCGGCCTGCTCATCGACGGCGCACGCGTCCAGGTCCCCTTCCTCGCCGACCTGGTCACCCTCGCCGACCCGGCGAGCCCCTGGACCTTCCTCAACCACCTCAGGGCCAGAGAGCGGCTCTTCCCGTTCTACTTCGCCGAGCGGTTCCACATCGAGCGCAACGAGTACGACGCCTACTGCCGCTGGGTCGCCGGTGGCCTGCCCTCCCTCCGCTTCCACCACCAGGTCGACGCGGTCCGCTGGAACCCCGAACGCGACCTCTTCGAGGTCGACTACACCCAGCTCGACGCCGACGGAGAGGCCGAGGCCCTCGGCCGCACCCACACCAGGAACGTCGTTCTCGGCGTCGGCACCGAACCCCACGTCCCCGACCCGCTCAGGCCCCTCGTCGACGCTCCCGGCGTCCCCGTCGTCCACGCCGCCGACTACCTCGGCCACCGCGACGCGCTCCTGGCCGCCGGGCACGTCACCGTCATCGGCACCGGCCAGTCCGGCGCGGAGGTCTTCCTCGACCTGCTCCGCCACCGGCCCGCCGGCCGGGAGCGGCTGCACTGGCTCGGCCGCACCGAGGCCTTCGCGCCCATGGAGTACTCCAGGCTCGGCCTGGAGCACTTCACCCCGGACTACACCCGCTACTTCCACGGTCTGGCCGAACCGGTCCGCGACCGCCTCGTGGCCGCCCAGTGGCAACTGCACAAGGGCATCGACGCCGACACCACCGCCGCCATCCACGACGAGCTCTACCGCCGCACCCTCGACGGCGGCTGGCCCGACGCCACCCTCACGCCCGGCGTCCAGGTCCGCACCGCCGGCCGCATCGCCACCACCCGGGTGGAACTCCACCTGGAACACGAGCAGCAGAGGACCCGCTCCCGCCTCACCACCGACGCCGTCGTGCTCGCCACCGGCTACCGCGAACGCCCCCTCGGCCGTGTCCTCGCCGGCCTCGACCCCTACATGCGGCGCGACAGCCGGGAGCGCCCCCGCGTCGACGACCGCTTCCGCCTCGTCCTCGACCCCTCCGTCACCGGCTCCGTCTACGTCCAGAACGCCGAGACGCACACCCACGGGGTCGGCGCGCCCGACCTGGGCCTCGCCGCCTGGCGCAGCGCGACCATCCTCAACGACCTGACGGGGCAGGAGCCGTACCCGCTGCCCGGCCGCACCGCCTTCACCACCTTCGGACTGGAGAACGGCCGGCCCCAGATCCCGTCCGCGCGCCACCACCGGGCGCTCACCCCGCTGGCGGACGGAATCTGAGGCCGGCCGAGGGCCGGGAGGCGGCTCAGAACACCGGCGTGCCGTTCCGCGTCAACGACCAGTCGAGGGACGCGAAGTCCTCCGGGTCCAGCACCCCCTTCGCGGTCGCCCACTCCGCGATCCGCGTGCGGATCTCCGTCGACTCCGACCACAGCTCCTTGGCCGACGCCACGTGCGGGAAGGCACCGCCGCCGTTGGCCCGGTAGTTGTTCACGGCCAGCACGAACTGCCCGCCGTCGTCCAGCGGAGCACCGCCGTGGGTGAGGTTCCTGATCCGCGACCCGGGAGCCTGGGCGACGTCGATCTCGTACTTCAGCCCCGACACGTAGTCGTAGTTGTAGTCCGGGCGGCCGTTCGCGTTCGTCAGCTTGTCCACGTCCACCGGCGCACCGGCGGCCGTCTGCACGTAGTACTCCGCCGAGTACTCCAGGTACGCCCGCAGCTGCGCGCCCGTCATCAGCTTCGCGACCAGCGTGTTGTCGTACACGTACAGGCCCGACAGGTCCCGGATCGTCACGTCGCCGGCCGGGATCTCGGAGGTGCGCGAGAAGGGCGAGGCCTGGGCCAGGACCGGCAGCGACGCGTACTCCGTGCCCGCCAGTGCCTCCTTGACCACGTCCTCCTGCACCTTGGTGATCAGGTCGATGATCGGGGCGTCCTTGTACCGGGCATCGAGCGTCGTCAGCGTCTCGGTGGCGGTGCCGACGACCTGGTTGACGTACGCCACGACCTTCGCGTGCTCGTCCGTCAGCAGCTTAGTGATCCTCGGGTCGTCGGCGACCGTGTTGGAGTTCCGCAGCGAGGCCCTGACCGACTCGACGTGCCAGCGGCCTCGCTCGAAGGCCAGTTCGAAGTCGAAGAGGGTGAGCCGTTCGGCGTAGCACAGCGGCTCCGACAGCACGACCGTCTTCCCGGTCTTCTCGTTGACGACCTTCAGCTCCGCGATCTCCTCGTGCGCGTGACCGACGAGGATCGCGTCGATGCCCGGAACCTGCCTGGCCACGTTGGCCGCCGCGTTCTCGACGTACGGGACCTGGTCACCGTAGGAGGACGTGCCCGACGAGCCGGAGTGCGCCGAGACGACCACCACGTCCGCGCCCATCGAGCGCAGCTTCGGCACCCACTTGGCAGCCTGCTCCTCGAGCCCGGGGAAGGCCAGCTTCCCCTGCACGTACGCCTTGTCCCAGATCGCGATGCCCGGGTTGGTCAGCCCCAGCACCGCCACCCTCACCGGCGGCGCGCCCTTCACCCGGAACGTCTTCATGAAGTACGGCGGGAAGGCGGGCCTCAGGGTCTTCGCGTCGACGGCGTTCGCGCCGAGCAGCGGGAAGTCGCACTGCTCCTCGAACTTGCGCAGCGTCTCGATGCCGTAGTTGAACTCGTGGTTGCCGAGCGCCACGGCGTCGTAGCCGATGGCGTTCATCGCCTGTGCCATCGGGTGCACCGGTCCGCCCTCGGCGGTGATCGGGTCCACCTTCGCGTAGTAGTACGTCAGCGGCGTGCCCTGGATGGTGTCGCCCGCGTCCAGCAGCAGCGTGTTGTGGCGGCCCTTCTCCTCGCGGACCTGGTTCACCAGGGTGGAGATCCGGCCGAGGCCCTGGGCGTTGCCCGCGGGGTCCTGGTACTCGGCGTCCTTGAAGTAGTCCCAGTTGAACACGTGTCCGTGCAGGTCGGTCGTGCCGAGCACGGTCAGCGCGTACCGCTTGGGCTTCCGGTGGCCCCGGTGCGCGGGGACCGCCGCCTCGGCCGCCGGAGCCGCCGCCGCGCCGGCCAGTGCGACCCCCGCCCCCGTCACGGCGGACCTGCTCAGGAACTTCCGGCGGTTCAGCGGCATGGCGGGTTCTCCTTGGCGGCACGGCATCAACAACGCGCGTAGATTCCTGCGTGATCACCGTGCGTGTCAACAGCTGGTCGCTCACTTGCCCGAAAGGCGCATTAAAAGCCGTCCGCAAGCCGTCCGGAATGCTCATCGGAGCGCCCAGGTGCGCAATTCAACACTTGTCAATAACCCTTTGCTCAAAGGTCGTTGCGTGGTCATACCCGGCCAATTCGCTACTGGTCGGTAAGTCTTAGGCTCGACTCATGCGCCGAGCGAAGATCGTCTGCACTCTTGGGCCCGCCACCGACTCGTACGACCAGATCAAGGACCTGGTCGACGCCGGAATGGACATCGCCCGCTTCAATTTCAGCCACGGCACCCACGCCGAACACGAGGAGCGGTACCACCGGGTCCGCAAGGCGTCCGACGAGACCGGCCGCAGTGTCGGCACCCTCGCGGACCTTCAGGGTCCGAAGATCCGCCTCGGCCACTTCGTGGAAGGTCCCGTACTCCTTGAACGCGGCGACCGTTTCACCATCACCGTCGAGGAGGGCGTCGAGGGCGACCGCCACACCTGCGGCACCACCTACGCGGGCCTCGCCGACGACGTCGCCCCGGGTGAACGCGTCCTCGTCGACGACGGCAAGGTCTGCCTGGAGGTGACCGGCGTCGACGGGCCCCGGGTCCGCACGAAGGTGGTCGAGGGCGGCATGGTCTCCGACCACAAGGGCCTCAACCTGCCGGGCGTCGCGGTCTCCGTCCCCGCCCTCTCCAAGAAGGACGAGGACGACCTGCGCTTCGCGCTGCGAGGCGGCTTCGACGTGATCGCGCTGTCCTTCGTGCGCAGCGGGCGGGATGTCCTCGACGTCCACCGCATCATGGACGAGGAGGGCCGCCGCCTCCCCGTCATCGCCAAGGTCGAGAAGCCGCAGGCCGTGGAGAACATCGAGGACATCGTCGCGGCCTTCGACGGCATCATGGTCGCCCGGGGCGACCTCGGCGTCGAGATGCCCCTTGAACAGGTGCCGATCGTCCAGAAGCGCGCCGTCAAGCTGGCCAGGCGCAACGCCAAGCCGGTCATCGTCGCCACCCAGATGCTCGACTCCATGATCGACCACGCCCGTCCGACCCGCGCGGAGGCCTCCGACGTCGCCAACGCGGTGATCGACGGCACGGACGCGGTGATGCTGTCCGGCGAGACCAGCGTCGGCAAGCACCCGACCGACACGGTGCGCACGATGGCCCGGATCGTCGAAGCGGCCGAGGAGGACATCCTGGCCAGGGGGCTGCCCCCGCTGACCGAGCGCAACAAGCCCCGCACCCAGGGCGGCGCCGTCGCCCGTGCGGCGGCGGAGATGGGCGACTTCCTCGACGCCAGGTTCCTGGTCGCCTTCACCCAGTCGGGCGACACCGTCCGCCGCCTCTCCCGCTACCGCTCACCCATCCCGCTGCTCGCCTTCACCCCCGAACCGGCGACGCGTTCGCAGCTGAGCCTGACCTGGGGTGTGGAGACCTTCCTGGGGCCGCACGTGGACTCCACGGACGCGATGGTCGACCAGGTGGACGAACTGCTCACCAGGTACGGGCGCTGCGAGAAGGGTGACGTCGTGGTCATCACGGCCGGCTCGCCGCCCGGGGTGTCGGGCACCACGAACCTGGTGCGGGTGCACCACATCGGGGAGGACGACAGCTGAACGGGTGCCCCCGCCACCTCTGGGGGTGCCTTCGAAACGAAGGTAAAGTGCCCCGGGTGGGACTCGAACCCACACTGAATGCCTTTTGAGGGCATCGTCTCTGCCGATTGGACTACCGGAGCCTCTTCGAACCGAAGGTCAGTGTAGCCCCTCGGTGACTCAAACATACAGGAGCTAGGTAGGCTCTTGTCAGCAGTACCCATGCCCCGAACGAGGAGCTCACGTGACCGCCCCCGAGCCGCCCCAGCCCGTAGACGTGCCCGACGACGACCAGTCGCACGTGCCTCCGCTGACGACCCGCGTCGTCATCGCCGAGGACGAGGCGCTCATCCGGCTGGACCTCAAAGAGATGCTGGAGGAGGAGGGGTACTCCGTCGTCGGCGAGGCCGGTGACGGTGAGCAGGCCGTGGAGCTGGCCCGCGAGCACAAGCCCGACCTGGTGATCCTCGACGTGAAGATGCCCAAGCTGGACGGTATCTCCGCGGCGGAGAAGATCGCCGAGGAGGGCATCGCGCCGGTGCTGATGCTGACCGCCTTCTCGCAGCGCGACCTGGTGGAGCGGGCCCGGGACGCCGGGGCGATGGCGTACCTCGTGAAGCCGTTCAGCAAGAGCGACGTCGTACCGGCGATCGAGATGGCCGTCTCGCGCTTCACGGAGCTGAAGGCGCTGGAGAAGGAGGTCGCCGACCTCAGCCTGCGCCTGGAGACCCGCAAGCTGGTGGACCGCGCCAAGTCGGTACTGCAGACGGAGTACGGCCTCACCGAGCCGGCCGCCTTCCGGTGGATCCAGAAGACCTCCATGGACCGGCGGATGTCGATGCAGCAGGTGGCCGAGGCGGTCATCCAGGACGCCGAGGAGAAGAAGGCGTCCAAGGGCTGAGCCCTCCGACCACGACGAGGCCCGCGTCCCCGGTGTGGGGCGCGGGCCTCGTCCGTCGCCGCGGAGGGTCAGTCCTCGCCGAGGTAGGCCTTGCGGACCGACTCGTCGTGGAGCAGGTCCTGGCCGCTGCCGGACAGGACGATGTTGCCGACCTCCATGACGTGGCCGTGGTCGGCCAGGGACAGCGCGGCCTGGGCGTTCTGCTCGACGAGCAGGATGGTGGTGCCCTGGGACTTCAGCTCGGCGATCGTCGCCATGATCTTCTGCATCATGATCGGCGAGAGGCCCATGGAGGGCTCGTCGAGCATGAGCAGCTTGGGCTGGGACATCAGGGCCCGGCCCATGGCGAGCATCTGCTGCTCCCCGCCGGACAGGGTGCCCGCGGCCTGTCTGCGGCGTTCACCGAGGATCGGGAAGAGGTCGTAGGCGCGCCGGATGTCCTTCTCGATGCCCGCCTTGTCGCTGCGCAGGAAGGCGCCGAGGCGCAGGTTGTCCGCGATCGTCATGCGCGGGAAGATGTGCCGCCCCTCGGGCGAGTGGGCGAGCCCCAGGGAGACGATCTGGTGGGCCGGGACCTTCTTGAGCGACTTGCCGCCGAACTTGATCTGGCCGCCGACCGGCTTCAGCAGGCCGGAGAGGGTGCGCAGGGTCGTGGTCTTGCCGGCGCCGTTGGTGCCGATGAGGGTGACCACCTCACCGGCGTCCACCTTGAAGGAGATTCCCTTGACGGCCTCGATCTTGCCGTAGGCGACGCGGAGGTCCTCGACCTCGAGCAGTGCGGTCATCGGTCGCTCTCCTTGCCGGCCGCGGTGTCCCCGGTGGTGTCGGCCTGGCCGGCCCGGCCGGTCTCGGCGGCCTCCACCTCGGCCGCCTCCGCGGCGCCGGGGTCGTTCTCGAAAGGTTCGCCGAGGTAGGCGGCGACGACGCGTTCGTCTCCCTGCACCGTGGCGCTGTCGCCCTCGACGAGCTTCTCGCCCTGCACGAGCACGGCGACGCGGTCGCAGAGATTGAAGATGAACCGCATGTCGTGCTCGATGACCAGGACGGCGATGCCCTTGTCACGGATGGCGAAGACCAACTCCTCGGTGGCCCGCGTCTCCTGGGGGTTCATGCCGGCCGTCGGTTCGTCCAGGAGCAGCAGCCCCGGCTCGCTGGCGAGGGCACGGGCGATCTCCAGCTTGCGCTGCTCGCCGTAGGGCAGATTGCGCGCGAGGTGCTCGGCCTTGCTCGCCAGACCCACGAAGTCCAGGAGCTCCATGGCGCGTTCCCGCGAGGCGGCCTCGGCCCGGTGGAAGCCGGGGCCGCGCAGGACGGCCGACCAGAAGCCCTCCCTGGTCCGCGTGTGCCGGCCGACGAGGACGTTCTCCAGGACCGTCATGTTGGCGAACAGACGGATGTTCTGGAACGTACGGGCGATGCCCGCGGCGGTGACCTTGAAGGACTTTGCGGGCAGGATCCGGTCCTTGTAGCGGACCTCGCCCTCGGTCGGTGTGTAGAGACCGGTCAGGCAGTTGAAGAAGGTCGTCTTGCCGGCGCCGTTGGGTCCGATCAGACCGACGATCTCACCGCTGTCGACGGTGAGGTCGACGTTGTTCACGGCGGTGAGTCCGCCGAAGCGCATGGTGACGCCGCGCGCGTCGAGGAGGGTGGCGCCGGGGGCCGAGGCGCCCGGGGCGGTGTCCTTGGTGGTGGTGTCGGTGGTCATGGTGGTCAGGCCCCTGTCTTGCTCAGGACTGTGGGCGCTTCGGCCTCTTCGTGGAACTCCAGCTTGCGGCGCCGGTTGGCGATGAGCCCCTCAGGGCGGAAGCGCATCAGCAGGACGAGCGCGAGTCCGAAGGCGAAGAGCTGGTAGTCGTCGAGGAACTGGAGCTTGTTGGGAATCAGGAACAGCAGTGCCGCACCGATGAGCGGACCGGCGATGGTGCCCATACCGCCGAGCACGACCGCGGCGAGCAGGAAGGCCGAGTTGGGCGGGGTGGTACCGGCGAAGAGGTACTGCTCGGGCGTGACGGTGTAGGTGACGTGCGCCTGGACGGTGCCGGCGAGCCCGGCGAGCGAGGCGCCGACGGCGAACGCGATGAGCTTCACGCGGAAGCCGTTGATGCCCATGGCGAGCGCGGCGGTCTCGTCCTCGCGGATGGCGACCCAGGCGCGGCCGATGCGGGAGTCGCCGCTGCGCCGGAAGACGAGGACGACGACGGCCGTGATGATGAGCATCAGCAGGAAGTAGTTGGCGAACCGGCCGAGGGTGAAGCCGCCGATGTCGTGCGCGACACCGAGGTCGAAACCGAGGACGTCGAGATCGGGGATGGACGAGATGCCGTTGGAGCCGTTGGTGACGTCCGGGCCCGAGGTGCCGTCCAGGTTGTTGGCGGTGATCCGGAAGATCTCACCGAAGCCGAGCGTCACGATGGCGAGGTAGTCGCCGCGCAGCCGCAGCGTGGGCGCGCCGATCAGGACGCCGAACACCAGGGAGGCGGCGGCGCCGACCAGGACGGCGGCCCAGAAGGGCAGGTGCAGGTCGAAGGGCGAGCTGGGGGAGCCGGAGACCATGGAGGCGGCGTAGGCGCCGACGCCGAGGAAGGCCACGTAACCGAGGTCCAGCAGGCCGGCGAGGCCGACGACGATGTTCAGGCCGAGCGCGACCGTGGCGAAGATCAGGATGTAGACGCCGAGGGTGGCGTACTGGTCGTCGGACTGGGTGAAGGGGAAGCAGGCCGCCGCGATGAAGGCGCCGCAGACGGTGATGTTCTGGTGCCGGGAGGTGATCTCGGTGGCCTGCCTGACCAGACCGGACCGGTGGAGGGCGGTGAAGCCGAAACCGGCGACGATCAGGAAGCCGACGAAGAGCTCGTCGTACTCGGTGCCGATGCCGTAGGTGAAGACGAGGAGGGCCAACGCGAGGACCGCGACGATGATCAGGATCTCGGCGTAGGAGGGCAGCGCGCGCACGGGGCGCGGGTCACCGGAGGAGAAGGCCGTTCTGACGGACTGCCAGTTGCGTGAGGCGGTGTGCTTGAACTGGTCCCAGCCGGTGTCGTCGGGGTCGAACGGGTCGGGCTCGGGCCGCTCGAAGGGCAGGGCGAGGGCGCCCAGGAACGCGACGAGGGTGACGGCCGCGGCGACGTACCCGCCGGGTTCGAGGTTGACGACGCCACCGAGCTGGGCGCTGATCGCGATGACCGTGTACCAGGTGGTGGCGAAGGCGGCGAGCGCGGCGAACTTGAGCGCAGCGTCGGCACCCGCGGGCGCGAGCCAGCGCAGCCCCTTGACGTCGTATGACGCGAGGCCGAAGAGGGCGGTGAGGGCACCGGCGATCAGCACCAGGACCTGCAGGCCGCCCGGGTAGCCGTAGACGGTGAGGTCACCGGGGAACTCGGCGGTCCACGTCCAGGCGAGGAACGTGGAGACGACGGTGAGGACGCCGCCGCCGGTGGCGAGGGCACGGCCGGTTGGCGCGGGTATGCCGATGAGGCCGGAGGTGTCGCCCGCGGCGGGGGCGCCGGTGCTCTTCGGCGCGGTGGTCTGTGTGGTCATCGGTGTCACGCCCTGTCCGCAACGCGTTCGCCGAGCAGGCCCTGGGGCCTGAACAACAGCACGAGGATGAGGAGGATGAAGGCCCAGACGTCTGCCCAGGACTGGCTGCCGAACTGGTCCAGGCCGGGTACGTCGGCGATGTAGGCCGTGGCCAGGGTCTCGGCGATGCCGAGGACGACGCCGCCGATCATGGCGCCGTAGATGTTGCCGATACCGCCGAGGACGGCCGCGGTGAAGGCCTTGAGACCGAGGATGAAGCCCATCTTGAACTCGATCTGGCCGTACTTGAGTCCGTAGGCCACGGCTCCGACGGCCGCGAAGACGGCGCCGAGCGCGAACGCGACGACGATGATGCGGTCGGTGTTGACGCCCATCAGCTTGGCGGTGTCCGGGTCCTGGGCGGTGGCCTGCATGCCCCGTCCCGTGCGGGTGCGCATCACGAAGAACCCGAGGATGGCCATGCTCACCGGGGCGGCTGCGAACAGGAAGATGTCGCCGGTCTGGAGGGTGACGCTGCCGATGTGGAAGGGGCCGCCGTCGATCTGCGGGAAGGTCCGTGCCGACTTGGCGTCCGGGTACCAGGCCCACACCGCCTGCTGGAGGGCGAGCGAGAGGCCGATGGCGGTGATGAGGGGTGCCAGGCGGGGAGCGCCGCGCAGGGGCCGGTAGGCGAACCGTTCCGCCCCGACGGCGACGGTGACGGAGACCATCACGGCGCCGAGGAGCATCAGGGGCAGGGCGATCAGCATGGAGGTGCCGTCGGGCAGGATGTACAAGTAGACCGTGAGCGCGCCGAAGGCGCCGGTCATGAAAATCTCGCCGTGGGCGAAGTTGATGAGCTGGACAATGCCGTAGACCATTGTGTAGCCGATGGCGATCAGCCCGTACATGGATCCCAGTAGCAGGCCGTTGACCAGCTGCTGCGGCAGTTCGTTCACCGCATGTCCTCCGAGACTTTCGGACGTTCGACGGATGTGGCCGGATGCGAGTCCGGGGGGGGGGGCGGGGGGACAGCGCCCCCCCCGGGGGGGGGGGGGTGGTGGGGGGGGGGGGGTGGGGGTGGGGGGGGGTGGCGGCCATCACGGCGCCCCACCCCCCCGGCGACGC
>NZ_JBICYB010000001.1:718596-862459 GCF_043200575.1 Streptomyces sp. NPDC048392
GTCGTCGGTGTGTTGGGGGGGGGGGGGGGGGGGGGGGGGGGGGGTGGGGGGGGGGGGGGCGGGGGGCCCCGCCCCCCCCGCGGCTCGTGGGCTGTGGTGCGGGAGGGGGAGTGTCAGTCGGTGAGGGTGCCGGACTTCACGGAGCCCCACGCACCGTTCTCGACGGCGTACACGGTGAGCTGCTTGTTGGTGGCGTCACCGAACTCGTCGAAGGAGACCTTGCCGGTCACACCGTCGAAGGAGACGTCCTGCATGGCGTCCACGACCTTGGCGCGGGCATCGCCGGGGAGCTTCCCGTCGTTGCCCTCGACGACCTTCTTGACGGCCTCGATGATCGCCCAGGCGGAGTCGTAGGAGTAGCCGCCGTAGGCCTCGTAGGCCTCCTTGTAACCCTCGGCCTTGTAGTTGGCGACGAACTCCTTGGCGGAGGGGAGTTCCTCGACCGGCGCGCCGACGGAGGTCGCGAGGTCGCCGGTGCCGCTGGCACCGGCCAGCTTGATGAAGTCCGCGCTGTAGATGCCGTCACCGCCGACCAGCGGGATCTTCGCACCGGCGGCCTTGATCTGCTTGCTGAGCGGACCGGCCTGCGGGTATTCGCCGCCGTAGTAGACGACGTCGGCGCCGGAGTTCTTGACCTTGGTGGCGACCGCGTTGAAGTCCTTGGTGTCCGGGTTGATGTGCTCGGTGCCGACGACCTTGCCGCCGAGCTTCTTGAACTCCTCGGTGAAGGTCTTGGCGAGGCCGGCGCCGTAGGTCTTCTTGTCGTCGATGACGAAGACCTTGCGCTTCTTGGAGTCGTTGTAGACGTACTGCGCGGCGAACGGGCCCTGGATGGCGTCCGTGGTCGCGGTGCGGAAGTACGACTTGTACGGCCGGACCTTCTTGGTCTGCCAGTCCACGCCCTGGGTCAGCGAGGGGTTGGTGTTGGCCGGGGAGACCTCGACCAGTTTGGCCGTGTCGAAGACCTTCTGCATGGACTCGCCGACCGAGGAGTTCAGCGGGCCGACGACGCCGAGAACCTCGTCGTCGGCGACGAGCTTGGTGGCGTTCTGCTGGCCCACGGAGGGCTGGCCCTGGTCGTCGAGAGCGTCGATCTTGAAGGTGACGCCGTCGACGAACTTCTCCTTGTTGGCCGTCTTGGCCGCGAGGTCCACCGAGTTCTTGATGCCGAGGCCGAGCGCGGACAGGTCGCCGGTCAGCGGGGCGTCGACGCCGATGACGACGGTGGTGCCACCACCGCCGCCGTTGCCGGAGTCCGAGCCGCCGTCGTCGTCGCGCGAGCCGCAGGCGGTGAGGGTGAGCGCTCCCGCCGCCAGAGCGGCGGTGATGGCGATGAGCGAACGTTGACGCACGATCAGTCCTTTCCCTGGCACGGCCGCTTCCCCGTGGAGGCGGTCGAGTCGAGCGCTGGGCCGAAGTGACAATCCGACGGCGCGGTGACTGGCCGTGACTCTAAGCGGGTGTGGGGAAGGTGGAGGAGAGTCTGACTCATGCTGTGACTCTCTTGTTATGACACCAGGTAATGCAGAGCGGTACTGGCTGGGAAGAAGGGCTGAATTCAGGCCGATTCGCCCTGTCCGCATGCTGAGAACCCGCAGGACCGACGGTACGCGTTCAGGCGTCTGGAGCGTTTTGGTGATTACCGGGAATCGTCGCCGCAGGCGAGCTCAAGAGCCTGGGAGAGGTCCTGCGCATAGCGCGTCCCCAGGATGAAACTGTGCCCTTGTATTGCGCGCGCATTACGCAGCGTTACATCCAGGAAAGGGAACCCGGGATTCCGGGGGGCTTTTTCACATTCCGTCACCCGGAGGGTGAGAATGATCTTGCGGGCGGAGTGTGATTCCGTCTGGAAAGGTGCCGCGGGGGAGGACGTGACCGACAGACCGTCGTAGGGCTGGGTCAGCCGCGTCACGGTGACGGGCGGGCCGGACCGCACGCTCAGCAGCACCGCGAAGCGGAAGCCGCCGGTCCGGGTTCCGGGTGCACCGGTGACAGGGGCCACGTAAACCAGGTCGACCGCCTGCGACGGGTAGGGCGGCGGGGGAGCGGGCGGCGGTTCCGGCCGGCTCGCGTACAGGTAGCCGCCACCCGCCAGTACGACGAGGGCCCCGGCGGACGCGAGGACGGCCCGGCGGTGGCGGCCGTAGCGCCGGGCGAGGCGCCCGCGCGGCCGGGGCCGCCGGGTGTCCCGGGCGTGGGTCTCCTCGCCCGGCTCGACGGGTCCGATGCCGCTCGTCACCGCCAGGGGCCGTCGCTCGGACCGCCGTCGCGGTATCCCTCGGCGCACGCCTGCCGCACCTGGCGGTCGATCGACGTCCCGGCGGCCCGGGCGCCTCGGTCCCGCTCCGTGGCACGCGCCGCGTCCAGGACCTCCCGCAGGACGCCGTACTGCCGGTCGGACAGCCCCATCGACTGATAGTCGCCGTAGGACTCCCGGCCGTCCAGCGTCTCGCGCGCCCAGTACCCGACGGCGCTCACGCACAACTGCTCGCCGGACACGGCTCGCGGTGGCGCGGACGTGCTGTGCGCCGCTCCGGAACCGCCCGCTCCGTCGCCGGAGCCCCCGCAGCCGACGGCCGCTGCGGCGATCAGCAGCGTCAGCACCAGCGCCGGTGTCGGCGCCGCCTGCGCCCGCCGAAGGGCCCCTCCCCGTCCCATGCCCCGACGTTAGGGGGCCGGGTGGCCGGGAGCAATGCCACGACGGACGGTGCCGTGGGCCGGGGAGGGCGGGACGCGCCCGGACGGGGCCCGGGGTGATGCCCTGCCCACGTGCGGGCCCGCTCAGCCCGCCGCGCCCGCCCGGGCTCCGTCGCCGGGGTCCACGTCCCGCAGCAGGCAGGTCAGCCGGGCGGTGCACACCCGCCGGTCCTGCTCGTCGCTGATCACGATCTCGTACGTCGCCGTCGACCGGCCCCGGTGCACCGGCGTGGCCACGCCGGTGACCAGACCGGAGCGGGCCCCGCGGTGGTGGGTGCAGTTCAGGTCGACGCCGACGGCGATCTTGGAGACACCGCCGTGCAGCATCGAACCGACCGACCCGAGCGTCTCGGCCAGCACGGCCGAGGCACCGCCGTGCAGCAGACCGTACGGCTGGGTGTTGCCCTCCACCGGCATGGTGCCGACGACCCTGTCGGCCGACGCCTCGACGATCTGGACGCCCATGCGGGTCCCCAGGTGCCCGGCCGAGAACAGCGCGGGCAGGTCGACGCCGAGCGCGGCGTACTCGTCGATGACCTCCTGCGGGAACTGCGCCTGCTGCTGCTCGCCCATGGGCCGGCTCCGTTTCGTCACTCCGTCTGCGTGGTCCGCCGGCCGGCCGCTGCGGCCGTCGGCTCCGCTGAGCAAACGCTCAGTCGGTCGCCGATTGTTCCAGACGGACCACCACGGACTTGCTGGCCGGGGTGTTGCTGGTGTCCGCGGTGGCGTCCAGCGGCACCAGGACGTTGGTCTCCGGGTAGTACGCCGCCGCGCAGCCCCGGGCCGTCGGATAGTGCACGACGCGGAAGCCGGGCGCCCGCCGCTCCACACCGTCCCGCCACTCACCGACCAGATCGACGTACGAACCGTCCTCCACCCCCAGCCTCCGTGCGTCCTCCGGGTTGACCAGGACGACCCGGCGGCCGTTCCTGATCCCCCGGTAGCGGTCGTCCAGGCCGTAGATCGTGGTGTTGTACTGGTCGTGCGAGCGCAGCGTCTGGAGCAGCAGCCGCCCCTCGGGCAGCTCGGGGTACTCCACCGGCGCGGCGGTGAAGTTGGCCTTGCCGGTGGCCGTCGGGAAGCGGCGCTCGTCGCGCGGGGCGTGCGGGAGGGCGAACCCCCCGGGGCGCGCCACCCGCGCGTTGAAGTCCTCGAAGCCCGGCACGACCCGCCCGATGCGGTCGCGGATCGTCGCGTAGTCCTTCTCGAACTCCTCCCACGGCGTGCGGCTGTCCTCGCCCAGCACCCGGCGCGCCAGCCGGCACACGATCGCCGGCTCGGACAGCAGCTGTGCGCTCGCGGGCTCCAGCCGGCCCCGGGAGGCGTGCACCATGCCCATCGAGTCCTCGACGGTGACGAACTGCTCGCCGCCGCCCTGGAGATCGCGCTCGGTGCGGCCCAGCGTCGGCAGGATCAGCGCCCGCGCGCCCGTGACGGCGTGCGAGCGGTTCAGCTTCGTCGACACGTGCACGGTGAGCCGCGCGCGGCGCACGGCCGCCTCGGTGACCTCCGTGTCGGGCGAGGCGGCCACGAAGTTGCCGCCCATGGCGAAGAAGACCTTCGCCTCCCCGTCGCGCAGCGCGCGGACGGCCCGTACGACGTCGTAGCCGTGCTCGCGCGGCGGGGCGAAGCCGAACTCCTTCTCCAGAGCGTCCAGGAAGGCGGGCGCGGGCCGCTCGAAGATGCCCATCGTGCGGTCGCCCTGCACGTTGGAATGGCCGCGCACCGGGCAGACACCCGCGCCCGGACGGCCGATGTTGCCGCGCAGCAGCAGGAAGTTGACGACCTCGCGGATGGTGGGCACCGAGTGCTTGTGCTGGGTCAGGCCCATCGCCCAGCACACGATGATGCGCTCGGAGGCGAGCACCATGCGCAGCGCTTCCTCGATCTCCGCGCGCGTGAGACCGGTCGCCGCGAGCGTCTCGCCCCAGTCGGCGGCGCGTGCGGCCTCGGCGAACTCCGCGTAGCCGTGCGTGTGCTCCCCGACGAAGGCCTCGTCGACCGCGCCCCCGGTCTCCAGGATCAGCTTGTTGAGAAGCCGGAACAGGGCCTGGTCGCCCCCGAGCCGGATCTGCAGGAACAGATCGGTGAGCGAGGCGCCCGCGGTGAGCCCCTTGGGGGTCTGCGGGTTCCTGAAGCGCTCCAGGCCGGCCTCGGGCAGCGGGTTGACGCTGATGATCCGCGCGCCGTTCGCCTTGGCCTTCTCCAGGGCGGAGAGCATCCGCGGGTGGTTGGTGCCCGGGTTCTGGCCTGCGACGATGATCAGGTCGGACTCGTAGAGGTCCTCCAGCAGGACGCTGCCCTTGCCGACGCCGATGGTCTCGGACAGTGCCGAGCCGGACGACTCGTGGCACATGTTGGAGCAGTCCGGCAGGTTGTTGGTACCCAGCTCGCGCGCGAAGAGCTGATAGAGGAACGCCGCCTCGTTGCTGGTGCGGCCCGAGGTGTAGAAGACCGACTCGTCGGGCGAGTCAAGCGCGGCGATCTCCTCGGCGACGATGTCGAAGGCGCGCTCCCAGGTCACCGGCTCGTAGTGCTCGCCACCCTCCGGCAGGTACACCGGGTGCGTCAGCCGGCCCTGCTGGCCCAGCCAGTAGCCACTGCGCGTCGCGAGGTCGGCCACGGAGTGCGCGGCGAAGAACTCCGGGGTGACGCGGCGCAGCGTGGCCTCCTCGGCCACGGCCTTCGCGCCGTTCTCGCAGAACTCCGCCCTGTGCCGGTGTTCCGGCTCCGGCCAGGCGCAGCCCGGGCAGTCGAAGCCGCCCTTCTGGTTGACGCTCAGCAGCGTCAGCGCCGTCCGCTTCACACCCATCTGCCGCTGCGCGATCCGCAGGGTGTGGCCGATCGCCGGGATGCCCGCCGCCGCGTGCCGGGGCTCCGAGACCTGCGGCGCGTCCTGAACCGGATCACCCTTGGGCGGCTTGGTCGCCATCGCGCGCTCCTTCGCTTACGCGTTGTGAAGTACGTCTCCGATCCTCGCACGCCCCGCCGACACCGAGGCCCGCCGGCCGGGGCGGAGACGGTGAACAAAGCTTGCGGGACCTGCGGCGTCGCCGCCGCGCGCCCGGCGCGGGACGGCGTGGAGGCCGCGGGACGGCGAGGGCGGGGCCGCACTGTCAGTGGCACGTGGCAGGATCGGGGTTGTGGCGAAGACAGCATCGAAGAAGACCGACAGCACCTCCGGCGGCCGACCGCGGCTGATGCTCATGGACGGGCACTCGCTGGCGTACCGCGCGTTCTTCGCGCTGCCCGCGGAGAACTTCACGACCGCGACGGGCCAGCCGACCAACGCGATCTACGGCTTCGCGTCGATGCTGGCCAACACCCTGCGTGACGAGGCGCCCACGCACTTCGCGGTGGCGTTCGACGTCTCCCGCAAGACCTGGCGGTCCCAGGAGTTCACCGAGTACAAGGCGAACCGCTCCAAGACCCCGGACGAGTTCAAGGGGCAGGTGGAGCTGATCGGCGAGCTGCTCGACTCCATGCACGTCCCCCGTTTCGCCGTCGACGGCTTCGAGGCGGACGACGTCATCGCCACACTGGCGACCCAGGCCGAGGCCGAGGGCTTCGACGTGCTGATCGTCACCGGCGACCGGGACTCCTTCCAGCTGGTCAGCGAGCACACCACGGTCCTCTATCCGACCAAGGGCGTCTCCGAGCTGACCCGCTTCACGCCCGAGAAGGTCTTCGAGAAGTACGGACTGACTCCCGCCCAGTACCCCGACTTCGCGGCGCTGCGCGGCGACCCGTCCGACAACCTGCCCGGCATCCCGGGCGTCGGCGAGAAGACGGCCGCGAAGTGGATCAACCAGTTCGGGTCGTTCGCGGAACTGGTCGAGCGCGTCGACGAGGTCAAGGGCAAGGCCGGGCAGAATCTGCGCGACCACCTGGAGGCCGTCAGGCTGAACCGCCGGCTCACCGAGCTGGAGCGGCGGGTGGAGCTGCCGAGGGCGGTCACCGACCTGGAGCGGACGGCGTACGACCGCAAGGGCGTCGCGGTGATCCTCGACAGCCTGGAGATCCGCAACCCCTCCCTGCGCGAGCGGCTCTACGCCGTCGACCCGGGCGCCGAGGAGGCCGAGACCACCCCGGTGGTGGCGGACGGCGTGGAGCTGGACGGCACGGTGCTGGGCACCGGCGAGCTGGCCGGCTGGCTCGCCGAGCATGGCGCCCGGCCGCTCGGCGTGGCCACGGTCGACACCTGGGCGCTGGGCACCGGCTCGGTCGCCGAGGTCGCGCTCGCCGCGTCCGACGGGAAGGCCGCCTGGTTCGACCCGACGGAGATCGACGAGGCCGACGAGACGGCGTTCACGACCTGGCTCTCCGACCCGGACCGGCCGAAAGTCCTCCACAACTCCAAGGGCGCGATGCGCGTTTTCGCCGAGCACGGCTGGAGCGTCGCCGGTGTGGGCATGGACACCGCCCTCGCCGCCTACCTCGTCAAGCCGGGCCGCCGCTCCTTCGACCTGGACGCGCTGTCCCTGGAATACCTGCACCGCGAGCTGGCCCCCGCCGCCGCGGCCGACGGCCAGCTGGCCTTCGGCGCGGACGAGGGCGCCGAGGCCGAGGTGCTGATGGTGCAGGCCCGCGCGATCCTCGACCTGGGCGACACCTTCGAGAGCCGTCTGGCGGACGTCGGCGCCGCGGACCTGCTGCGCGACATGGAGCTGCCCACGTCCGCGCTGCTGGCCCGCATGGAGCGGCACGGCATCGCGGCCGACCGGGAGCACCTCCAGGCCATGGAGCAGATGTTCGCCGGTGCCGTGCAGCAGGCGGTGAAGGAGGCGCACGCGGCGGCCGGACGCGAGTTCAACCTGGGCTCGCCCAAGCAGCTCCAGGAAGTCCTCTTCGGCGAGCTGAATCTTCCCAAGACCAAGAAGACCAAGACCGGCTACACCACCGACGCCGACGCCCTGGCCTGGCTCGCGGCCCAGACGGACAACGAACTGCCGGTCATCATGCTCCGCCACCGCGAGCAGGCCAAGCTGCGCGTCACGGTGGAGGGCCTGATCAAGGCGATCGCCGCCGACGGCCGCATCCACACCACGTTCAACCAGACGGTCGCCGCCACCGGCCGCCTCTCCTCCACGGACCCGAACCTGCAGAACATCCCGGTCCGCACCGACGAGGGCCGCGCGATCCGCCGCGGCTTCGTGGTCGGCGAGGGCTTCGAGTCCCTGATGACGGCCGACTACAGCCAGATCGAGCTGCGCGTGATGGCCCACCTGTCCGAGGACGCGGGCCTGACCGAGGCGTTCACGTCCGGCGAGGACCTGCACACCACCGCCGCCGCCCAGGTCTTCTCCGTCGAGCAGTCGGCCGTGGACGCGGAGATGCGCCGCAAGATCAAGGCCATGTCCTACGGTCTGGCGTACGGGCTGTCGGCCTTCGGCCTCTCCCAGCAGCTGAACATCGAGGCGGCCGAGGCCCGCGGCCTGATGGACGCCTACTTCGAGCGGTTCGGCGGCGTACGGGACTATCTGCGCCGGGTCGTCGACGAGGCGCGGGCCACGGGCTACACGGCGACTCTCTTCGGCCGCCGCCGCTACCTGCCCGACCTCAACAGCGACAACCGGCAGCGCCGCGAGGCGGCCGAGCGCATGGCCCTGAACGCGCCGATCCAGGGCACGGCGGCCGACATCGTCAAGATCGCCATGCTCAACGTGGACAAGGCGCTGCGCGAGGCCGGCCTCGGATCCCGCATGCTGCTCCAGGTCCACGACGAAATCGTCCTGGAGATCGCGCCGGGCGAGCGCGCGGCGGCGGAGGAACTCGTCCGCCGCGAAATGGCGAACGCGGTACGGCTCAGGGTACCCCTGGGCGTCTCGGTGGGCGCGGGCCCGGACTGGGAGTCGGCAGCGCACTAGCCTCCGGCGGTCGGCGGTCGGCGGTCGGCGGTCGGCGGTCGGCGGTCGGCGGTGCTGGGCGCGGGGGTGCGGGGTGCGAGGGCCGGGGGTGCGACGGTCGGCGGGGCGGGGGCGGGCGTGCAGCGGGCGACGAGCACGTCCGTCCGCCGGCACGCGGCCTGCCGGTCCGCCCGGGCCCCGGCGGGCTCAAGGCGCCCGCGGACCCGCGCTCTCTGGAGGGCGTGGGCCCGCCCCCGCCGTGAGGGCTTCGGCCCTGCGGCGGGAGGCGCGCTCGTCCTTCCGTCCCGGGCGGGGGCGAGGGGAGAAGCCGGGTGGCGGCGCTACGGCATCCGCCCGTCCCCGCCCGCCTGCCCGCAGGGCCCGTCACTCCGGTGGCCCCCGCGAAAACGCCCCGGTCCCGGTCTCCCGTGAGGATGCGGGCATGGGTATACGCATGCTCCACCACCGGACGACACCGGCACGGGCAAGCACACACGGACCCGCCCGCGTGCCACTCCTCCCGGTCCCGGTCTTCGCACCGGGCGCAAGTACCGGCCGCATCCCCGCCACCCTCGCGACGGCCCTGCGCCGTACCGCGACGGACCTCCACCGCAGACTCACCCACCGGTTCCCGGGGGCCGCCGCCCCGCACGCGACGCCTCCCTGGCGCCAGTGGGCCGAGATGGCCCGCGGTTACCTCGCGCTGGTTCTCGCCCTGCTGCCGCGCCCACGGCCCGCCCACACCTTCACCGTGTTCGTAGCGGCCGCCGACACCGTCAGCGCGCGACCCGCCGGTCCGGCTCCGTACCGGCGCTCCACCGGCTGGTGGGAACCGGGGCCGGACGCCGCACCCTGACCGCCACGGCGTACAGCAGCAGCGCTGGGAGAAGACCCGCGCCCGCCCCGAAGCACACCGTCGGGATCAGCTCCCAGGGCCTCGCGGCGTCCCCCCGGCGGCCCCACCACGGGGCCGCCCGGCGCACCGCCCCGGCCACCGCGCAGCCGCCGAGGACCGCCCCGGCACACCACCGGTCCCGTACCGAGAGGACCGGGACGCCCGGCGGCCCGGCCCTCCGGGGCGCCAGCCGCAGCACCCGCGCCAGGAACACGGCGATCACCACCGCGGCCACCGCCGAACCGCCGTACTGCAGGTACCAGTACAGCGGTGAGCCCGCGATCTCGCGCCCCAGGACGGGCAGCACCCGCGTCCCCCAGCGGTCGAGGTGTGTGAACGCGTCCCACACCACGTGCGTCAGCGCCCCCAGCGCCGCCGACACGTACCACCGCACCACCGGGGACGGCGCCACGCGCGCGCGTGGCGCCCCGCAGCGCAGCAGGGCGGCGACGCGGCCCTGCCCGGCCCCCGGCAGCAGCGCCACCAGCGGCTCGCGCACCAGCAGCCACAGCCCCACCAGTGCCCAGGCGATGATCACATCGACGGTGAAGACGCCCGGGAAGGAGTGCGTGACGCGCCCGAACTCCATCGCGCCGGGCAGAAAACTCGCTGCGTAGTAGGTCAGGTCGGGCGCGAACGAACCCGCCACCAGCACGGCCGGTACCAGCCGTCCGCGGCCGGTACCGTCGCCCCGCACCGCCGGCAGCACGGCGGCCGCATGACTGAGGGTGAACGGCAACAGAACTCCTCATATGGCCAACCGGTGAATATCGGGAACGAACGGGTGCCCGTGCAAAGCAAGTTGTCGTAGGGTCGCCTGCGGCACCGTACTGGTCGAACAGACGAACATCGTGCCCGGGAAGTCGCGGTGCGACCGTCGGCACGGATTTGTCGTCACAACAGGGCGGGCACGGCAGGCAACAGGCGAGTACGGCAGCCGGAGACGGACGGAGACGGACGCGTGAGCGTCCACGGGAGGGGTTTCTCTATGGCGGCGCATTTCGACAGGAGGCTCCGCAAGGCGGCGGTCACCACCACCGTGGCGGCGGTGGCGGTCGCAGCCCTGTCCGCGTCCCGGCCCCCCGAGGTGACGGCGGACGGCAACGGCAGACAGACCGCTGCCGACAACGTCCCGACGTCCGACACGCCCTCCGAGAACAGCGCCACCGGCAACTCGCCGTACTACACCGACCTGCCGCCGCTCAACAGCCCCAGCCCCGCGCCGACCATCGGCACCCCCGCCTCCCGGGGCCCGGCCGAGGCCGGCATCCCCGCGACCGTCCTCGACGCCTACAGGAAGGCCGAGTCGGAGCTGCGCGGGTCCAAGCCGGGCTGCAACCTGCCGTGGCAACTGCTCGCCGCCATCGGCAAGGTGGAGTCCGGTCAGGCCCGCGGCGGCCGCGTCGACGCGGGCGGCACCACCATCGGCCGCATCATCGGCCCGCAGCTCGACGGCAACGGCTTCGCCCTCATCAAGGACACCGACAACGGTGTCTACGACGGCAACAGCAGCTATGACAACGCCGTCGGCCCCATGCAGTTCATCCCTTCCACCTGGGCGTGGGCCGGCCGCGACGGCAACGGCGACGGCAAGGAAGACCCCAACAACGTCTACGACGCCGCGCTCGCCGCCGGCCACTACCTGTGCCGCAACGGCTGGGACCTGTCCGACCAGGCCGACCTCAACCGCGCGGTCCTCAGCTACAACAACTCGCAGGACTACCTGAACACGGTCCTGTCGTGGCTGGAGCACTACCGCAGGGGCAGCCACGAGATCCCGGACGGCACCGGCAGCCTCCCCGTCGGCCGCAGTGACGACACGTCCGGCTCGGGCACAGGCACCTCTCCGGGCAGGACGGGTGCGAGCACCCCGCCCCGGGCTCCCGGCACGGCCACGCCCAGCCCGGCCCCGAGCCCGGCGAAACCGTCGGAGCCGTCGGAGCCGTCGGAGCCGGGCAAGCCCACCAGCCCCGGGACCCCGAACCCCAAGCCTCCGGCCGACCCGGAGCCCCCCACCGGGACGCCGCCCCCGAAGCCCACCCCCACCGACACGGTCCACCACCTGGAGAACGCCGGCACCACGGGGCTCACCGCGATCGCGGGCGACACGTTCGCCGAGAAGATCAGCGCCCGCGCCGAGACCAGGGCCGGAGAGGCCGTCGGCAAGGTACGCATCCGCTTCACCGTCCTCGGCGACACGGACGCCACGTTCACCGGCGGCGAGAAGGTCGCCGCGGTCACCACCGACGCCTCCGGCGTGGCCGTCGCGCCCGCGCTGGTGGCGGGCGAACGGACCGGCGAGTTCACCGTCCGCGCCACCGTGATCGGCCGTACCGTCGGTGGCCTCGACTACGAGGCCACCGTCACCGAGCGCGTCGCCGATGCCCTCACCCGCACCGGCGGGGCCGACCTGACGTGCACGCCCGGCGGCGAGTTCGCCGACCGGGTCGAGGTGAAGGCCACGCACAAGGGCGCCGCCGCGGACAAGGTCGCCGTCACCGCCACGCTCGTCAAGTCGGCTCTCGACCCGACGGAGAACGACAAGGGCCCCTACTTCAAGGGGGACGCCGACGGAAAGACCGTCCGTACACTGAGCCTGAAGACCGACGCCAAGGGCCTGTTGAAGCTGCCGGAGCTGTACGCCGACGACGCCGAGGGCTCGTACATCCTCCGCCTCACCACGGCGGGTGGCGCCGCGCTCGACGTCACGCTGAAGGTGGCCGGGGCGGCCGGACCGACGGCGGAACCGTCGACCGGACCTTCGGCGGAACCGTCGACCGGACCTTCGGCCGAACCGTCGACCGGACCTTCGGCCGAACCGTCAGGGAGCCCCTCCGCCGAGCCGTCGACCGAACCGGAGGCGTAGGCATTGTCCCGCCCGGCTGGGCGTCCTCCGTCCCCTTCCCCGTCGCCCGCCGCCGTCATGTCCCGAGCCGCGCCTTCGTGTACCGGGTCGGCTCCGCCGTGGCCGGGTCCTCGGGCCACGGATGCTTCGGATACCGGCCGCGCAGCTCCGCCCGTACGCCCTTGTAGCCCTCCTTCCAGAAAGAGGCCAGGTCGGCGGTGACCGCGGCGGGACGGCCGGCCGGGGAGAGCAGATGGACCAGGAGCGGCACCCCGGCGATCTCCGGCGACCGCTGGAGCCCGAACATCTCCTGCAACTTCACCGCCAGCACCGGCTGCTCGGGGTCGCCGTAGTCGATCCGGATCCGGGACCCACTGGGGACCACGATCCGCTCGGGGGCCAGCTCGTCCAGCCGCGTCGCCTCCCCGCAGGCCCAGGGCAGCAGCCGCGCCAGCGCCTCCCCGGCGTCGATCCGCCCGAGGTCGGCGCGTCGCCGGGCCCGGCTCAGCTCGGGTTCGAGCCATTCGTCCACGCGTGCGAACAGTGCGTCGTCGGTGACGTCCGGCCAGGGCTCGCCGAGATGCCGCCGCAGGAACGCGAGCCGCTTGCGCAGTACGTCCGCCTCGGCCGCCCGGCGCAGTAGCGCCAACCCCTCCCGCCGCAGCCCCTCCAGCAGCGCGCCCCGTACGAGACCGGGGCCGGCGTCCGCGAGCGGCCGCACCGTCAGTTCCACCGCCCCGAGCCGCTCGACCCGCCGGGCCACCACGTCACCGTCGGCCCAGTGCACCTCGTCCCGCTCCGTCAGCAGCGCCCCCGCCGCGAGCCGGGCCGTCCCCTCGTCGATCACCGCGCCGAGCTGCACGCGCGCGTGCCCCTTTCCCACGGGCCGGTCGGCCACGGCGACGGCGATCCACGGTGCCCCGCGCAGCGCGGACGCCTCCGGCAGTTCGGCCCGGGTGCCCGAGACCATCAGATACGACCCGCCGTCCTTCCTTGCCACCCGCTCGGGAAACGCCAGAGCGGCCACCAGTCCGGCGAGGGCGTCCTCGGCGACCCGCTGCGCCCGTCCGCCGCCCCCGGGCTCCACGGCGGCCCGCAGCCGCCGCACCTCGGCCCGCCACCGCGCTCCGTAGGCGTCTCCGCCGCGCCGTGCGGTCCGCAGTACGGACACCAGGTCGTCCCCGTACTCACGCGGCGCCTCCTCACTCAGCAGTCCGACCACCTCGGCGACCACTGCCGGCCCGCCGCGCCCGGAGCGGTCCGTCCCGGAGCCGCCCGTTCCGGAGGTGTCCGTCTTGGAGCCGCCCGTTCCGGAGGTGCCCGCTCCGGTGCGGCCCGCATCCGGCGCCCCCGTGCCGGAGGCGGCCGGTCGTGCGGTGCCACCACTGGGGTGCGGTGTGTCCGAGGCCGGCGCTGCCGAAGGACGGGCCCGGGGCCCCGCTCCGGTGCGGCCCGCTTCCGGCGCCCCCGTGCCGGAGGCGGCCGGCAGCGAAACCTCCGCGTCCGGTTCCCCCGCGTCCAGCAGCGCCCGGCCCAGCCGGGGGTGCAGCCCGAGGCGGGCCAGGCGTGCACCGCGGTCGGTGGCCCGGCCCGCGGAGTCCACCGCGCCGACCGCGGTCAGCACCGACCGCGCGGCCGTCATCGCCCCGCCCGGCGGCGGATCGAGCAACGCCAGACCGGACGCGTCCGGATCGCCCCAGCAGGCCGCCTGCAGCGCGAACGCCGTCAGGTCGGCCACCTTGATCTCCGGCGCGGGGAACCGCGGCAGACGGGCATCCTCCGCCTCCGCCCAGCAGCGGTACACCGCCCCCGGTGCCTCACGTCCGGCCCGGCCCGCCCGCTGGCGCGCCGCGGCCCGCGAGGCCCGTACCGTCGTCAGCGCGCTCAGCCCCCGCGCGTGGTCAACCCGCGGTTCCCGGGCCAGCCCCGCGTCCACGACCACCCGTACGCCCGGAACCGTCAGCGACGACTCGGCGACCGAGGTCGCCAGCACCACCCGGCGCCGCGCCCCGGGCACCAGCACCGCGTCCTGCACGGCCGACGGCGCCCGACCGTGCACCTGGAGCACGTCCACGTCGCCGAGGCCCCCCAACTGCCCGGCGACCCGGGCGATCTCCCCGACCCCAGGCAGGAAGCACAGCACGTCCCCGTCACGCTCGGCCAGCGCCCGCCGCACCACCGACGCCACCTGCGTGAGCAGCGCCGGATCCACCCGCATCCCGTGCGGCGGCCGCACCGGCCGCGCCGGTGGTGCCCACACGACCTCCACGGGGTACGACACGCCCCGCGCCTCGACGACCGGCGCCCCGCCCAGCAGCCCGGACCAGCCCTCGGCGTCGGTCGTGGCCGACGCGGCCACCAGCCGCAGCTCCGGCCGCAGGGTCTGCCGCACGTCCCACAGGAACGCCGCCGTCGTGTCCGCGTCCAGATGCCGCTCGTGGCACTCGTCGAGCACCACCACGTCGACGCCCGGAAGCTCCTGGTCCCGCTGGAGCCGCTGCAGCAGCACGCCGGTCGTGACGACCTCCACGCGCGCGTGACGCCCGACCACCCGCTCGCCGCGAACGGTGTACCCGATACTCGCGCCCGGCCTCTCACCCAGCAGCCACGCCATGCGCCGGGCCGCCGCCCGCGCGGCGATCCGCCGCGGCTCGGCCACGACCACACGCCGCGCGGGAGCCCGAGCCCCACTCAGCAGCCCGGCCAGGGCCAGCGGCACCAGCGTCGTCTTTCCGGTGCCGGGCGGTGCGACCAGCACCGCCGTGCCGTGCCCCTCCAGGGCGTCGTGCAGAGCGGGCAGGGCACCGCGCACGGGCAGCGCGTCCAGAGCGTCGTAACGGATCACGCCCCCAGTGTCGTACGCCCGCGTGTGTCGTACGCCCGCGTGCCCTCCCACGCGCGCGTGGACCCGCGCCCCCGGCAGGGCTTCAGTCGCGCTCGCAGACGAAGATCGCCGTCCCCGGGACCAGATGCCCGCGCAGCGGCGACCAGCCGCCCCACTCGGAGGTGTTCCAGTCCGGCCACTCCGGCTCCACGAGGTCCAGCAGCCGGAACCCCGACGTCACCACGTCCCGCACGCGGTCCCCGAGCGTCCTGTGGTGCTCGACGTACACCGCCAGGCCCTCGTCGTCCTGCTCCACGTACGGCGTGCGGTCGAAGTAGGAAGCGGACACCGTCAGCCCCTCGGGCCCCGGCTCGTCCGGGAACGCCCAGCGCAGCGGGTGCGTGACGGAGAAGACGAAGCGGCCGCCGGGCCGCAGCACCCGGCGCACCTCCCGCAGTACCAGCCGCGGGTCGGCGACGAAGGGCAGCGCCCCGTACGCCGAGCACGCCAGGTCGAACGAGCCGTCCGCGAAGGGCAGCACAGCCGCGTCCGCGCAGACCAGGGGGAAGGAGGAGCCGATGCGCAGGGCGTGCTGAAGCTGTCGGTGGGAGAGGTCCAGGGCCACCGGACGGGCCCCCCGGGCGGTCAGCCAGCGCGAGCACTGGGCCGCGCCGGCCCCGATCTCCAGGACGTCCTTGCCCTTCAGGTCCTCCTGCGGGCCGAGCAGCTCGGCCTCCACCTCGTCCAGTCCCTCGGGACACCACACGAAGCGGTCGTCGCCGAGGAAGGTGCCGTGCTCGGTCTGGTACCCGTCAGCGTTCCGGTCCCACCAGCCGCGGTTGGCGCGGGAACTCTCCGTGACCCCGGCGGCACGCCGGGTGGCCTCGGGCTCGACTCCTTCGGCCTCGGACGTTTCGGGCTCTTGGATGACCGGCTCCCTCGTACTAGTCTGCGGGCTCTTCCGTGCCGCCTGTCCCGTGTCGCGCAAGGGGCGTCCGGGTTCCACGTGGCCTCGGGAGACGGCTCTTGTGCCGGGTATGCGACGATCCGCCCCGGGTGTGCGGCTTCGCGCATTGACCCTGCCCGGCCGCCCCCGTATGCTACAAGTTGCGCTGCGGGCCTGCGCACCTCAGACGTAGCAGGTCGCGCTCGCATCTGTTGTATGTCCCCTCGGTTCACGAGGCGTCACCTCCGGTTTGGGTGACGCTTCCTAGGCTGTCCGGCTTCGGCAGAGCGAAACGGGCTCCCGGCGTAAGCAGTACCTACGACTTCAATGTCCGTACCGGAGCCCTTTCCCACATGACGAGCAGCACCGAGACCACCGCCACCACCCCGCAGGTTGCGGTCAACGACATCGGTAACGAGGAAGCCTTCCTCGCCGCGATCGACGAGACGATCAAGTACTTCAACGACGGCGACATCGTCGACGGCGTCATCGTGAAGGTCGACCGGGACGAGGTCCTGCTCGACATCGGTTACAAGACCGAAGGTGTCATCCCGAGCCGCGAGCTCTCGATCAAGCACGACGTCGACCCCAACGAGGTCGTCGCCGTCGGTGACGAGATCGAGGCCCTTGTTCTCCAGAAGGAGGACAAGGAAGGCCGCCTGATTCTCTCGAAGAAGCGTGCCCAGTACGAGCGGGCCTGGGGCACCATCGAGAAGATCAAGGAAGAGGACGGCATCGTCACCGGTACCGTCATCGAGGTCGTCAAGGGTGGTCTCATCCTCGACATCGGCCTCCGTGGCTTCCTCCCGGCCTCCCTGGTCGAGATGCGCCGCGTCCGCGACCTCCAGCCCTACGTGGGCAAGGAGCTCGAGGCGAAGATCATCGAGCTGGACAAGAACCGCAACAACGTGGTCCTGTCCCGCCGTGCCTGGCTGGAGCAGACCCAGTCCGAGGTCCGCCAGACGTTCCTCACCACCCTCCAGAAGGGGCAGGTCCGTTCCGGCGTCGTCTCCTCGATCGTCAACTTCGGTGCCTTCGTGGACCTGGGTGGCGTCGACGGTCTGGTCCACGTCTCCGAGCTGTCCTGGAAGCACATCGACCACCCGTCCGAGGTTGTCGAGGTCGGCCAGGAGGTCACCGTCGAGGTCCTCGACGTCGACATGGACCGCGAGCGTGTCTCCCTGTCGCTGAAGGCGACCCAGGAAGACCCGTGGCAGCAGTTCGCCCGCACCCACCAGATCGGCCAGGTCGTGCCCGGCAAGGTCACGAAGCTGGTGCCGTTCGGTGCGTTCGTCCGCGTGGACGAGGGCATCGAGGGTCTGGTCCACATCTCCGAGCTGGCCGAGCGTCACGTGGAGATCCCGGAGCAGGTCGTCCAGGTCAACGACGAGATCTTCGTCAAGGTCATCGACATCGACCTCGAGCGCCGCCGCATCAGCCTCTCGCTGAAGCAGGCCAACGAGGCCTTCGGTGCCGACCCGTCGGTGGTCGAGTTCGACCCGACCCTGTACGGCATGGCCGCGTCCTACGACGACCAGGGCAACTACATCTACCCCGAGGGCTTCGACCCCGAGACCAACGACTGGCTCGAGGGCTACGAGACCCAGCGCGAGGCCTGGGAGACGCAGTACGCCGAGGCCCAGCAGCGCTTCGAGCAGCACCAGGCGCAGGTCATCAAGTCCCGCGAGGCGGACGAGAAGGCCGCTGCCGAGGGTGTCGACACCGCGGGTGCGGCTCCGGCCGCGTCCGGTGGCGGTGGCGGCGGTGGCGGCGGCGGCTCGTACTCCTCCGAGGGCGGCGACAACTCCGGCGCCCTGGCGTCGGACGAGGCGCTGGCCGCGCTGCGCGAGAAGCTGGCCGGCGGCCAGAGCTGAACGACGGCCGCTGAAGCACGGCGGTTGACCGACAGCGGATGACTGAGGGGCCGTACCTTTCGAGGTGCGGCCCCTCAGCCGTTCCGGGGCGCCGGTCCACGACGTCGAGATCACGGCCTCCCCCTCCGGGAATGCCCCACCCCGTAAGGGCGTTATGAGGTGGGAACACGAGGAGGGGAGCGGTCACTGTGCTTGATCCGCAGGACCTGTACGCATGGGAGCCGAAGGGCCTGGCCGTCGTCGACATGGCACTCGCCCAGGAGTCGGCCGGACTGGTCATGCTGTACCACTTCGACGGATACATCGACGCCGGCGAGACCGGCGACCAGATCGTCGACCAGGTGCTGGACTCGCTGCCCCACCAGGTCGTCGCCCGCTTCGACCACGACCGGCTCGTCGACTACCGCGCGCGTCGGCCGCTGCTGACCTTCAAGCGGGACACCTGGACGGACTACGAGGAGCCCACCATCGAGGTGCGGCTCGTCCAGGACGCCACCGGGGCGCCCTTCCTGCTGCTGTCGGGCCCCGAGCCGGACGTCGAGTGGGAGCGCTTCGCGGCCGCCGTGGGGCAGATCGTGGAGCGGCTGGGCGTCCGCCTGGCGGTGAGCTTCCACGGCATTCCCATGGGCGTCCCGCACACCCGCCCGGTCGGCATCACCCCGCACGGCAACCGCACCGACCTCGTGCCGGGTCACGGCAGCCCCTTCGAGGAGGCGCAGGTCCCCGGCAGCGCGGAGGCGCTCGTCGAGTACCGGCTCGCGCAGGCCGGCCACGACGTGCTCGGCGTCGCCGCGCACGTCCCGCACTACATCGCCCGCTCCGCCTATCCGGACGCGGCGCTCACCGTCCTGGAGGCGATCACCGGGGCGACCGGCCTGGTCCTGCCGGGCATCGCGCACTCCCTGCGCACGGACGCCCACCGGACCCAGACGGAGATCGACCGGCAGATCCAGGAGGGCGACGAGGAACTCACCGCCCTCGTCCAGGGCCTCGAGCACCAGTACGACGCCGCCGCGGGCGCCGAGAGCCGGGGCAACATGCTCGCCGAGCCCGTCGAGATCCCGTCGGCGGACGAGATCGGCCGCGAGTTCGAACGGTTCCTGGCGGAGCGGGAGGGCGACAACTGACGCCGTAACCGGCAGGCCCTAAGCTTCCGCTCATGCTGAAGGTGGGCCTGACCGGCGGGATCGGCGCCGGCAAGAGCGAGGTGGCGCGGCTGCTCGTCGAGCACGGCGCAGTACTGATCGACGCGGACCGGATCGCACGCGAGGTCGTCGCGCCGGGCACCCCGGGGCTCGCCGCGGTCGTGGCGGCGTTCGGTGCGGAGGTCCTCGCCGAGGACGGCAGCCTGGACCGGCCGAAACTGGGTGCGATCGTGTTCGCCGACCCGGAGAGGCTGGCCGTCCTGAACGGGATCGTGCACCCTCTGGTCGGTGAGCGCTCCCGCGCCCTCGAAGAGGCCGCCCCCGAGGACGCCGTCGTCGTCCACGATGTCCCCCTGCTCACGGAGAACGGCCTGGCGCCGCTGTACGACGTCGTGGTCGTCGTGGACGCCGACCCCGCCACCCAGCTCGACCGGTTGGTGCGGCTGCGCGGCATGACCGAGCAGGACGCACGAGCCCGTATGGCGGCCCAGGCCACGCGCGAGCAGCGCCGGAAGAGCGCGGACGTGGTGGTCGACAACGACGTGCCGCTGGACGAGCTGCGGCGCCGCGTGAAAGAGGTGTGGGCCGAACTGGTGCGCAGGGCGCGCACGGAATAGCGGCTCCCGCGCGCGCGTTGATCCGTTCCAGTGAGGGAAGGACTCTGCCGTGCCCGAGACCAGCGGTTCGACCGGACGTACTCCGGAGACGGATGTCATCGACTTCCGTGCCGCCGAGCAACTGCTCGCGGCGCGGGACCCGCGCGGCGCGGTGAAACTCCTCGACGGGGTCATCGGCGCCCATCCCGAGAACACCGCGGCGCGGCTGCTGCGCGCACGTGCCTTCTTCGCGGCGGCGCAACTGCGACCGGCCGAGCTGGAATTCACCATCGTCCTCGAGCGCGAGCCGGACAACGCCTTCGCGCACTTCGCGCTCGCCCGCACCTACGAGCGCCGCGGCTGCCCCGACCAGGCCCGGCGCCACTTCCGGCTGGCGGCGGCTCTGGACCCGAACCCGGAATACCTGCAGCAGGCGCGGTTCGACTGCTGACGGTCGGCGCCGTGGCGTTCCAGGACCGTCAGCGCTTCGGCGGCGAGTACGGCGGGACGTCCCGTCCCGGCTGGTAGTGCGGGCCTTGGCGGATGCGCCGGAGGATCACGGTCAGGTCGACCGTGACGACGAGCCACAGCACTCCGCAGGCGAGCGCCCATCCGAAGCGCCCGGTGAGCGCGAAGGCCGCCGTGCCGAAGACCGCCCAGACCAGCCCCCACAGGCTCAGCCAGAGACGCGCCCGCAGGGCACTGCGCGCGGTGGCCGGTTCACTGCCTGTACGCATCGGTTCACGACTCCTGCAACGAACGTACTCCGGCAGCTCGCGAGGGGGAAACGAGGCGTACCGCCGCACCGGACGAACCCGGTCGCACCGCCGACCGGTAGTACCGGTCCTACCGCGGACCAGGCGCGTTCACTTGGTCGGGTGAATCGGTATCGAGTGGGAACGGCTGTGCGAGGACGGGCCGTTGGAAGGGCATGGAGCTGAAGATGCGAGAGGGCTATCAGGGGACGGGTCCCGGGGCCATCACCCCGGACGGCTGCGCGGTAGAGCTCTACGCACGGGACGTGGGTGAGGGCCGTACCCGCACGGCGGAGCGAGCGACAGAGGCAGAGATAGCGGCTCGGTGGCGGCGACGGCACTGAGCGCGCTGATGACGGGCACGTTCGTCGTCCAGCACACCTGCTTCGACGGGGGCGAACGCGGCGACACCGCTCCTCCTGACGGTGCCCCTCCTGATCTCGTGGCCCGGACCCGCCGCGGGCACAGCGAGGAGCCGCGCCGACTGGTACGAGTCCGGAGCGGCTGATCGGGCACGACCGCCCCGCGGGACGGACTCAGGGCCTGGTCCCGGCGTCCCTCCGGGAGCTGCTCAGGCCCTCCAGCCCGCGCAGCCGGTCCATCTCGCGGCGGTCGCGCTTGGTCGGGCGCCCCGCGCCGCGGTCACGGATACCGGCCGGGGCGACGGCCTCGCGGGGCGGGGGCGGCGGGGAGTTGTCGACGTAGCACTGGACGGCGACCGGCGCACCGACGCGCTTGCGGATCAGCCGCTTCACGACGACGACGCGTTCCCGGCCCTCTTGCCGCAGGCGCACCTCGTCGCCGACGCGCAGGGAGTACGCGGGCTTCACACGCTCGCCGTTCACCCGGACATGGCCGCCGCGGCAGGCGGTCGCGCCCAGCGAGCGGGTCTTGACGAGGCGGACGGCCCAGATCCAGCTGTCCACCCGGACGCTCTCGCCGTTCTGCGGCCCGGCCGCCTCGGCCGCGGCGACCGCCGCGGCGGTCTTCGGGTCCGGCGCCCCGGCGGCGGCAGCGGCGCCGTCCCGCGGTTCGGCCACCCGGCCGTCCCTGCCTTCGTCATGCTCGGAAGCCATGGCTCGACCTTAACCGCCCGGCACAGTGGAACGGGGCGCGATTCCCGCGGCCGGCCGACGGGCCCGGTCGAGCCCCTGGAAACCCTCCCGGCCCGGGGCTGTCCTCCAAGGCCCTACGGTGGACGCATGGACACCGGCGGACTCTCCGATCTCGACCGGCGGATCGCGGGGTGCCGGGCCTGCCCGAGGCTGGTCGAGTGGCGGGAGGAGGTGGCCCGTACCAAGCGGGCGGCCTTCTCCGACTGGACGTACTGGGGCCGGCCGGTGCCGGGCTTCGGCCCGCCGGACGCCCGCCTCCTGATCGTCGGGCTGGCCCCCGCGGCCCACGGCGGCAACCGCACCGGCCGGATGTTCACCGGCGACCGCTCCGGAGACGTGCTGTACCAGGCGTTGTACGACGTGGGCCTCGCCTCCCAGCCCACCGCGGTCCGTGCCGACGACGGCCTGGAGCTGTACGGCGTGCGCATCACCTCGCCCGTGCACTGCGCCCCACCCGCCAACAAGCCGACCCCCGCCGAACGCGACACCTGCCGCCCCTGGCTCGTACAGGAGCTGGAACTGCTGCGGCCCGCGCTGCGGGCGGTGGTCGTCCTCGGCGCCTTCGGCTGGCAGGCCACGCTGCCCGCGTTCGCCGGGGCGGGCTGGACCGTGCCCCGCCCCCGTCCGGCCTTCGCGCACGGCGGACACGTGACGCTGGACGCCGCCGAGGGACCCGGCCTGGATCTCTTCGGCTGCTTCCACGTCAGCCAGCGCAACACCTTCACCGGCCGGCTCACCCCCGAGATGCTCCGGGACGTGCTGCGCACGGCGGCGCGGACGGCGGGCCTGCCCGTCCGGTGAGGCCGTCCGGTAAAGGGGAGGAACCCACCGGGTCGGCGCGACTACGGTGCTCCGATGGGCCTGTATCCGGAGACCGAACCGTACGACCACGGCATGCTCGACGTCGGCGACGGCAATCACGTGTACTGGGAGACGAGCGGCAACCCGCACGGCAAGCCCGCGCTGGTGCTGCACGGTGGACCGGGATCCCGCACAAGTCCGGGACACAGGAGGTACTTCGATCCCGCCGCCTACCGGATCGTCCTCGTCGACCAGCGCGGCGCCGGACGTTCGCTGCCCCGCGCGAGCGCCTACGGCACCGACATGAGCGTCAACACGACCGCTCACGTCATGGGGGACCTGGAGCGGCTGCGCGCCCACCTGGGCATCGCGCGCTGGCTGGTGTGGGGCGTGTCGTGGGGCTCCGTCCTGGGACTGCGGTACGCGCAGACGCACCCCGGGGTGGTGACCGAGCTGGTGCTGACCGGGGTCGCGACCGGCTCCGACGCCGAGGTGGACCTCCTGACCCGCGGGCTGGGAAAGATCTTCCCCGAGGCGCACGAGCGGTTCCTCGCCGAGCTGCCCCCGGACGAGCGCGACGGCAACCTGCCCGCCGCCTACAACCGGCTGCTGGAGTCGCCGGACGCCGCGGTCCGCGAGCGCGCCGCGCGTGCCTGGACGGACTGGGAGACGGCGACCATCCCGGCGCCGCCCGGCTCGGTCGCCCGGTTCCGGGATCCGGAGTTCCGCATGGGCTTCGCCCGCACTGTCACGCACTACTGGGGCAACGGCCACTTCCTCGGCGACGGCAACGACGAGGGCGTGGTGCTCAGGAACGCCCACCTGCTGAAGGGCATCCCCGGCACCCTGGTCCAGGGCAGCCTCGACTTCGGCAACCTTCTCGGCATCGTCTGGCGGCTCCACCACGCCTGGCCGGACAGCGAGCTGGTGGTCGTGGACGAGGCCGGGCACGACGCGGGGGCGACCGGGGACGAGGCTCTGCTGGCGGCGACGGACAGGTACGCCCGCGGCGACGCCTGACCCGGCCGACAGCGAGGAACCAGGAACCGGGCACCAGGAACCGGTACCGGGAACCGGGAACTGGCACCGGGAACCGGGAACCAGGAACTGGCACCGAGAACCGAGAACCGGGAACTGGCACCGGGAACCGGGAACCGGGAACCAAGGTTCAGGGCCGCCACACGTAACGCACGTGCGGCTCCCGCTCCTCGTTCACGGGCGGCTCGCCTCCGGCACGGCCGCGGTCGCCGTGATCTCCACCAGCTGCCCCGTGTACCCGAGGCAGCTGACGCCGAGCAGCGTCGAGGAGTGCGGACCGGTACTGAGCCCCGAGGCCTCGACGACGTCCCAGACGGCGGACAGGGTGGCGGTGCCGGTGCTCACGACGTACACGGCGGTCGACAGCACGTGCTCGAGCCCGCTGCCGACGGCGCGCAACTGCTCGGTGAGGTTCGCGATCACCTGCTCGGCCTGACGCACCGGATCGCCATCGCCGACCAGCTTCCCCTCCGCGTCGAGCGGAACGGACCCGGCGAGGAACGCGAGCCTGGTCCCGGCCTCGACGACGGAGGCGTGGGAGTAGGCGGGCGGCGGGAACAGACCGGGCACGGTGACGCGCTGGATCACGTGAACTCCTGGAAGGCGGGCGGACCACCTCCCGATCGTCCGTTCTCCGCCCGCGCCGCGCACCCGGATTTCGCTCGCTGCCCGCACCCCGGCCGTCCACGCTCCCCGGCGTCCGCCCCGCCCCGCGGTGGTGAGCCCGCACCCAGCGCCCACGCCGGGCGTTCCCTCCGGTGGCCGGCCGCACGCCGCAGGCGTGGGTGGCCTTCGCCACCGCTGTGCTCGACGGCCGTCATCTCCCCGAAACCGGCCCGTTTCCACGACCTCGGGAAACCGTCGTACGCTTGGCGGCGCACCACCCAGCCCGGCCACCGTCGCCCGAAGGCCCACCCCCGCCCTCGACCGGACGACAGGAGCCCCGCACCCGTGTTCCGTACCGCTCGCCGCGCCGCCCAGACGCTTCCGCCCTGGCTCGCGCATGCCCTGAGCGCCCAGCGCGGCCCCGTCCCATGGAACGCGGTGCTCCGGGGCGCGCTGGCCGGCGGGCCGCTGCTGCTCGCCGCGCTGCTCGCCGGGCGGGCCTCCCTCGGTGTCGTCGCCGCGATCGCGGCCATGCTGGCCGGCATCAACGACCGGCCCGGCAGCCGCCGTACCTCCGTACGGCGGATCGGCGTACCCGCGCTCGCGGGGGCGGTCGGGCTGCTCGTCGGGACGTACGCCGGGCAGGACCTCGGCGCCGTGTCGCTGACTCTGGTGCTGACCGGGCTCGGGCTGCTCGCCGGAGGCATCAGCGCCGTGGGGCCCGTGGCGTCCGGGACGGGGACGCAGGTGCTGGTCACCGCCGCCGTGGGCGCCGGGATGCCGCTGCCCGACCCCGGGTGGCAGAGCGCGCTCGCCTTTCTCGGCGGCGCCGGCTGGCTGCTCGCGCTGCGACTGGTCCTGCCCACGCCCGGATCCCTCACCGGCGACCTCCGCCGCGACTTCCGCTTCGACGGGGAGCGGGCGGCCGTCGCCGACGTCTACGAGGCCGTCGCCACGCTGCTGGACGCGGTCGGCACGGAGCACGCCGTCGCCCGGCGGGCCGCGCTCACCGCCGCGCTCGACCACGCACAGGACGCACTCGCCGGACCCCGGCTGCGACGCCGTGCCTCGACCGCGGCCGAACGCCGGCTGCACGCCCAGTACGCCGCCGCACTGCCCCTCGGCGAGGCCGTGACCGCGCTCGCCTGGGCGGAGCGGGCCGTGCCCGCGCGAGCCGCCGAAGGGCCACGGCGGCTCGCGGCGGCCGTCCGCGGCAACACCCACGCCGGTCCGCTGCCCGCCCCCAGCCGCACCGATCCCGCCCTGCGTGCCCTGGACGACGCCTTGCTGCACGCCGCGGTGGCCTTCGACCGGGGCGGGGGAGGAGACCTGCACACCCGCAGGCGGTCGCCCCGTTCCCTGGCGCGTGCCGTGCTCGGTGCCGGCGGGCGGGAGTACGGGCTGCGGGTCGGGCTGTGCTTCGGCGCCAGTGCCGCCGCCGCCCAGGCACTGCACCACGGCCACTGGTACGGCTCCCACCAGCACTGGTACTGGCTGCCCGCCACCGCGGTCTTCCTCGTCAAGCCCGACCTCGGCCCGCTCGTGTCCCGAGTGCTGTGCCGGGCGGCCGGGACCGTGCTCGGGGCGCTGCTGTTCGCCGGGTTCGCCGCCGTGCTGCCCCGGCCGGAGGGGCTCGTCCTGCTCGTCGCCGTCTGCGGTGCCCTGGTGCCGGTCGCCGCGCGGCACTTCGCAGCCCAGACCACCGTCGTCACCGTCCTCGTACTCGCCCTGGTCATGGTGGGCGGCGAACCCCAGGCCTCCGCAGGCCGCATCGGGGAGACGCTGCTCGCCTGCGCGATCGTGCTGGTCGTCGGGCATCTGCCGATGCCGGGGCAGCGGGCCGCCGGCATCCGGGCCCGTATCGACGCCGCCGACGCCGCCGCGCACGCCTACCTCACGCACGTACTGAGCGAGTCCGACGACCGTGCCACCCGGTGGACGCTGCGCCGCGAGGCGTACCGCACCCTCGCCGAGGCCCGCGCCGCCATCGCCAGGGCCGCCGCCGAACTGCCCGCCCTCGCCCGGCACTCCGAGGGCACCGACGAGGTCGCCGCGGTCCTCGAACGGCTCGTCGACACCACCACCGCGTGCGCCGTACACCTGGACGACACCGGCGGGCTCACCCCGCGCCACACGGAACGGCTCGCTGCCCTGCGCGGCGAACTCGCCGAGCGGCGCGGCCGCGTGGACCCGCGCCACTCCGAACTGCCGCTCGCGCGGTGAGCGACCGCGCCGGACCGGAGCCGTACGGCCCGCCGCGCCGTACTTTTGCCCGATGACGCCCTTCTTCGCACGAGCGGACCGCCGGCTCCGCCGGGAAGCCCGCCGATCTCGTGACCGACCGTGGACACGGTCGGCGCATCCAGGAGTACGACATCTGAAGGACCTGGTCAGCGGCTTTTCGGCAGCCTCCTGAAAAGAATGTCCGCCGGGCAGCGATGAGTTCCGTTCCACCCTTGGGTCACCACCCCGGCGGGCCGTCGGGCCGTCGGAGCGGGACACGTCGCACACAGGAGGCCGGAGCCATGTCGCTGCCCGAGATCGTCACCCGCGCGGACTGGCGCGGGGCGCGCGAGGCCCTACTGGTGAAGGAGAAGGCGGCCACCCGCGCGCGTGACGCCCTCAACGCCGAACGGCGCGGGCTGCCCATGGTGGAGATCGACCAGGAGTACGTGTTCGAGGGCGGCGACGGCAAGGCCACGCTGCTCGACCTCTTCGAGGGCCGGGACCAGCTCGTCGTCCACCACTTCATGTTCGCGCCCGAGTGGGACGCCGGCTGCAGCGGCTGCTCGGCGTTCCTGGACCAGATCGGGCACCTCGCGCACCTGAGGGCGCGCGGTACGTCGTTCGCGGCCGTCTCCCGGGCGCCGTATCCGAGGCTCCTGCCGTTCAAGGCGCGGATGGGCTGGACCCTGCCCTGGTACTCGTCGTACGTCAGCGACTTCAACACCGACTTCGAGGTCACCTTCGAGCACGAGGGCGAGCTGGTGGAGCGGCCGGGGCTCAGCTGCTTCCTGCGGGAGGGCGAGCGGGTCTTCCACACCTACTCGACCTACGAGCGCGGTCTCGACGGGCTCGGCTCGACCACCAGCCTGCTCGACCTGACCGCGCTCGGCCGGCAGGAGCCCTGGGAGAAACCCGAGGGACGTGCGTCGGCTCTCGGTGCGCCCGCGGGCAGCGGGAGAGTCCGCTACCACGACGAGTACGAGGACTGAGACGCTCCGTAGCGAAAACGGCCGAACGGCTGAGCCGCGGATCACACTTTGCGGTGAACGGGTGTCAACTATGTCTCAGTACCGTCACCGCGCGAGGCGTTCGCTCCATGGTTGGCGTTTAACTCTACGAGTACAGCGCTACATGGAGGTGCGGAGTGAGCGGGCGAACGGTGCTCGAACGCTTTCCCGCCGGTGGACCGCGAGGATCGTGGCCGGCGGAGGAGTTCGCCCAGGCGCGGCGTCTGGAAGGCCTGCCCGCCGAGGTCGTCATGGACCTCGCCACGGACATGTTCCTGGTCGTCGTGCGCCGCGGTGACGCCGCGGGTGACGCGGCGGCCTGACGCGCCCCCGAACGCGGCCGGGCGTCGCCGTCAGCGCGCCTCCGGGGCCGGCACCGGAGCCTTCGTGAACTGTTCCGCCTGGAGCGAGTACAGCTCCGCGTAGACCCCACCGGAGGCCAGCAGCTCGTCCGGGGTCCCGGACTCCACGAGCCGGCCCTGGTCCAGGACGTGCACCAGGTCGGCGTGGCGTACCGACGCCAGCCGGTGGGTGATGAGGACGACCGTCTGTCCGCTGCCGGCCAGGGCGCGGATCTTCTCGAAGACCTCCAGTTCCGCGCGGGCGTCCAGGGCCGCCGTCGGTTCGTCCACGATGAGGATGTGGCCCTGCCGGTACGCCGCCCTGGCGATCCCGACCCGCTGCCACTGGCCGCCGGACAGCTCGTGGCCGCCGCTGAAGTCGCGGGCCAGCAGCGTGTCCAGGCCGCGCGGCAGATCGGCGACCACCTCCTCGGCCCCGGCCTCGGCGACTGCGGCGGCCACCCGTTCCTCGCCGAGCGGTGCCGAGGAGCGGCCCACGGCGACGTTCACCCGCGCGGTGAACGGCCAGCGTTTGAAGTCCTGGGCCACCATCGCGACCCGTTCGGCCAGGGCGTGCCGGTCCGCCGTCGCCGCGTCGATGCCGTCCCAGGTGATGCGGCCCCGGTCCGGTGTGTACAGCCCGGCGAGCAGCTTGACCAGCGTCGTCTTGCCCGAGCCGTTCTCACCGACGAGTGCCACGATCCGGCCCAGGGGCAGGGAGAGCGTCACGTCGTCGAGCGCCGGGCGGGTGGCGTCGCCCGGGTAGCGGAAGGTGACGTTCTCGAAGCGGATCTGCTTCGGGTCGTCCGGCAGTGCGGCGCCGCCCACCGGGATGGCCCGCTCGGCCGCCTCCACGTGCAGCCGGTCGAGGTCGCCGACGAACAGGGCCTCCTCGTGGAGCGCGTTGACCTCCACGACCAGGGTGCCGAGGCTCTGCGAGCCGGTGCGGATCGCGATCACGGCCGTACCCGCGACGGACAGGGCCATCGCGCCGCCCAGCAGCAGCCCGCCGAGAGTCGCGTACGTCGCCGCCGTCGCCAGCCCCGTCCACGCCGCCGCGATCAGTCCGGTACGGGCCGCCAGCCGGGCCAGCCGTGCCTGCTCCGCCTCGGCGGTCTCCGACATGGCGCGGAAGTGCCGAAGCAGGAAGGGGCCCACTCCGTGCACCCGTATCTCGGGGGCCGCGGCCGGTTCGATGAGCAGACCGGCCAACAGCCGTCCCGCCCGCTCGTGCTGTACCCAGGCGTGGAAGGACTCGTACCGGCGGCGGGCCAGGGTCAGCGCGCTCCAGGCGCTCGGCAGGGTCATCGTCACCAGCAGGGGCAGCAGCGCCGGATGCAGCACCGTGAGGACGCCGGCCGCCGCGATCAGCGAGATCATCGCGTTCACCACGCGCGTGCCGAACGAGATCATGCGCCGCGCGGAGGCCGCGCCGTACTGCGCGGTGTCCAGGAGCTTGTGGAAGGCGTGGTCCTCGATCGCCGACAGCTCCACGGCCGCGGCCCGCTCCAGGTACCGCTCCGTGGCCACCCGTTCCACCTTGGGCTCCAGCCGCCCGGTCGCGTACGTCGACGCCGCCCGTAGCAGGGCCGCGACCATCATCACGGCGGCGACGGTGACCAGCGCGGGGACGGCGTCGCGCAGACGGTGCTCGACCGGCCCGTCGGCCATCAGCCCCGCCAGCACACTGTTGACCGCCAGGAGACTGACCGCCTGCGCGAGGCCCCGGCCCACCTCGGCCGTGAGCACCGTCCGCGCGGCCTGCGGGTCGGCCTGCCGGGCGAGGCGGAGGCTGGACGCGAGCAGGGACGGCAGCCGGGTCAGCATCGCCCGGAACCCCAGCTCCAGGAAGGCGTCGGCGTGCTGGTTCCAGCCCATGTCGTAGCGCAGGGGGCCGCCGAAGAGCAGCCGTTCGGACTCCGAGACCCCGGCCGGTGTCGTGCCGCCCTTCCTGCGCACCCTCTGCCTCCCCCGAATGTGGACGGACGGCCACTATCGCGGGCGCGGGACGCCCACGGGCAGGGCGTGAGCCGGGGAGGCCGGAGCGCGCGGGCGCACCCCGGGCCGGTCGGGCGGCGGAAGGGGGCGTGCGAGGCGCGGCGGGGGCCGGGGAGGGAGACCGGCGGAGCGCGGGGTCGCGCGGGCGCCTACGCGCTGACCGGGCGTGACCAGGTGGGCGTCGTGTCCGTCAGGCGGCACAGGGCCAGGTACAGCGGGATGGGCGGCGTGTAGGGGACCGTGCCGTCCGAGCGGTGGATGAGGCCGGGCAGGGCCGTGGCCCCGGGTACCGCCGCACCGGTGGCGTAGCGCGCGGGCGCGGGCCACTCCAGGGCGTAGTCGGAGTCGGACGGAACGATCCACCACCAGTGCGCCTCATCGGCGTAGATGCACCCCACGCGTGGCAGCCGGGGCAGCACCTGCTGAGCGAGGCGGGCGGGCATCGCCACCGCGTCGCAGCCCAGCGGTGCCGTCATGCCGTCCGGCACGGGCAGCCTCAGGGGTGTCCCGGGAGCGGGTCGGCCGCGCTGGATGCGGACCATCGTGTCCAGACCCAGAGGTCGGACGCCGGACGCAGCCCTCATAGCCATTCGGTCCCCGTTCCGCGGCATGTCTCTCGGCTTTCCCGGCGGCGCGATTCCGCCTCGCCCTCGTCCCCCGTGCCGTCCGCGGGCCCGGGCTTCGGACGGGCGCCCCAGCCCAGGTCGTTGTGGGGCACCGACGGGTCGAGCGGTTCGTCGGCCTCGCGCGGCAGCTCGGCCCAGACCAGCAGTCCGGGGCCGTGCTCGTGGGCGCCCCAGGCGTCGCACAGGGCGTCGACCAGCAGCAGACCCCTGCCGTGCTCGTCCTCGGGCTGCTGATCGGCCGAGGGGTGTGGCTGGCCGGGGGCGCAGCCCTCGTCGCGCACGGCTATGCGGACCAGGTCGTCGGCGTCGTGCAGCTCGCACACTATGTGTCTGCTCGCCGTGTGCACGATCGCGTTGGTCACCAGCTCGGAGACCACCAGGGCCGCGGTGTCGCAGGTGTCCTCGCACACCGCCCAGCCGTTCAGCCGAGCTCGTGTCAGGCGTCTGGCCTGCGCGGGGGAGCCCGGGTGTGCGGCCAGCTCGAAACGGAACCGGCGCTCGGCGGCGACGGCCTCCGAGGAGTCGGCTCCCATGGCGGCACCGAGGCCCAGAGAGCCCGCGGCGGCGTCTGTTCCTAAGGGCGCGGACGGAATCACGCTTGCCACTATCTCCCCGCCGTGAACACTTGGCAAGTGTCACTCTGAAAAATGCAGAGTGCTGTGTGACGTTCTGGACGGCCGTGGCACACTGCTCGCAACAGCACGTCGAGCGGCGCCACTTCAGGCCCTCGAAGACCTGCCCCAGGCCTTCGAACAGGTCTTCGAATGGCGCCGCCGGGCTGTCCGCACCAGGACATGCCGGGGCTCGCCGGGGCTGTCCGTACAAGGGAACAGGGACGCAAGGACTCTTTCGGGACTCTTCAGGAGGTGGGCGGTGAGCGAGCCGCGGTCCGCGCCGACGGTCGGCCAGGTCGTACTCGGCCGGCGCCTGCTGGACCTGCGGGAACGTGCCGGCCTCAAGCGCGAGGAGGCCGCCCGCATCCTGCGCGTCGCCCCCGCCACGGTCCGCCGCATGGAGATGGCCGAGGTCGCCCTCAAGATCCCGTACCTCCAGCTCCTGCTGAAGGCCTACGGCGTCGGCGACGAGGAGGCCGACGCCTTCGTCCGGCTCGCCGAGGACGCCAACAAGCCGGGGTGGTGGCAGCGCTTCCACGACATCCTGCCCGGCTGGTTCTCGCTGTACGTCAGCCTGGAGGGCGCGGCCGCCGTGATCCGCTCCTACGAGCCCCACTTCGTCCCCGGAGTGCTGCAGACCGAGGACTACGCGCGCGGGGTACTGCGCTCGGGCGCCATCGGACAGACCCGGCCCGACGACATCGAGCGCCATGTCGACCTGCGCATGCGGCGCCAGGAACTGCTCACCCGTAAGGACGCGCCCCGGTTGTGGGTCGTGATGGACGAAACCGCGCTGCGCCGCCCCGTAGGGGGCCCGGAGGTGATGCGTGCCCAGATCGACAGGCTGCTCGAGGCCACGGAGCTGCCCAACGTGACGCTGCAGGTCGCCCCGTTCTCCAGCGGGCCGCACCCCGGTACGTACGGGCCCTTCGTGCTGTTCCGATTCGCCATGCCGGAACTCCCGGACATGGTCTACAGCGAGTACCTGACCGGTGCCGTCTATCTCGACGCGCGCGCCGAGGTGGCGACCCACCTCGAGGTCATGGACCGCATGGCGGCGCAGGCCGCCACGGCACATCGCACGAAGGAGATCCTCCGGGATCTCCGCAAGGAGTTGTGAATGAATCGCATCAAGCCCCAGCGCTCGCCACTCAGCCGCACCAAGCGGATCTACAACGGCATGCCCGCCCGCGAACTGGGCAGCGAGGGCTGGCACAAGCCGTGGAGCGGCGGTAACGGAGGCAACTGCCTGGAGGCGATGAAGCTCGCCGACGGGCGGATCGCGGTACGGCAGTCCACCGACCCGGACGGGCCGGCGCTGATCTACACCTCGGCCGAGATGACGGCCTTCATAGAGGGAGCGAAGGCGGGAGAGGCGGACTTCCTGCTGTCCTGAAACGTGCGCCCTGTTGATTGTTGTTTTCTAAGCTGTTTGGCATTGAGTTGATCATCCCTCGCGACGAGAACCCAACACTGGAGTGCGCCATGACCGGGCAGCACCGCACCGCCGAGATCGACACGAGCAGGCCGCACCCCGCGCGGATGTACGACTGGTATCTCGGCGGAAAGGACAACTACCCGGTCGACGAGGCGATGGGCCGGCAGATGCTGACCCTCGACCCGAGGGTGCCGGTGATGGCACGGGTCAACCGCGCTTTCATGCACCGCGCCACCCGGTGGCTGGCGGGCCACGGCATACGCCAGTTCCTGGACGTCGGCACCGGAATCCCGACCGAGCCCAATCTGCACCGGGTCGCCCAGGAGATCGCGCCCGACGCCCGCGTCGTCTACTGCGACAACGACCCCATCGTGCTGGCCCACGCCGCCGCCCTGTTGCGTGGCACGCCCGAGGGTGTGACCGAGTACCTCCAGGCCGACGTCCGGGATCCGGACGCCGTCCTGGAGGGGGCCAGGAAGATCCTGGACTTCGACCGGCCCGTCGCGCTGTCCCTGGTCGCGCTGCTGCACTTCGTCTCCGACGAGGACCGGGCGCACGACCTGGTCGGCCGGCTGCTGGCCGAGCTGCCCTCCGGCAGCCACCTGGTGATGACCTACGCGACGGCCGACTTCACGCCCGAGGAGTCGCGGGCGGCCACCGAGAAGCTCCGGGCCGCCGGGGTCACCCTGGCCCTGCGCTCCCGCGAGCGGTTCACCCGCTTCTTCGACGGCCTCGACCTGGTCGAGCCCGGCGTCGTGGTGCCGCACCTGTGGCACCCCGAACTGGGCGAGCCGGTCGCCGGACAGGAGGACGGAGTCATTCCGGGGTACGGGGCGGTGGCCCGCAAGCCGTGAACCGCATGAACCGCAGGCCGTGAACCGCAGGCCGCGTGGCGCGAGCAGCGAGCCGCAGGCTGTGAGCTTATGCCGCGTGCCGCAGGCTGTGAGCTGCTGTCGCGTGCCGCGTGCCGCGTGCCGCGTGCCGCGTGCCGCAGGCTGTGAGCTGCGAGCTGCAGTCGAGTGCCGCGGGTTGTGAGCTGTGTGCCGCGTGCACCGGGCCGTGAGTGGTGGGCCGGCGACCGGCCCGTTGCCGCGCGGGACCCGGGCGGTCCGGTACCGCCGGCGACGGCACTCAGGCCGTCATCGGCCGGTCGTACGGGCCGACGGGGGCCGGCAGGCGGGTGCTGCCGCCGGACAGGTGGCGGTCGACGGCCGCCGCCACCGCCCGGCCCTCCGCGATCGCCCAGACGACGAGCGACTGCCCGCGTGCCGCGTCCCCGGCGGCGAACACCCCCGGGACGTTGGTCGCGAAGTCCCGGTCCCGGGCGATCGTGCCACGGGGCTCCGTCTCCAGGCCCAGCCCGTCGACGAGACCGTCCTCCCGGTCGGGCCCCGAGAAACCGAGGGCGAGCAGGACCAGGTCCGCGGGAAGCGACCGCTCGGTGCCGGGCAGCGGACGGCGTCCGGCGTCCACCCCGACCAGGTGCAGCGAACGCACATGTCCCTGCGTGTCGCCGCTGAAGCGGAGCGTGGATGCCGCGAACAACCGCGCGTCCGCGTCCGCCGCCGGCGCGGACCGCAGGTCGCGCGCCTCCTCGTGCGCCACCGACAGCCGGTACAGCCGCGGATACGTCGGCCAGGGCTCGGCCTCCTCGTCGCGCTCCGCGCCCGGCTGAGCGTAGATGTCCAACTGCGTGACTGACGCCGCCCGCTCCCGCACCGCCGTACCGAGACAGTCCGCGCCCGTGTCGCCGCCCCCGACGATGACGACGTGCCTCCCGGCGGCGGACAACGGAGAGCACTCGAGGTCGCCCTCGCACACCCGGTTGGCCAGCGGCAGGTACTCCATCGCCTGATGAATCCCCGCCAGCTCCCGGCCGGGCGTGGTCAGCTCGCGCCACGCGGTCGCCCCGGTGGCGATGACCACCGCGTCGTAGCGGGTCCGCAGCTCGGCGGCGCCCACGTCCCGCCCGACCGCCGTGGACGTGCGGAACCTCGTCCCCTCGGCCCGCATCTGACCGACGCGCCGCTCCAGGTGCCGTTTCTCCATCTTGAACTCGGGGATGCCGTAGCGCAGCAGCCCGCCGATCCGGTCGTTCCGCTCGTACACGGCGACAGTGTGCCCGGCCCGGGTCAGCTGCTGCGCCGCCGCGAGACCCGCGGGCCCCGAGCCGATCACCGCCACCGTTCTCCCGGAGAGCCGGTCCGGTGGCCGCGGCGGGACGAAGCCCTCCTGCCAGGCCATGTCGGCGATCGCGCACTCGACGTTCTTGATGGTGACGGCGGGCTGGTTGATGGCTAGCACACAGCCCGCCTCGCACGGTGCCGGGCACAACCGGCCGGTGAACTCCGGGAAGTTGTTCGTGGCGTGCAGGCGTTCGCTCGCCGCCCGCCAGTCCGACCGGGAGACGAGGTCGTTCCACTCCGGGATCAGGTTGCCCAGCGGGCAGGCCTCGTGGCAGAAGGGGACTCCGCAGTCCATGCACCGGTCGGCCTGCCGAGCGACGATCGGCAGCAGCCCGCCCGGAACGTACACCTCGTTCCAGTCCCGGACCCGCTCCCCGGCCGGTCTGCGGGGCCATTCCTCGCGGGGCGTCGTCAGGAAACCCTTGGGGTCGGCCATGGCCGTCTTCCTTGCGCGCGGGGTGGCTGGCCGTGCGGCGTCGGTCGGCGCTCTCGGAGTCCACGATACGACCGGGCCGCGCCGTGCGCAGAGCACGGGACGGCCCCCCGGCCTGGGCATCACCCGCCGGGGCCGCGCCTCCGTCCTCCCTCGGACGACTCAGGCCGGCGCCAGCACGTACGCCACCGCCGCGGCGGCCGAGGCACCCGTACGCGACCCCCTGCGCGGGCGGCAGGGCGGCGAGTCCCCGCGTGACGAAGGTGGAGAAGGCGCAGAAGACACCGGCCGTCGGACCGGCCCCGAGCACGCCCAGCACCGTCAGCACGACGTACGGTCCGTCGATCATGTCGTGTCACGCCCACCCGTCGAATGGATGCCGGCCCGGTGCCGCCAGTCGTCGATCACCCCGAGTCAACCCGCGCACCGGCGCGGTGACCATGGCCGAGCGACGCGAGCCCATGCGCGAGCGTCCCGGCCGGCGAGGCGGCGACTGGGGCGTGAACTGACGCATCATGGGCAGGTGCGACTGGAAGCGATCACCTGGGACCGGCTCGGCGACCGGCTCGCCGAGCGACTGCTCGACCTGGCGCCCACCGACGGCAGCGCCTGGACGCGCGTCGCCCTCGACGGCGCCCCGGCCGCCCGCCCCGGCGACCTCGCCGAACGGGTCTCCGAGGCACTGCGCGTGCGCGGCCGCCCCTCCCTCGTCGTCGGCACGGAGGGCTTCCTGCGACCCGCCTCGCTCCGTCTGGAGTACGGGCACCGGGACGTCGATTCCTACTACACCGGCTGGTACGACACCGGCGCCCTGTGGCGGGAGGTCTTCGACCCCCTCGGGCCCGACGGCAACGGGCGGGTCCTGCCCGACCTGTGGGACCCGGTCACCGACCGCGCCACCCGCAGCCCCTACGCACAACTCCCTCCCGGCGGTGCGCTGCTGCTGCACGGTCCCTTTCTGCTGCGCCACTGGTTCCCCCTCGATCTGAGTGTCCATCTCGTCCTCACCCCCGGCGCCCTGCGACGCCGCACCCCCGACACCGAGCACTGGACCCTGCCCGCCTTCGAGCGTTACGACGAGGAGACCGACCCCTCGGGCACGGCCGACGTCCTGGTGCGCGCCGACGATCCACGGCATCCCGCGTGGAACGGCTGACTCGCCCGGTGGACCGGCCGGTCCACCGCCTCTCGCGACGGACGCTCCCTGGCGACGTACGCACCCTCGCGGTGTACGTCCTCTCGCGTACGGCAGATGCCCGGCGTGCGGCGTCTCAGAGCCGGCCGTTGCGCCGGAAGCCCCGGTACAGCGCCGGGCAGCAGACGGCTACCACCCCCGTGACCAGGCCGTAGCCGTACCGCCGGCCCAGTTCCGGCATGTGGTCGAAGTTCATGCCGTACACCCCGCAGACCATCGTGGGCACGGCGACGATCGCGGCCCGGGCCGTGATCGTCCGCATGTTTTCGGAGGCCGCCCGCCCTTCCCGGCCCCGAGACCTTCCGCAGACTGCCTGCCATGGTCATCCGCATCTCCTCGCGTGGGTCCCCTCGCGCCGTGCGTCCCGCGCCTCGGCACGCCAGTTTGCCAGGCCGGCGAGGGCGGCGAACCGGCCTGTGGAAACGGAGGATTCCGCTTGCTTCCGGCCTGTGGACGAACCGCTCGGTTCCGCATACACCGCGACCCGGCCGGCTCGGAGCGCCCCTCGCACCGGAGCGTCGCCCCCTTCCGGCGAGCCGGACAACTGGGATGATCGCGGCATGACGCGAACCGACGGATACCTCCTCGACAACGGGCGGTCCGAGGCGGCGGAGCGCTTCGACGCCTTCGCCACGCTCTTCGACCCCACGACGTTCCGGCACCTCGAGACGCTCGGCGTCGGCCCCGGCTGGCGCTGCTGGGAGGTGGGGGCCGGAGGCACCTCCGTGGTGTCGTGGCTGGCCAGGCGGGTGGGACCGACCGGCAAGGTCGTCGCGACGGACATCGACACCTCGCGGGTGGCTCCGGCCGCCCGCGCGCCGGTCGAGGTGCGGGTGCACGACGTGGGTACGGAGGAGCCGCCCGGAGAGGGCTTCGACCTGGTGCACGCGAGGCTCGTACTCGTCCATGTCCCCGACCGGGAAAGGGCGTTGCGGTCGATGATCAAGGCCCTGCGTCCCGGCGGCCGCCTCCTGGTCGAGGACGCCGACCCGGCGCTCCAACCGCTGCTCTGCCCCGACGAGCACGGCCCCGAGCAGCAGCTGGCGAACACGCTTCGGCACGGTTTCCGCCAGCTGCTGTCCCGTCGTGGCGCCGATCTCTCCTACGGCCGCCGGCTGCCCCGTCTGCTCCGGGAGGCGGGACTGCGCCGAGTGGAGGCCGACGCCTACTTCCCTGTCACCTCACCCGCGTGCGCCGCCCTTGAGTCCGCGACGGTACGGCAGATCCGCGACCAGCTGGTCACCGCCGGGGTCGCCTCCCACGACGACATCGACCGCCACCTCGCGAACGTCGCGTCCGGCGGGATGGATCTCGCGACGGCTCCGATGATCTCGGCGTGGGGGCGCAAGGGGTAGGGAGACCGCGCGGGAGTGCGTGCCGATCACCTCGTCCGGCTTCCGCCGCATCTACCCGTCGGCCGGTCGTCGGCCGGCCGTCCGTGGAGGTCTCCCGCCCACCCGTTCGACCGCCGTTGCTCCCGCCCGGCACCCCGCGGCCGCCGCCTCCCCGGGTTCCGCGCCCCCGAGCAGCGTGGCGAGGAACGTGCCGGTGAAGGCATCACCGGCGCCCGTGCTGTCCCGTGGTGACGCCGTGACGGCGGCGACCCGCGCGCTCACGGCTCCGGACCGGGCCACCAACGCTCCCTCCGCCCCCTGCTTGACGATCACCAGCGGAACGTGCCGGCTGAGCTTCGCGGCCGCGTCGGCCGCGTCGGGCAGCCCGGTGAGCAGGCACGCCTCGTCACGGCTGGGCAGCAGGACGTCCACGCCCTCGACCAGGCCGAGGAAACGGTCGACACCCAGCTCGGTGAGGAACCCGGCCGACGCCGGGTCCAGGCTGACCGGCACCCCACGCGCGCGGGCCGCCGCCAGGGCGACGGAGACCAGAGCGCGGCTCGGCTCCGAGAAGAGGAGGTAGCCCGAGAGATGCAGCCGGCCCACGCCGTCGAGCAGCGTGTCCGACCAGTCGCCCGGCCCGATCCGCAAGGACGCCCCGCTGTCCGTCAGGAACGTCCGCTCGGCCGAGTCGGCCGTGTCGACCAGACAGATCACCGTCCCGGTGGGTGCCGCCGCGTCGACGACCAGAAGCGGACGCACACCGTGCGCCGCCAGCTCCCGCTCGTGCCATACGGAGGCGTCGCCACCCACCCGGCCCAGCAGCCGTACGTCTCCGCACCCTCCGTACGCGGCCCAGCAGGCCACGTTGGCACCCGCACCGCCGGGCAGCCGCCGGATCGAGGCGGCGGTGTCCGTGCCGACGGCCAGCGGTCCCCGGTGACGGGCGACGACGTCCGTGACGACATCCCCGACGACCAGCAGCGCGCCGTCCGGCTCCGCGGTCATGCCCCGGTCCAGGCCGTCGCGATCCGGGCCGCCAGCCGCCCGTTCCCGCGCACCGCGGCGAGGTTCGCGCTCAGCGAGGCACCGTCGGTGAGCCGCACCAGGCGGTCGAGGAGGAACGGCGTCACCGCCTGGCCCGTGACCCCCTCCGCCTCGCACGCGTGCAGCGCGTCGGCGAGCACACGCGCGTGGAGCGCGGGATCGAGCTGCTCCTCCTCGGCCACGGGGTTGGCTACCACCAGTGCCGACTCAGGCCCGCCCAGCGCGTCCTGGGCCCGCATGACCGCCGCCACCTGCTCCGGGCCGTCCAGCGTCCAGTCCACCGGATGTCCCGAGTCGGACAGGTAGAAGCCGGGGAAGCGGTCCGTGCCGTAGCCGGCCACCGCGACCCCCAGTGTCTCGAGCCGTTGCAAGGTCGCCGGCACGTCCAGGATGGACTTCACACCCGCGCAGACCACCGTGATCCTGGTGCGCGCCAGAAGCCCCAGGTCGGCCGACTCGTCCTGCGTCGCCGTCCACTCCCGGTGGACGCCGCCCAGCCCGCCGGTCGCGAACACCCGTACGCCCGCCAGTGCCGCCAGCAGGGCGGTCGCCGACACGGTGGTCGCCCCGCTCGCGCCGGCGGCCACCGCGAGCGGCAGGTCCCGGTGCCCCAGCTTGCGGATGCCGTCCTCGTTGGCGACCCGCTCCAGCTGCTGCTTGTCCAGGCCGACACGAGGCAGGCCGTCCAGCACGGCGATCGTCGCCGGTACGGCACCCTCCCGCCGCACCGCCTCCTCCAGCTCCCGTGCGACCAGCAGATTGCGCGGGCGCGGCAAACCGTGCGCGATGATCGTGGACTCCAGGGCCACCACGGGGCGACGCGTCCCGACCGCCTCCCTTACCTCTTCCGACACCATCAGCATCACGCGCGTGCCTCCTGTCCGACGGTTCTCCCCCGGCTCCGGTCTCCTCATCTCTGGCGGGCGGGGGACCGGGCCAAACCCCGACGGTGACGGAACGGGCCCTTGCGGCTCTCGGCACGGACCATGAGCCTGGGAAGCATGACGGACAACACGACACGTCTCGACCACGTCGTCCTGTGGGTGCGCGACCCGGTCGCCGCGGCCGGCTTCTACGAGAGGAACCTCGGGCTGGAGCCCCTGCGGGTCACCGAGTACGCCGCGGGGACCGTGGGCTTCCCCTCCGTGCGCCTCAACGACGAGACCATCCTCGACCTCGCACCGCACTCCATGGCGGCACGCATGCGGGTGGTCCCCGGCGCCGGCGGGGGGCATCCCGTCAACCACGTCTGCCTGGCCCTGGCTCCGCACGACTTCGACGCGCTGCGCGCCCGCCTGGAGGAGCAGTCGGTCCCCGTCTCGGAACTCTCGTACGACTCCTACGGCGCCCGCGGCATGGCCAGGCGGAGCTTCTACTTCGGGGACCCGGACGGCAACATCATCGAGGCCCGGCACTACGCATAGCCTCCGGCCGGTGCCGCCTCTCAGAACAACGGCTCGGGCAGCACGCCCTCAAGCGCGAGCAGCCGCCGCTTCGTGTCCACCCCGCCGCCGAACCCGCCGATGCCGCCGTCACTCCCGACGACCCGGTGGCACGGCACCACGACCGGCAGCGGGTTGGCCCCCATGGCCAGGCCCACGGCCTGGGCAGCGCCCGGCTGGCCCACCCGGCCTGCCAGGTCTCCGTAGCCGACGACCGAGCCGTGGGGGACGCCGGATGCCAGCTCGCGCAGCACCTGGCGGTTGAAGCCCGAGATCAGCGACCAGTCCAACGGCAGGTCGAAGTCGCGCCTCGTGCCCGCGAAGTACGCCTCCACCTGGCGTATCGCCTCGGCCAGCAGCGGGGAGCCGGGCGTCTCGACGGGACGCGTGCCCAGCCGGGCCGCGAGCCTTTCGAGCGCCCGCTCCCGTGCGGCGTCGGTGGCGTGGAACACGACGTTGACCAGGCCGTCGCGGGTGGCGGCCAGCAGCAGCGGACCGATGCGGGTGTCGACGACGGTCCACACGACCTGCTGTTCGTACTGCCCGGGGCTGTCCATGCGCCCACGGTACGGCCGGCCACTGACAAGGCCCGGGTCAGTCCACGGCGTCCCGCACCACGTCGGGCTTGTTGGTGATGATGCCGTCGACGTCGTACTTGGCGACCCGGCGTGCGGTGTCCGCGTCGTTCACCGTCCAGGTGAGGACCTCGACAGGCCGGCCGTGCGGTCCCGTGAACGCGTGGACCGAGGACACGTAGCTCATGGAGAGCGTGCCGTACGACGGGTTGATCTGGTCGGCGAACTCGGCGTAGTTCGGCAGCTCCGACACGGCCGGGGTACCGAGGAACCCGGTCTTGACGGCGGGCTTGAGGTCGTGGACCGTCCGGATGCTGTCGGCGTCGAAACTCTGCACGACAAGACGCGCCGCCACATGCCGCCGGTCGAGCCAGCCCTCGTTGGCCAGAACCTTGAGTGTCTGCTGCTCGATGCCCGGGTACAGCCCGGGGCTCTTCAGCTCCAGCAGCAGCTTCTGGTGGTTGTGCTCCAACCGGTGCACGTACTGCTTCAGTGTCGGCACGCGCGCGCCCGCGTACTCCGGCCCGAACCAGCTTCCCGCGTCCAGCCGCGCGATCTCCGCGGCGGTGAAGTCCTTCACCATCCAGGGCGACCGGTCCGGGAAGACCTCCTCCACGTCGGTCGTCCGCTTCAGGCTCTCGTCGTGGAGGACGACCAGTTCGCCGTCCCGGGTGCGCTGGACGTCGTTCTCCACCCAGCGGACACCCAGTTCGGCCGCCCGGTCGACGGCGGCCAGCGTGTTCTCCGGCGCGTACCCGGAAGCGCCCCGGTGGGCGACGACCGCGGGGCCGTCGTCGTCGGCCTCGTCGGCCCGGGCATGCGAGAGGGGAGCCGTGAGGGCGAGTCCCAGAAGGGCGGTGGTCGTGACGGCAACTGCGCGCACGTGCATGCGTACTCCTCGCGTCGAACGATCACGGACAGCACCACTGTGACATCAGAGAGTCAACGGAAGAGGGCCGCGGAGTGGCCACAGGCCGAATGAAGTCGTTCAACTACCCTCACAGGGGCGGCACAACTGGGGCGGGACCGTGTTTCTTTGCCGGAGAATCGTTCGGCCATTCCGGTGGAAGTCATACTCTCTGCCTCGACCCTGATCGTTCGCGCGGTCCTGGGAGGGGGCGCACATCAGGAGAATCCGGGACACGAACCGGGGCGTAAGCAGGCGGAAGGGCAGCCGCACATGCAAGACACGGTCGACGGATTCAGCTACGGACTCGTCACCCCGCTGGTGGCCTACCTCATGGCCTGCCTCGGCGGCGCGCTCGGCCTGCGCTGCACCACCAGGGCCATGCTGGTCACCCGCTCCTGGCGCCCCGGATGGCTCGCCCTCGGCTCGGCGTCGATCGGCTCGGGCATCTGGACCATGCACTTCATCGCGATGATGGGGTTCACGATCGAGCACACCCCGATCCGCTACGACTGGCTGACGACCTTCGCCGGCCTGGCCGTAGCCATCGTCATGGTGGGCGTCGGGATCCTCATCGTCGGCCACCGGGGCGCGCGGCGGGGGACGGCCCTGTTCACCGGCGGCACCCTCACCGGTCTGGGCATCGCCTCGATGCACTACCTGGGGATGGCCGGGATGCATCTGGACGGGCAGCTGACGTACAACACGTTCACCGTCGCCGTGTCCGTCGTCATAGCCATGGCCGCCGCCACCGCGGCCCTGTGGGCGGCCGGACAGGTCCGGGGCTTCCTGTGGAGCGTGGGCGCCGCCCTGGTCATGGGACTGGCCGTCACCGGCATGCACTACACGGGGATGGCCGCCCTCGACGTCCATCTCGTCGGCACGTCCGAGCCCTCCGTCGGCGGATCGCCCGCCGAACTGCTCGCGCCCATGCTGATCGGCCCCCTCGCCTTCCTCCTCCTCGCCGGCGTCGTCGTCGTGTACGACCCGCTGACGGTCATGGGAAAGCCCGCCGTGGTCCCCGCCGAGCGGAAGCCGGGCATCCCCGCCCACACGGAGATTCCGCGCGCGATCCGCCACCCGGCGCACCATCCCGCGCAGCGCACGCGCCGTCGCCTCGTCCACCGGCGCTCCCGCACCCCGCAGAACCGCTGACCGGGACCCGTTGTCAGTGCGGGGTCGTACGGTGGAACCCATGCGGCCCGTTTCCCAGATCGAACGCACGGTGGCGCCCTTCGAGGTCGTCAGCCCCTACCAGCCGAACGGCGACCAGCCGGCGGCCATCGCCGAGCTGGCCCGGCGCGTCGAAGCAGGCGAGAAGGACGTCGTCCTGCTCGGCGCCACCGGCACCGGCAAGTCAGCCACCACCGCGTGGATGATCGAGAAGCTCCAGCGCCCCACTCTCGTGATGGCGCCGAACAAGACCCTGGCCGCCCAGCTGGCGAACGAGTTCCGCGAGCTCCTGCCGAACAACGCCGTCGAGTACTTCGTCTCGTACTACGACTACTACCAGCCCGAGGCATACGTCCCCCAGTCGGACACCTACATCGAGAAGGACTCCTCGATCAACGAGGAGGTGGAGCGCCTGCGCCACTCCGCCACCAACTCGCTGCTCACCCGCCGTGACGTCGTCGTGGTCGCCTCCGTCTCCTGCATCTACGGCCTCGGCACCCCGCAGGAGTACGTGGACCGCATGGTCCCCCTCCGGGTCGGCGAGGAGCACGACCGGGACGAACTGCTGCGCCGCTTCGTCGACATCCAGTACACGCGCAACGACATGGCCTTCGCCCGCGGCACCTTCCGGGTGCGCGGCGACACCATCGAGATCTTCCCGGTCTACGAGGAGCTGGCCGTCCGCATCGAGATGTTCGGCGACGAGATCGAGGCCCTGTCCACACTCCACCCGGTCACCGGCGAGATCATCAGCGACGACGAGCATCTGTACGTCTTCCCTGCCTCCCACTACGTCGCCGGGCCCGAGCGCCTTGAGCGGGCCGCGGGCGACATCGAGAAGGAGCTGGCGGAGCGCCTCACCGAGCTGGAGAAGCAGGGCAAGCTCCTGGAGGCCCAGCGACTGCGGATGCGCACGACGTACGACCTGGAGATGCTCCGCCAGATCGGCTCCTGCTCCGGTGTCGAGAACTACTCGATGCACTTCGACGGCCGGCTTCCCGGCTCCCCGCCGAACACCCTCCTCGACTACTTCCCGGACGACTTCCTGCTCGTCATCGACGAGTCGCACGTCACCGTGCCGCAGATCGGCGCCATGTACGAGGGCGACGCCTCCCGCAAGCGGACCCTGGTCGACCACGGCTTCCGGCTGCCCTCGGCGCTCGACAACCGCCCGCTGAAGTGGGAGGAGTTCCAGGAACGCATCGGGCAGACGGTGTACCTGTCGGCGACCCCGGGCGCCTACGAGCTCTCCCGTTCGGACGGCGCAGTCGAGCAGATCATCCGCCCCACCGGCCTGGTCGACCCGGAGGTGGTCGTCAAGCCCACCGAGGGCCAGATCGACGACCTGGTGCACGAGATCCGCAAGCGGACCGAGAAGGACGAGCGCGTCCTGGTCACCACCCTCACCAAGAAGATGGCCGAGGACCTCACCGACTACTTCCTGGAGCTCGGCATCCAGGTCCGCTATCTCCACAGCGACGTCGACACGCTGCGCCGCGTCGAGCTGCTGCGTGAGCTGCGCGCCGGTGAGTACGACGTCCTGGTCGGCATCAACCTGCTGCGCGAGGGTCTCGATCTGCCCGAGGTGTCCCTGGTGGCGATCCTCGACGCCGACAAGGAGGGCTTCCTGCGCTCCGGGACCTCTCTGATCCAGACCATCGGCCGCGCGGCGCGCAACGTCTCCGGCCAGGTCCACATGTACGCGGACAAGATCACACCGGCGATGGAGAAGGCCATCGACGAGACCAACCGCCGCCGCGAGAAGCAGGTCGCCTTCAACAAGGCGAACGGTGTCGACCCTCAGCCGCTGCGCAAGAAGATCAACGACATCGTCGCGCAGATCGCCCGGGAGGACGTCGACACCGAGCAGCTCCTCGGTTCGGGCTACCGGCAGGCGAAGGACGGCAAGGGCGCCAAGGCTCCCGTGCCCGCGCTGGGCGGCCAGGCGACGGGCGGTTCCAAGGCGGCCAGGGGCAGGGCCAGGGAGACGGCGGTGACCGACCGCCCGGCGGCGGAACTCGCCGGACAGATCGAGGACCTCACCACCCGGATGCGGGCGGCCGCGGCCGATCTCCAGTTCGAGATCGCTGCCCGGCTGCGCGACGAGGTCTCCGAGATGAAGAAGGAACTGCGCCAGATGAAGGAGGCGGGCCTGGCCTGACGGTCCACCGCCGGCACGCGCTGTGTTGCAGGACCGACACAAAGTGCGAACCGGGGTGGGGCGCTGTCAGTGCCCCTGCGTAGGGTTCTGGTCAACCGCGGGTCCGCGGCAACAGGGGACAGTTCGAGAGGGGATCAGCGCGTGACCGTCAACATGACCAAAGGTCAGGCCATCAGTCTGCAGAAGAGCGACGGCGGCAGCCTGACGTCGGTGCGCATGGGTCTCGGCTGGCAGGCGGCACCGCGGCGCGGCCTGTTCGGTTCGCGCACCCGGGAGATCGACCTGGACGCCTCCGCGGTCCTCTTCGCGGACAAGCAGCCGGTCGACGTCGTCTTCTTCCGCCACCTGGTGAGCGACGACGGCTCGGTACGTCACACCGGTGACAACCTCGTCGGCGGTGTCGGCCAGGGCGGCGACGACGAGGCGATCCTCGTCGACCTGCAGCGCGTTCCGGTCCACATCGACCAGATCGTCTTCACGGTGAACTCCTTCACCGGCCAGACCTTCCAGGAGGTGCAGAACGCCTTCTGCCGCCTGGTCGACGAGACCAACGGCCAGGAACTGTCCCGCTACACGCTGGCCGGCGGCGGCGCCTTCACGGCGCAGATCATGGCCAAGGTGCACCGCGCGGGCCAGGGCTGGGCCATGACCGCCGTCGGCACCCCGGCCAACGGCCGCACCTTCCAGGACCTGATGCCGGCGATCCTGCCGGTCCTGTAGCGGTCCGACCCGTAGCAGTCCGACACGAACCGGCCGGTCCCGCGCGCGGGAGCGGTGAGACCTGCGCGACGACTCGCGGGTGACGCACGAACGACACAGGGGGAAGGCGATGACGGCCGAGCTGACGCGGGGACAGAACCACCCGCTCCCCCGGGCCCGTCTCGAGATACGGATCTCGGCCGGCACGCCGGTCGTGGCCGGGGCCACGCTCGGCGACGAGGACGGCACCGTCCACGGCGTCGAATGGGTGGCCCACCCGGGCGCACCCACCCTGCCGGGCCTGGAGGTCTCCCGACAGGCAGCCGCCGACCACCGCCTCGCGGTGGACCTGGACGCCGTGCCGGACGCCGTACACCGCGTCAGTGTGCTGCTCGCCCTGCCCGTCGGCGGGACGGGCCCGGCCAGGTTCGGCACCGTCGCCGCCCCCTTCGTCGCCGTCACGGGCATCGGGGGCGACGAAGTCGCGAGCTACACCGTCACCGGTCTGGAGGCCGAGTCCGCCGTCGTCGCCCTGGAGCTCTACCGGCGACAGGGCGCCTGGAAAGTGCGGGCCGTCGGCCAGGGTTACGCGGGCGGCCTCGCCGAGCTCCTCGCCGACCAGCGGCTGTCCGGGGCCCGCCGGCTCGCGGGGAGCATCCACGAGGCGGTGGCGAGCGGGCTGGCCCGTTCGGTGCCGGTCCCTCCGGCACGCACCGCGGACGGCGACCGCGGTCGCCCGGCCGCCGCCCCGGCGCACGGACCGGACCACGGCGCCGCGTCCCAGGACGGTCCCGGCGGCCCCGTGCCGTCGGCGTCTCCGTACGACCCCCAGGGCGTTCGCGGCCCGCAGGCGCCTCAGGGGCCGGGACAGCACGGGACACAGCAGCCGCATCCCGGCGGGCCGGCGGAGCCCGCCACCGCCGGCCAGTCGTCCGCGCCCGCCCCAGGCGCACCGATCGACTACAGCCACCCCCGTCGGCAGCACGCGGCGCCGCCTCCGCCGCCGCCGACCGCGCCCCCGGCGGATCCAGGGCAGCCGGCCCGGCCCGTCGCCGGTGACGCCAACGGCTGGTCCATGGAGGAGCGGCTCTACAACCAGGTGTGGGGCATGTTCGAGGACCTGGCCCGCACCACGGCCGCCTACCGCAGTGCGGTCGACTTCGCCGACTCCCGCATGGAGAGGGAACTCGACCAGGTGTTGTCCGACCCGCGCGGCCGGATCGGCGGACAGGGTGACGCCGCCCGGGAAGCGGCGCGTGCCCGGCACGGCCGGCTGGTGTCCCAGGCCAGAGAGGCCCTGGACCGGGACGTCGCTCAGCTCGTCGCGGAGGCCGAGGTCGTCGAGCCCGCCCTGCCGGCGGCCTTCGCGCGCTGGGACAACCCCGTCTGGCACGCCTACCGCGTCCCCATGGAGATCCCGATGGCCCTGCGGCTGGGCGATCTCCATCTGCCCGAGGCCGAGCACATACGTGTCCCGATGCTGATCCGGCTGCCGTTCGAGCGCGGCCTGTGGATCGACAGCGGGCGCTCCGCATCGCCCGACGGCTCGTTCGCGGACTCCCAGGACATGCGTCGCCTGGGCCTGGAGACAGCCGTCGCCCACGCCGCCCGGCTGCTCGCCGTCTACCCGGCGGGCGAGTTCGCCGTGCACGTCATCGATCCGGCCGGATCCGGGACACGGGCACTGGCGCCGCTGGTGCGGAGCGGAGTGCTCGCCGCGCCGCCCGCTCTCGGTGCCGCGGGGGCGGCGGATGTGCTCGCCCGTCTCACCCAGCGCGTCGACCTGGTGCAGATGGCGTTGCGCGGAGGTGCCTCCGACGCGCTCCCGCCCGGCCTCGACACCTCACAGCAACTGCTGATCGTCAACGAGTTCCCGCACGGCTTCGACGACCGGGCGGTCAACCAGCTGCGCTACCTCGCCGACGAGGGGCCTGCCGTCGGCGTCCACCTGATGATGGTCGCCGACCGCGAGGAGTCCGCCGGGTTCGGACCGCTGCTCGACCCGCTGTGGCGCTCGCTGCTGCGGCTGACACCGGTTGCCGACGACCATCTCGCCGATCCGTGGGTGGGGCACGCCTGGACGTACGAGCCCCCGCTCGTGCCGCCCGGCAGCCAGGTGCTCCATGAGGTGCTCGACCGGGTTGCCGCCGCCCGCCGCTCATGGGAGCGGTGACCCCTCCCAAGCTGCCTTTTGAGCTTAATTTGCAAATCTCTTTACCTCCCCTTGGGGATTGGGGTACTGTCATCCGTACGGAGGGGAGTACTCCCTGTCTGCTGCGGCGTACCCGTCAATACGGATCAGGCCAGATCCCGGGGCGTCGGCCCGTGGCTTCCGGACGCGGCACGCGTTCCGGCGACCCGGGTGGAAGAGACCTCCGGCAGCGACGACGCTGACATCTGCCGTGTGACGTACTGCCGGAGGCATAGTGGAAGTTTCCGTGACCCTGTGGGTCCTGACCATCGTGGGCCTTGCCGCCCTCATCGCGGTCGATTTCTTCATCGGCCGCAAGCCGCACGACGTATCGATCAAGGAAGCCGGCATCTGGACCGGCGTCTGGATCGCCCTGGCGGGCCTCTTCGGGCTCGGCCTGCTCTTCTTCGGCGGCGGTGAGCCCGCCGGGGAGTTCTTCGCGGGCTTCATCACCGAGAAGTCGCTGAGCGTGGACAACCTCTTCGTCTTCGTCCTGATCATGGCGAAGTTCGCGGTGCCCTCGCAGTACCAGCAGCGGGTCCTGCTCATCGGTGTGCTCATAGCCCTGGTGCTCAGGGCCATCTTCATCGCCGCGGGCGCCGCGATCCTCGCCAGCTTCACCTGGGTGTTCTACCTCTTCGGCGCTTTCCTGATCTGGACCGCCTGGAAGCTCGTCCAGGAGGCCCGGGCCGACGAGGAGGACGAGGAGTTCGAGGAGAACAAGCTCCTCAAGGCCGCCGAGCGCCGCTTCGGTGTCGCCGACCGGTACCACGGCACCAAGCTGTGGATCGAGGAGAACGGCAAGCGGATCATGACCCCGATGCTGGTCGTGATGCTCGCCATCGGCACCACCGACGTGCTCTTCGCCCTCGACTCCATCCCGGCGATCTTCGGTCTGACCCAGGACCCGTACATCGTGTTCACCGCCAACGCGTTCGCCCTGATGGGCCTGCGGCAGCTGTACTTCCTCATCGGCGGTCTGCTGAAGAAGCTGGTGCACCTCTCCTACGGTCTGTCCGTGATCCTGGGCTTCATCGGCGTCAAGCTGGTCCTGCATGCCCTGCACGAGTCCGGCGTCCACGTCCCCGAGATCAGCATTCCGGTCTCGCTCGGCGTGATCTGCTCCGTCCTGATCGTCACCACGCTCACCAGCCTCCGTGCCTCCAAGAAGCAGGCCGAGGCGGAAGCGGCGGCAGCCGGCAGCGACGACGCCTCGAAGGACAGCGTCGGGGCCTGACCGAGTACGTCCCGGTCGGGCGGGTGAGTCCGGCTCCGGGAGCGGCGAGCGGCGAACAGCCGTGTGCCGCTCCCGGCACGACCGCAGGAGAGGCTCGGAGGACGGCACAGCCAGGGCCGCGCGTCGGACGGCTGAACGCGTCCGCAGGTTCGCCTGACACGGAATGCGGGGGCCCCTCGCCCTCTGCGACGATCGCCGCATGGTCACCGGTCCCAGGGCGTTCCTCACACAGTGGACGACCCTCGCGCCCGTGATCGCGGTGGTGCTGCTGGCGTTCACCTGGGGCCGTTCGCTGCCCGGCGTGGTCGTCGCGCTGCTCACGATCGTCCTGGCGGCGTCCGTCCTGGCCGCGGTGCACCATGCCGAGGTGGTCGCCCACCGGGTCGGGGAGCCCTTCGGCTCCCTGGTCCTCGCGGTCGCCGTCACGGTCATCGAGGTCGCGCTCATCGTGACCCTGATGGCGGACGGCGGCGACAAGGGCGCGACCCTGGCCAGGGACACGGTCTTCGCGGCCGTCATGATCACCTGCAACGGGGTCGTCGGCCTCAGTCTCCTGGTCGCCTCGCTGCGGCACGGGATCGCCGTGTTCAACCCCGAGGGCACCGGAGCCGCCCTTGCCACGGTGGCGACCCTGGCGACACTCAGCCTGGTCCTGCCGTCCTTCACCACCAGCGCGCCCGGTCCGGAGTTCTCCACCGTGCAGCTGACCTTCGCGGCGCTGTCCTCCCTCATCCTCTACGGCCTGTTCATCGCGACCCTGACCGTGCGGCACCGCGACTACTTCCTGCCGATCACCCGGCAGGGCGAGGTGATCACTGTCGAGGAGCACGCCCACGCACCGTCCTCCCGTACGGCCCTGATGAGCCTCGGGATGCTGGGCCTGGCGCTGATCGGCGTCGTCGGCCTGGCGAAAGGGGTGTCGCCGACCATCGAGGACGGGGTGGAGGCCGCCGGGCTCCATCACGCCGTCGTCGGCGTCGTCATCGCCCTGCTGGTCCTGCTCCCCGAGACGATCGCCGCCGTGCGTTCCGCGCGCCGCGACCGGGTGCAGACCAGCCTGAACCTCGCGCTCGGCTCGGCCATGGCCAGCATCGGCCTGACCATCCCGGCGGTCGCCCTGGCCTCCGTATGGCTCTCCGGTCCGCTGGTCCTCGGCCTCAGCTCCATCCACATGGTGCTGCTCGCCCTGACCGTGGTGGTGGCCTCGCTGACGGTCGTGCCGGGCCGGGCCACGCCCTTGCAGGGAGGCGTCCACCTGGTGCTGTTCGCGGCCTATCTGGAGCTCGCCATCAACCCGTAGACGCCCGACGCGTCAGTAGGTCACGGTGACACGCCGGGCGGGTCCGTCGATCCGCACGGTGCCTCCGTACGGGACGACCACCTGCGGATCGGTGTGGCCGAGGTCCACATCGAAGACGATCATGGTTTCGGGAGCATAGGCCCGCATCGCACGGAGTACCGCCGCACGCTGGTCCGCCGCGTACCGGGCGGCCTCCTCCGGGCTGTTGGGGCGCTCGAAGGACCACGTCTTCGGGCGGCCCATCAGGAGTGCGGAGAAGCGGCCGAGCAGCCCGCGCTCGCCCATGTTGCGCAGGGTGCGGAACACTTCCTCGGCGCTCGGCAGTTCCTCGGACGTCTCCAGGAACAGCACGTCACCGTCGTACTCCGCAGGATCGCGCGCGATCTCGCGGTCGGCCATCAGCAGCCAGCCGAGGATCTCCAGGCACCCGCCCCAGCCGCGTCCCTCGACCACCCGGTCGGCGTTCACCCAGGACCAGCCCGCCCCGGGCCGCATCTCCGGCTCGGCGTCGAAGGTCGCGGGGTCGGCCCAGTCGCGGCCGACGTCGTTCCAGTGCTCGGCGGGCCGCACCTCGTAGGGGCCCGAGGTGAACAGCGCCGCGCGCAGGGACGCGGCGGTCTGCGGGTGCATGGCGACGGGACGTCCCAGTTGAACCATGACGCTACCGCCGTGATAGCCGACGATGCCCGTGTTGCGCAGGTAGGCGAGCAGGTTGGTGTTGTCGCTCATGCCGAAGAACGGCTTCGGGTTGGCCCGGATCAGCTCCCGGTCCAGCAACGGCAGGACGGTGATCTGGTCGTCGCCGCCGATCGAGGCGAACACCGCCTTGATGCCGGGATCGGCGAAGGCCGCGTGGAGGTCGGCGGCACGTTCGGCGGGCGTCGAACCCGTCTTCCGGGTGGCCGGGTACTCGACGGGCTCCAGTCCGTACTCCTTGCGCAGTCGCTCCAGGCCCAACTCGTAGGGGAGTGGGAGGAGTCCAGGCAACCCGGAAGAGGGGGACAGCACCGCGACGCGATCGCCGGGCGAGGGCTTGGGCGGGTACGCGATCATCGTCATGCGCGGAGGGTACGGCCGCCCGGCGGGTCGGCGCACCGTGATAAACCGGGGACCGAGCAGCGGTCGCGCAAGAACCGCCGCCCCTCTCCCGGACCGGAGGAACCGTGCCCCGCACCCTGGCCAACGCCCCGATCATGATCCTCAACGGCCCCAACCTGAACCTGCTGGGCCAGCGCCAGCCGGAGATCTACGGCTCCGACACCCTCGCCGACGTCGAGGCCCTGTGCGTGAAGGCGGCGGCCGCGCACGGCGGCACGGTGGACTTCCGGCAGTCCAATCACGAGGGCGAACTGGTCGACTGGATCCACGAGGCCCGGCTGAGCCACTGCGGAATCGTGATCAACCCCGCCGCTTACTCGCACACGTCCGTCGCCATCCTGGATGCGCTCAACACCTGCGACGGGCTGCCCGTGGTGGAGGTCCACATCTCCAACATCCACCAGCGTGAACCGTTCCGCCACCACTCCTACGTCTCGCAGCGTGCCGACGGTGTCGTCGCGGGATGCGGAGTGCAGGGATACGTGTTCGGCGTGGAGCGGATCGCGGCCCTGGCCGGGGCAGGGTCGGCCAGGACCTGAGGCGCCGGCCGAGGGCGGGGATCGGGAGGCCGGCGGCCCGCGCCGCCCAGGAGCCGTCGTCCTGCGCGGGGCCATGTCCAGTCGACCGCGCCGCACCGGTGCGCCGGGAGCGCGCGCGGCCCGCGGGAGTGTGCGAACGCTTCACACGGGGCGCGTACGGAGGTGCGGGGGCGCGGGCTCGTACCTCCCGCACGACCCGTCACCAGCCGCGCGCCCGCCACTCGGGCAGGTGCGGCCGCTCCGTGCCGAGCGCGGTGTCGTCGCCGTGCCCGGGGTAGACCCAGGTCTCGTCGGGGAGCACGTCGAAGACCTTGGTCTCCACGTCGTGGATCAGGCTCGCGAACGCCTTCGGATCCTTGTGGGTGTTGCCCACACCGCCAGGGAAGAGACAGTCCCCGGTGAACACATGGGGATGTCCGTGCGGATCGTCGTAGACCAGGACGATGGAGCCAGGCGTGTGGCCGACCAGGTGACGCGCGGTGAGCTCCACCTGCCCCACCCGGATCGTGTCGCCGTCGTCGACCAGGACGTCGGTCGGCACGGGGATGCCCTCGGCGTCGTGCCGGCCGGCGTGGGTACGGGCGCCGGTGGCCGCGACGACCTCGGCGAGCGCCTGCCAGTGGTCGCCGTGCCGATGGGTGGTGACGACGGACGCGATGCCGTCGTCACCGATCGTGCCGAGCAGTGTGTGCGCGTCGTTCGCGGCGTCGATGAGCAGCTGCTCGTCGGTGGCCCGGCAGCGCAGCAGATAGGCGTTGTTGTCCATCGGACCGACCGCGACCTTGGTGATCATCAGGTCTTTGAGTTCGTGCACGTCGGCGGGGCCGCCGACCCTGACCTCTCCGCTGTACGTCATGACGGCCAGCCTAGCCGCGGACGGCCGTCCACCGCCCAGGGGTCACAGGGGCGGCGGCGCAGGGAGCGGGCCGCCCGCCACCGTGAGCGCGGAGCCCTCGCGCCGACCGGCGAGCCAGCCGAGGAGATCGGCCGGGGGACCGGTGACGGTCACCTCGGGGGCATCGGCCTCCCGCCCCGTGCGCCACACGCGCGTGCCGTCCGTGAGCCGGGTGGGCGGCACACCGGGGTCCCCGGCGAACCGGGCGGCGAGGAAGCCGGTCTCCCGTTCGGTGAACTCCGCCGGAAGATCCTCCAGCTCGTACCCGATGCCCAGGTCCACGTGGTGCAGTTCCACCTCGGCCCACCGCCGGAACGGCACCCGGGAGGCCGAGTCGGTGACCCCGTTGCGCAGCTCCACCGTGCGGGACCAGTCCGCGGGTGACGCTCCCGTCTCCTGGAACCGGGCCGCGCTCTCGCGCACGTCGGCGAGCTGGGCGTCGAGGGGGCGCGAGGCGTCCCGCTCGATGTCGCTGTCCCGGTCCTCGGCGGAGACGTACATGGGGCGTCCTTCGAGGACGTTCACGAGGGCGTCGGCGTTTCGGGCGAGGTGGGCGAGGACGTGGCCGCGACTCCAGCGGGGAAGCCGTGACGACTCCGTCACGGACGCGTTGTCCAGTTTCCCGACCGCGGTGAGCAGCCGCTCGGTCGCGTCCCGTACATACACCAGGTCATGGGCGTGATCAATCATGCCGCCGACCCTAGACCGGGCCACACCTTCGAGTGAAGGCCGTGGACGGCCTCCGCAATTCGAATGCGCGTGCTATAAGGTCGGTGGCGGCGTCGGGCATGCTGGGGAGTCGGGGTTTGTTGACAACCGGTGAACCCGACCGGCGTTGTCAGTGGCTCCCCCTAGTCTGAGAATGACGGGGGCCCCGCCCCTGTCACTTCTCTCAAGAAAGGTGCGGACCGGCGTGGCCGACCGTCTCATCGTCCGTGGCGCGCGCGAGCACAACCTGAAGAACGTCTCGCTCGACCTGCCTCGTGACTCGCTCATCGTCTTCACGGGCCTGTCCGGGTCGGGCAAGTCCTCCCTGGCCTTCGACACCATCTTCGCCGAGGGCCAGCGGCGCTACGTGGAGTCGCTCTCCTCCTACGCCCGGCAGTTCCTCGGCCAGATGGACAAGCCGGACGTCGACTTCATCGAGGGCCTCTCCCCGGCGGTCTCCATCGACCAGAAGTCGACCTCGCGCAACCCGCGCTCCACGGTCGGCACCATCACCGAGGTCTACGACTACCTGCGCCTGCTCTTCGCCCGCATCGGCAAGCCGCACTGTCCCGAGTGCTCCCGGCCGATCTCGCGTCAGTCGCCGCAGGCCATCGTGGACAAGGTCCTGGAGCTCCCGGAGGGCAGCCGGTTCCAGGTGCTGTCGCCGCTGGTGCGCGAGCGAAAGGGCGAGTTCGTCGACCTCTTCGCCGACCTCCAGACCAAGGGCTACTCCCGCGCGCGGGTGGACGGCGAGACCGTCCAGCTGTCCAACCCGCCCACGCTGAAGAAGCAGGAGAAGCACACCATCGAGGTGGTCGTCGACCGCCTCACGGTGAAGGACTCCGCCAAGCGCCGCCTCACCGACTCCGTGGAGACTGCGCTCGGCCTGGCCGGCGGCATGGTCGTGCTCGACTTCGTCGACCTCCCCCAGGACGACCCCGAGCGCGAGCGCATGTACTCGGAGCACCTGTACTGCCCGTACGACGACCTGTCCTTCGAGGAGCTGGAGCCCCGCTCCTTCTCCTTCAACTCGCCCTTCGGCGCCTGCCCCGACTGCTCCGGCATCGGCACGCGCATGGAGGTCGACCCGGAGCTGATCGTCCCCGACGAGGACAAGTCCCTCGACGAGGGCGCCATCCACCCCTGGTCGCACGGGCACACCAAGGACTACTTCGGCCGCCTGATCGGCGCCCTCGCGGACGCGCTCGGCTTCCGGACGGACATCCCCTTCGCGGGCCTGCCGCTGCGCGCCCGCAAGGCCCTGCTGAACGGCCACAAGACCCAGGTCGAGGTCCGCTACCGCAACCGGTACGGCCGCGAGCGCCGGTACACCACCGCGTTCGAGGGTGCGATCCCCTTCGTCAAGCGCCGGCACAGCGAGGCGGAGAGCGACTCGAGCCGCGAGCGCTTCGAGGGCTACATGCGCGAGGTGCCCTGCCCCACCTGTGCGGGCACCCGGCTCAAGCCCCTCGTCCTCGCGGTCACCGTCATGGGCAAGTCCATCGCCGAGGTCTCGGCGATGTCCATCAGCGACTGCGCGGACTTCCTGGGCGAGCTGAAACTCAACGCCCGCGACAAGAAGATCGCCGAGCGCGTGCTCAAGGAGGTCAACGAGCGGCTGCGGTTCCTGGTCGACGTCGGCCTGGACTACCTCTCGCTGAACCGCGCGGCGGGCACCCTCTCCGGCGGTGAGGCCCAGCGCATCCGCCTGGCCACCCAGATCGGCTCCGGACTCGTCGGCGTGCTGTACGTCCTCGACGAGCCGTCCATCGGCCTCCACCAGCGCGACAACCACCGGCTGATCGAGACCCTCGTCCGGCTCCGCGACATGGGCAACACGCTCATCGTCGTCGAGCACGACGAGGACACCATCAAGGTCGCCGACTGGATCGTCGACATCGGCCCCGGCGCGGGCGAGCACGGCGGCAAGGTGGTGCACAGCGGCTCCCTCAAGGAGCTGCTCGACAACGCCGAGTCGCAGACCGGCCAGTACCTGTCCGGCAGGAAGGCCATCCCGCTGCCCGACATCCGGCGCCCGCACGACCCCTCCCGGCGCCTCACCGTGCACGGCGCCCGTGAGAACAACCTCCAGGACATCGACGTGTCCTTCCCGCTGGGCGTGTTCACGGCCGTCACCGGCGTCTCCGGCTCCGGCAAGTCGACTCTGGTCAACGACATCCTCTACACGCACCTGGCCCGCGAGCTGAACGGCGCCAGGAACGTCCCCGGCAGGCACACGCGCGTGGACGGCGACGACCTCGTCGACAAGGTCGTCCACGTCGACCAGTCACCCATCGGCCGCACCCCGCGGTCGAACCCGGCGACGTACACCGGCGTCTTCGACCACATCCGCAAGCTGTTCGCCGAGACGACGGAGGCGAAGGTCCGCGGCTACCTGCCCGGCCGGTTCTCCTTCAACGTCAAGGGCGGTCGCTGCGAGAACTGCGCGGGCGACGGCACCATCAAGATCGAGATGAACTTCCTCCCGGACGTCTACGTCCCGTGCGAGGTGTGCCACGGCGCCCGGTACAACCGGGAGACCCTGGAGGTCCATTACAAGGGCAAATCCATCGCCGACGTCCTGAACATGCCGATCGAGGAGGCGACCGACTTCTTCGAGGCGGTCCCCGCCATCTCCCGGCACATGAAGACCCTGAAGGACGTCGGCCTCGGCTACGTCCGGCTCGGCCAGTCCGCGACCACCCTGTCCGGCGGCGAGGCACAGCGCGTGAAGCTCGCCAGCGAGCTGCAGCGCCGCTCCACCGGACGCACCGTCTACGTCCTGGACGAGCCGACCACCGGTCTGCACTTCGAGGACATCAGCAAGTTGCTGACGGTCCTCGGGGGCTTGGTCGACAAGGGCAACACGGTCATCGTCATCGAGCACAACCTCGACGTGATCAAGACCGCCGACTGGGTCGTCGACATGGGCCCCGAGGGCGGCGCCGGCGGCGGCCTGGTGGTCGCCGAGGGCACCCCCGAGCAGGTCGCGGGCGTCCCCGCCAGCCACACCGGCAAGTTCCTCCAGGACGTCCTCGGCGCCGACCGGGTCAGCGACGCGGCGGCCTCGGTCACCAGGCCGCGCAGGGCGGCGGCGAAGACGGTCGCGACCAAGGCAACCGCCAAGAAGACCGCCACCCAGGCGGTCACCGGCACCACCGCGAGGAAGACGAGCGCCGCCAAGACGGCCAAGAAGGCCGTCAAGCCCGCCGCGAAGAAGACCACGCGGACGAGCAAGGCCTGAGTCCGGACAGCGCCGGGCCCCACGGGGGATCCTGGGTTCTAACGGTCCTCGCAACACCCGCGGTCTGTGGGAGTTGTGAGGACCGTGGGCGTTGAGCGTGGTTCTGCGGGGCTGCGGGAGCGTTCCTTCCCCGGCTGGATGCCGAGCTGGATCTTCACGACCGAGCGGCCCAACCTGCTTCGGTACCTGTTCAGCGACGGGCGTGCCCGCGTCGCCGACCCGGACTGGGACCGCGTGGCCGACGACCTAGTCGCGCAGCTCCGGCACGAGGCACCGCTGCGGGACCCGTACGTGACCGACCTGGCCGACGAACTGACGCTGACGGCGGGGGCGGCCTTCACCGACCGGTTCGCCGGCCTCGGCGTGGCGGCCCGGCGCGTCGGCACCCAGCTCATCGAGCACCCCGAGGCCGGGCCGCCAAGGCTGCAGTACGAGACGCCGGCACTGGTCGAGGAGGGGCAGCGGATCGTCGCGCACCTGCCCGCGGACGACGCCACGGCCGCCTCCCCGGACCGCCTGAACGGTCGCCGGCCCGGCGCCCTGCGGGCCGTTCGTCCGGCGGTCTGAGGCGGACGGCATCCGGGGCCGGCCGGTGCCCGTCAGACGGGGACTTCGTGCGCGTACGGCGGTTCCGCACCCGCGCGGGAACAGGTGACCGCCGCCGCGCGGGCGGCGAAGCCCAGCAGTTCGGCCCAGCCGTCCTGACCCAGAGCGGCCACGGCGCCCTCACCGAGGGCGTCCTGGGCCGCGAGACCGTGCAGCAGGGCCGCGTTCACCGTGTCGCCCGCGCCGATCGTGTCCACCACCTCCACGCGCTCGCCCGGCACCGTGTACTCGCCCCCGTCACGGGTGAACGCCGTCAGCCCGGCACCGCCCCGGGTGACCACGACCGCGGCCGGGCCCGCCGCGAGCCACTCCCGGGGCGTGCCGCCCAGCCACTCGGCGTCCTCGGCGGACAGCTTCAGCAGCGACACCGAGGGCAGCCAGTTCCTGAACCGGGCCCGGTAGGCGCCCGGGTCCGGGATCAGTCCTGCCCGGATGTTCGGGTCCAGCGCCGTGAACACGCCGCGCGCCGCCGTCTCGCGCAGCAGCTCCTCGTACGCGCCCGCGCCCGGCTCCAGCACCAGCGAACAGGTCCCGAAGGAGACGGCCCGGGTGCCGGACGGCAGACCGGCGGGCACCGAGAACAGCCGGTCGGCCGTCCCGTCCACATAGAAGGAGTACGCGGCCGAACCGTCCGCGTCGAGCGAGGCCACGGCCAGAGTCGTCGGCTCGGCGCCGCGCTGCACCCATGAGACGTCCACGCCGGTCTCGCGCAGCCGGTCGAGCAGCGCCTCGCCGAAGGCGTCGTACGACACCCGCGAGCAGAACGCGACGGGCGAGCCGAGGCGGCCCAGCGCGACGGCGGTGTTGTAGGGACCGCCGCCGAGCGCCGGCCGCAGCGCGGCGAGGGCGCCCGTGCCCTGCGGTACCAGGTCGATCAGTGCCTCACCGGCGACGACGATCACGGGAGGGTCCTTTCGTTGGCCTCGGCATGGGCTTCCCCGGACTGCTCGGAGGGCTGCCCGCGCTGCCCGGAGCAGCCGCAGGAGGTGCGGTGGACGAAGGCGCAGGGCAGCCGTACGGTCCGGGCGGGCCGGTCCGGCGCGGCGAGGCGTTCCAGCAGCATCCGGACCGCCTGTGCGCCCAGCTCCCTGCTGGGCTGGGCGACGGCGGTGAGCCGGGGCGAGAAGAGGTCCGCCCAGGCGAAGTCGTCGAAGCAGCACAGCGCGAGGTCGGCGGGCACGGACAGACCCCGGGCCCGAAGAGCCCGCAGGGCTCCGATGGTCATCGCGTTGTTGGCGGTGACCAGCGCGGTGGGCGGTACCGCCAGGGACAGCAGGTCCGCCGTGGCCCGTTCGCCGCCCGCCGCCTCGGAGTCGCCGTGGACCAGCAGCCGCTCGTCGAAGGGCAGCCCGGCGGCGGCCAGGCCGTGCCGGTATCCGGTGATCCGCTCGCGGGTCGTGCTGAGTCCCGGCCGGCCCGCGACCAGGCCGATCCGGCGGTGGCCGAGTCCGGCGAGGTGACCGACCAGCAGGGTCGTCGGCTCGGCGCTCTCGGCGCAGACCTGGTCGAAGCGCGGTGTGCCGTCGCTCTCCGGCGCGTCGACGACCCGGTCGAGGAACACGGCCGGCACCCGGTGGCGTCCGAGATAGGCGAGGAGGTCGCGCGGGTCGGCGGAGGGCGCGACGATCATGCCGTCCACGCGCCGCTCGTGCAGCAGCTGGACGACCTTGCGCTCGTGCCGGGGATCGTCGTGCGGATCGGCGATGAGCAGGCTGTAACCGTGCTCCAGGGCACTGGCCTCGACGCCCTGGAGGATCTCCGTGAAGTACGGGTTGCTGATCGCCGACACCGCGAGCCCGATGGAGCGCGTGCGGGAGGTGACCAGGGAACGGGCGAGGGTGTTCGGGGTGTAGCCCAGCTCCTCGACGGCGTCCAGCACCGCCCGACGGGTGTGCGGCAGCACCGGACGGGTGTCGTTGAGCACGTGCGAGACGGTCGCCACGGAGACCCCGGCGCTCCGTGCGACATCGGCCATGGTCGCCACCGGCGTGCCCCCTTCGCGTCGGTCGCGCATCGACCCCGTGCGGCACCTGACGGGTGCCGTGTCCGCGCGCACTGGCCGGACGGTATCTCATCCGCCGAGGACGCGTAAACGCTTGCGCAAGCGTTTACGCGGCCTCGAAGGAACCATCCGCGTCCGGCCCCCGGCCCCCGGCCCGCGGCACGGCCGCGCTCGCCGGATATCGTCGCTCTGCACCCGCATGCCGCCGTCCCGACCAGTGGAGATCCCATGCCCGGCCGTCCCGCCCCGCGCCGCCGTACCGTCCTGAGCGCGGCGGCTCTCACGCCCGTGGCCGGACTCGGCCTCACCGCCTGCTCCCCGGACGACGACGGTGCCGCGCCGGCCAGGCCCACCGCGCCCGTGGACCTCGGCGCGGACGGAGAGGTCGCCAAGGGCGCCGCCACACTCTTCCCGGACGGGAACGTGGTGGTCAGCCGGGCCGAGAACGGCTCCCTGAAGGCGTTCAGCACGGTCTGCACGCACGCGGGGTGCCCGATCGAGAAGCTGGAGGGGGCCAAGCTCGTCTGCCCCTGTCACGGCAGCGAGTTCGACGCCCGTACCGGCGAGGTGCTGCACGCCCCGGCGACCGCGCCGCTCATCGAACTGCCGGTCGAGGTGAAGCAGGGACGGATCATCGCGAGTCCGGGAGCCTGACCGGCACCGACCGGCCCCACCCGCCCGTCGCCGCATTCACTCCCAGTCCCAGCCGATCCCGAGCATCCCCGACCGCACGCGCGCTTCCACGAGGTGCACCGAGTGGTGCTGCCCGCTGAGCGCCAGCTCCTGCCGTCCGCCGCGCGGTGCCGCCGGCGAGTGCTGCGTGAACCGGTGGCAGCGCACCGGCAGGGCCGCGGCGTCGAACCGCACCTGCAGCGCGTACTGCCCGCCCGCCGTGCCGAACCCGCGGACGTACTCGCGCGACACACCGGCCGTGCCGTCCTCGACGCCGTAGCGGAAGAGGTGCGTGTCACCGGTCCGCAGCCGCGTGTCGAAGAGCAGCTCGGTCACGAGCACACCGGTGTCGTGGTGGGTGCGCACACGTCCCGTGCGGCAGTTCTCCAGCGCGTGGACGGTCATCCGGGCGGGAGCGCATCCCGGATCGCCGTAGTGGACGGCGACGAAACGGTCGACGCCGTCGCGGTGGGCGCGGACGATGTGGTGCGACTCGCGCCCCGCCAGCTCGCGGCCGGGTCCGATCCGGATCCGTTCGTGGTGCCCGAGGGTGTGCACCCCGCCGTCCGGCGACGGGTGTCCCAGCTCGGCCAGCAGCCGGTCCAGGACGCCCGACGCCGCCAGGTGGGCACGGTAGGAGCGGGCCGCGGGCCGCCGCCGGTCGGAGACCTCCTCGTCGGCCTCGGAGAGCAGGCGTATCAGCGACTCCTCGGGCAGCTGGAGTATCTCCTCCAGGGCCCGCACCGCCCGCAGCGACTCCGGACGCTGCGGGCGCCGGGCGCCCTGCTGCCAGTAGCTCAGACTCGTGACGCCCACCTTCACCCCGTGACGCGACAGATGGTGCTGCACGCGCTGCAACGGCAGTCCGCGTGCGGCGATCGCGGCGCGCAGGGCGACGTGGAAGGGCCCGCCGCGCAGGGCCGAGTCGAGTTGCGCGGTGGCGACGTCCGCGTGCTGTGTGGCGTGCGGCATGCAGAGGCCTTTCTGTGAAGTTCACGACGGCTGGTCAGACCGTCGACACGAATCGGCCGGGGCCGCCTCCCCCGGTCGCGGCGCAGAGGTCTTCACATCCGTACGCCGTGCTTCAAGGCCCCGAGTCCCCCCGCATTGAAGCGTGTTGACCTGGTCCGGACAACACCTGACGCCCGACCGTCATGGGCTCCTGGCCGAGAAAGCACGGGCCGGCCGCCTCGGGGGCCACCCGGTGTGACCGACCGGTCCCGTACCGTCCTCCCCGTCCTTCCCGGCCGGCCGTCCACAGGGGTGCGGCCCGTCGTCCACAGCCCCGCCGGAGTGTCGGTGCCCGCCAGTAGGGTGTGAGTCATGGCCGACCCCTCCAGCTACCGCCCCAGGCCGGGTGAGATCCCGGACTCCCCGGGGGTGTACAGGTTCCGTGACGAGCACCGCCGGGTGATCTACGTCGGAAAGGCGAAGAGCCTGCGCCAGCGCCTGGCGAACTACTTCCAGGACCTGGCGAACCTCCATCCCCGCACCCGCACCATGGTCACCACGGCCGGGTCCGTGGAATGGACGGTGGTGTCCACGGAGGTCGAGGCGCTGCAGCTGGAGTACTCCTGGATCAAGGAGTTCGACCCCCGGTTCAACGTCAAGTACCGCGACGACAAGAGCTACCCGTACCTCGCGGTGACGATGAACGAGGAGTTCCCGCGCGTCCAGGTGATGCGTGGCCACAAGAAGAAGGGCGTGCGCTATTTCGGTCCGTACGGGCACGCCTGGGCGATCCGCGACACCGTCGACCTGCTGCTGCGTGTCTTCCCGGTGCGCACCTGCTCCGCGGGCGTCTTCAAGAACGCCGCCCGTACCGGCCGCCCCTGCCTGCTCGGCTACATCGGCAAGTGCTCGGCGCCCTGCGTCGGCCGGATCGACCCCGACGACCACTGGGACCTGGCCGACGAGTTCTGCGACTTCATGGCCGGCCGCACCGGCACGTACCTGCGCCGCCTGGAGCGGCAGATGGCCGAGGCGGCCGAGGAGATGGAGTACGAGCGGGCGGCGCGCCTGCGGGACGACATCGGAGCCCTCAAGAAGGCGATGGAGAAGAGCGCGGTCGTGCTGGCCGACGCCACCGACGCCGACCTGATCGCGGTGGCCGAGGACGAGCTGGAGGCTGCCGTCCAGATCTTCCACGTGCGCGGCGGACGCGTGCGCGGCCAGCGCGGCTGGGTGACCGACAAGGTGGAGGAGATCACCACCGGAGCCCTCGTCGAGCACGCCCTGCAGCAGCTGTACGGCGAGGAGACCGGGGACGCGGTCCCCAAGGAGGTCCTGGTCCCCGCCCTGCCCGACCCGGTGGAGCCCGTCCAGCAGTGGCTGACCGGCCGCCGGGGGTCGGGCGTGTCGCTGCGCATCCCGCAGCGCGGCGACAAGAAGGCGCTGATGGAGACCGTCCAGCGCAACGCCCAGCAGGCCCTCGTCCTGCACAAGACCAAGCGCGCCTCCGACCTGACCACGCGCTCGCGAGCCCTGGAGGAGATCGCCGGGGCCCTCGCTCTCGACAGTGCCCCGCTCAGGATCGAGTGCTACGACATCTCGCACCTCCAGGGTGACGACGTCGTGGCCTCCATGGTCGTCTTCGAGGACGGGCTGGCCCGGAAGAGCGAATACCGACGGTTCCAGATCAAGGGCTTCAGGGGACAGGACGACGTCCGTTCCATGCACGAGGTCATCACCCGCCGCTTCCGCCGCTACCTCGCCGAGAAGGAGAGGACCGGCGAGTGGGCGGACGGCGAGGGCCTGGAGTACGGCGAGCAGGGCGCGAACGGCCGGGCCGCCACGACCGGCCACACCGCGCCCGACGGACCCACCGCCTCCGAGGCGCCGGCCGCCACGACGGGCCGAGCCGGCGCCGACGACGGTGAGATCCTCATGGACGGCCCGGCGCTCAAGGACGACGACGGCCGTCCCAAGCGCTTCGCCTACCCGCCCCAGCTCGTCGTCGTCGACGGCGGACAGCCGCAGGTCGCGGCCGCCCAGCGGGCGCTGGACGAGCTCGGCATCGACGACATCGCCGTCTGCGGTCTCGCCAAGCGCCTGGAGGAGGTCTGGCTGCCGCGCGAGGACGACCCGGTCGTTCTGCCCCGCACCAGCGAGGGCCTGTACCTGCTGCAGCGGGTCCGCGACGAGGCCCACCGCTTCGCGATCACCTACCAGCGCTCCAAGCGCTCCAAGCGCTTCCGCTCCAGTCCACTGGACGACGTGCCCGGCCTGGGGGAGACCCGCAAGCAGGCGCTGATCAAGCACTTCGGGTCGGTGAAGAAGCTGCGGTCGGCGACGATCGACCAGATCTGCGAGGTGCCCGGCATAGGCCGTAAGACGGCGGAGACCGTGGCCGTGGCCCTGGCCGGGGCCGCCCCGGCCGCTCCCGCCGTGAACACGGCGACCGGAGAGATCATGGATGACGAGGACGGGGCACCCGAGACGGAGGACGGGGCACCCGGGACGAGGGCGGATGCCCCGGGGGAGCCCGTGTCCGCGGGCACCCCGGACGAACGACGGGGGCAGGAGAGATGACCGAGCACGAGGCACAGCCCACAGCGGAACGAGAACAGACCCGCGACGACGGAGCACAGGTGAGTACGGGCAAGGAAACAGCCGGGGCGCACGAGGCGGCCATCCCCGAGCTGGTGATCATCTCCGGCATGTCCGGAGCGGGCCGCTCGACGGCCGCCAAGTGCCTGGAGGACCTGGGCTGGTTCGTCGTCGACAACCTGCCGCCCGCACTGATCCCCACCATGGTGGAGCTCGGCGCCCGCTCGCAGGGCAACGTGGCCCGCATCGCGGTGGTCGTCGACGTCCGGGGCCGGCGCTTCTTCGACAACCTGCGGGAGTCCCTGGCGGACCTCGACGCCCGCGGCGTCACCCGCCGGATCGTCTTCCTGGAGTCCTCCGACGACGCCCTGGTGCGCCGCTTCGAGTCGGTGCGCCGCCCGCACCCCCTGCAGGGCGACGGCCGCATCGTCGACGGCATCGCCGCCGAGCGGGAACTGCTGCGCGAGCTGCGCGGCGACGCCGACCTGGTGATCGACACCTCCAGCCTCAACGTGCACGAGCTGCGCGCCAAGATGGACGCCCGGTTCGCCGGCGACGAGGAGCCCGAGCTGCGGGCCACGGTGATGTCCTTCGGTTTCAAGTACGGCCTCCCCGTAGACGCCGACCTCGTCGTCGACATGCGCTTCCTGCCCAACCCGCACTGGGTCCCGGAGCTGCGCCCCTTCACCGGACTCAACGAGGAGGTGTCGAGCTACGTCCTGAACCAGCCCGGCGCCAAGGAGTTCCTCGACCGCTATGCCGAGCTGCTCCGGCTGATCGCCGCGGGCTACCGTCGTGAGGGCAAGCGCTATGTGACCGTCGCCGTCGGCTGCACCGGCGGCAAGCACCGGTCCGTGGCCATGTCGGAGAAGCTCGCAGCCCGGCTAGCAGCCGAGGGCGTGGAGACGGTGGTCGTCCACCGGGACATGGGACGGGAATGACAGGACGTACTCCGCGGCTGAGCAGGCTGCGCCGGGTGGTGCCCGAGGGGCGCGGCGGCAGACCCGCCGACACCCGCGCCGCCCGGCCCGAACAGACGCGCGGCGGCAAGCCGCGCCGCCGGGGCGCACAGCCCAAGGTCGTCGCCCTCGGCGGCGGCATGGGCCTGTCCGCCTCGCTCGCCGCACTGCGCCGGATCACCGGCGACCTCACCGCCGTCGTCACCGTGGCCGACGACGGCGGCTCCAGCGGGCGTCTGCGGGACGAGCTGGGCGTCCTGCCGCCCGGCGACCTGCGCAAGGCGCTGGCCGCGCTGTGCGGCGACGACGACTGGGGCCAGACCTGGGCCCGCGTCATCCAGCACCGTTTCCAGTCCCAGGGCGACCTGCACGAACACGCGGTCGGCAATCTGCTGATCGTCGCCCTGTGGGAGCAGCTCGGCGACCACGTCCAGGCGCTGGACCTGGTGGGCAAGCTGCTCGGCGCGCACGGACGCGTGCTGCCCATGTCCGCCGTGCCGCTGGAGCTCCAGGCCCTGGTCAGGGGCCACGACCCGGACCGGCCCGACGAGGTGGACACCGTACGGGGTCAGGCGAACGTGGCGCTCACTCCCGGCGAGGTGCAGTCGGTGCACCTGGTGCCCAACGACCCGCCAGCCGTCTTCGAGGCGGTCGACGCCGTCCTGGACGCCGACTGGGTGGTGCTGGGGCCCGGCTCCTGGTTCTCCTCGGTCATCCCGCACCTGCTCGTGCCCGATCTGCTGGACGCGCTGGTCGAGACGAAGGCCCGCCGGGTGCTCTCGCTGAACCTCGTCCCGCAGCCCGGAGAAACCGAGGGCTTCTCTCCGCAGCGTCATTTGGAGGTTTTGGGACGACACGCCCCTAAACTCGCCCTGGACGTGGTGCTGGCCGACGAGGCCGCCGTGCCCGACCGTGACTCGCTCACCGATGCCGCGAAACGGTTCGGTGCCGCGGTCGAGCTGGCTCCGGTCGCCCGGACCGACGGGACCCCGAGACACGACCCGGAGCTGCTGGCCGCCGCGTACGACCGTATTTTTCGGATGCATGGAAGGATCGGCCCATGGCGATGACGGCAGCGGTGAAGGACGAGATCTCCCGGCTCCCCGTCACCCGGACCTGCTGCAGAAAGGCGGAGGTCTCCGCCGCCCTGCGGTTCGCCGGCGGCCTTCACCTGGTGAGCGGGCGCATTGTGATCGAGGCGGAGCTGGACACCGCGCGGGCGGCCCGCAGGCTCAAGCAGGACATCCTGGAGATCTTCGGGCATGGCTCGGAGCTGATCGTGATGGCGCCGGGCGGACTGCGCCGCGGTTCGCGTTACGTCGTTCGGGTGGTTGCGGGCGGTGACCAGCTGGCCCGGCAGACCGGCCTGGTGGACGGCCGGGGCCGCCCGATCCGGGGCCTGCCGCCGCAGGTGGTCTCGGGGGCCACCTGCGACGCCGAGGCCGCCTGGCGCGGGGCCTTCCTGGCGCACGGCTCGCTCACCGAGCCCGGCCGCTCCTCCTCCCTGGAGGTGACCTGTCCGGGCCCCGAGGCGGCGCTCGCCCTGGTCGGCGCCGCCCGCCGGCTGTCGATCCCCGCCAAGGCCCGCGAGGTGCGCGGCGTGGACCGGGTCGTGGTCCGCGACGGCGACGCGATCGGCGCCCTGCTCACCCGTCTCGGGGCCCACGACTCGGTACTGGCCTGGGAGGAGCGCAGGCTGCGGCGCGAGGTCCGCGCCACCGCGAACCGCCTCGCCAACTTCGACGACGCCAACCTGCGCCGCTCGGCCCGCGCGGCCGTCGCCGCCGGTGCCCGGGTCCAGCGCGCCCTGGAGATCCTCGCCGACGACGTGCCCGAGCACCTCGCCGCCGCGGGCCGGCTGCGCATGGAGCACAAGCAGGCCTCCCTGGAGGAGCTGGGTGCCCTCGCCGACCCGCCGCTGACCAAGGACGCCGTCGCCGGCCGCATCCGCCGCCTGCTGGCCATGGCCGACAAGCGGGCCTCGGACCTCGGCATCGCCGGCACCGACGCCAACATCGGCGAGGAGCTGGCCGACAACCTCGTCGGCTGACCCGGCCGCCGACGGGCCGGCCTGCGAAAACAGAGCCAACAAGCCGGTGCCGGAGCCCACTTGGGTGACCGGCACCGGCTTCAGCGTGTCCTTGCCGCACTCTTGACTCGATCATGAGCTGTCATGAGCCTGGCATCTGTTCGCCACTGTGGCGAACCCAGGCCTGTTGGACAGGCCCCATCTAGGGGGGTTCATGAGACGAAGAGCGAGATCGATCCTCGCTGTCGGCGCGCTCCTGATCGGCGGAGCGAGCTTCGCGCCCATCGCCCAGGCGCAACCCGCGGATCCGGTGACCCCGGACGCGAACGAAGTGAAGGTCTTCCGCGCCGACGTCACCCGGGAGCAGGTACCCCTGCTGCTGGCCGCCGGACAGGACGGCCACGAACTCGGCGAGCAGGTCCCCGACCGGGGCACGGCCGCCGTGGAGCTCTACCTCACCGAAAAGCAGGCCGGCACGCTGGAGAAGCAGGGTGTCGACCTCGCCGAACACACCCTGTCCACCAAGGCCGAGAAGCGGGTCGAGGACGCCGCCGAGGGCGTCTTCCGCCCGTACAGCGGCAGCGGCGGCCTGCGCGAGGAGATCCTGCGCACCGCGCGGGAGAACCCCGGTCTCACCAAGGTCGTCTCCATCGGGAAGACCGTGAACGGCCAGGACATCCTGGCGCTCAAGCTCACCAGGCACGCGAAGAAGTCGAAGGACGGCTCCAAGCCGTCCGTCCTCTACATGTCCAACCAGCACGCGCGTGAGTGGATCACCCCGGAGATGACCCGGCGGCTGATGCACCACTACCTGGACAACTACAAGAAGGACCGGCGGATCAGGAAGATCGTCGACTCCACCGAGCTGTGGTTCGTCCTGTCGGCCAACCCCGACGGCTACGACTACACCTTCGAGGACACCGACCACCGCCTCTGGCGCAAGAACCTGCGCGACGTCAACGGCGACGGCACCATCGGCACCGGCGACGGCGTCGACCTCAACCGCAACTTCGGCTACAAGTGGGGGTACGACGACGAGGGCTCGTCCCCCAACCCCACCAGCGAGACCTACCGCGGCGCGAGCCCGGGCTCCGAGCCCGAGACCAAGGCGCTGGACGCCTTCGAGAAGCGGATCGGCTTCGCGTACGGGATCAACTACCACTCCGCCGCCGAACTCCTCCTCTACGGCGTCGGCTGGCAGGTGGCCACCAACACCCCGGACGACGTCCTCTACAAGGCGCTGGCCGGCACGCCCGACAACTCCGCGGTCCCCGGCTACCACCCGCAGGTCTCCTCGGAGCTGTACACCACCAACGGCGAGGCTGACGGGCACGCGGCCAACGTCAACGGCATGGCGATGTTCACCCCGGAGATGTCGACCTGCCAGACCGTCTCCGACGTGGACCCCGACGACCGGTGGAACGCGCGCGACTGCCGGTCGGGCTTCAACTTCCCCGACGACGAGAAGCTGATCCAGCAGGAGTTCGCCAAGAACGTCCCGTTCGCGCTCTCCGTCGCGGAGACCGCCGCCCACCCCGACCGTCCGTCCTCCTCGGTCGGCCTGGACGCCGCCGACTTCACCCCGGCCCCCTTCACCACCTCCTACGCGCGCGGCGCCGACCAGGAGGTCTCCGTCGTCGTACGCAAGTCCGTGCGCCACAAGGAGCTGAAGTACCGGGTCAACGGCGGACGCACGCACGACGAGGCGCTGCGGCCCTGGCGGGGCGGCGAGACGTACGGCGGCGAGGACAACTTGTACTTCGACGAGTACCGGGCCAGGGTCGGGCACGGCGACCCCGGCGACCGCGTCGAGGTCTGGTTCACCGGCGAGACGGAGCGGGGAACCCCTGACAGGCACGGAAGGCACGGCAAGCGCACCGAGAGCGAGCACTTCACGTACACCGTCGCCGAGCGGCCCCGCGCCAACGTCCTCGTCGTCGCCGAGGAGGGCGCTAAGGCCACGCAGACCCGCACGTACGTGGACGCCCTCAAGGCCAACGGCCGGCGAGCGGCCGTCTGGGACGTCGCCACGCAGGGCGCTCCCGACGCGCTCGGCGTCCTCGGCCACTTCGACACCGTCGTCCACTACACGGGCGCCGCGGTGCCCGGCAACGCCACCCAGCTCCAGCTGCGCGCCTTCCTCAACGAGGGCGGCAGCCTGGTCGAGGCCGGCGAGCAGGCCGGCGGTGACGTCGACCTCGGCGGCGGCACCCTCTCCGACGACTTCAGCCAGTACTACCTGGGCGCCTACACCCGCACCTCGACGTCCGGCGCCACCGGCTTCACCGGCTCCGGAGAACTCGACGGAGCCGGCGGCACGCTCGGCGACGCCCCCGGCAACCCGCTGAACGCCGCCGGCACGTACAGCGTGACCTCCGACGAGCTCGATCCCGGCACCTACCCGCAGTTCGCGAGTGAGGGCGCCGGGAAGTTCGCCGGGACGGTCAACCCGTACGGGCCGTACGCGGGCGGGTGGATGGCCGCCGCCGTCCACACCGACGACGCCTACAAGCGCCTCACCCGCACCGTCGACCTCACCGGCGTCACCGCCGCCGACCGGCCCACGCTCCGCACCCAGCTGCTGTGGGACACCGAGGGCGGCTACGACCACGCCCTGGTCGAGGCGCACACCACCGGCGCCGACGACTGGACCACGCTCGCCGAGGCGGGCGGTGCCACCGGCACGGCCGTGCCCGCGGAGTGCGCGGCCGGGTTCTACATGGGCGAGCACCCCTGGCTGGAGCACTACCTGACCCTGTCCGACGACGGCTGCACCGCGGCCGGCACGACCGGGCGGTGGAACAGCCTCACCGGCTCCTCCGGCGGCTGGAAGCAGGTCGGGTTCGACCTGAGCGCCTACGCCGGGAAGTCCGTCGAGCTGTCGATCGCCTACGTCACCGACCCCGGCAGCGGCGGCCGCGGCGTCCTCGCCGACGAGGCCTCCCTGGTCGTGGGCGGTACGGCGACGCAGACGGAGGGCTTCGAGACCTCGCTGGGCGCCTGGCGGGTCTCCGGGCCCCCCGCGGGCAGCCCCGCCGTCCTGAAGGACTGGTCCCGCACCGGGACCCTGTTCCAGACGTACGGCGCGGTCACCACGGACGACACGGTGCTGCTGGGCTTCGGCCTTGAGCACCTCGCCGAACCGGCCGCCCGCGCGGCACTGGTCCGGCAGGCGCTGCGTGCCCTGGACGAGTGAATTCCGGTGCGCGGGGGACTGACACGGTGTAGCGCATTCGGGTGATCGGTCCCCGTCGCCCAGGGCGGTCCGTACCCCTACTGGCGGGTACGGACCGCCCTGCCGGGTATGGGCCGTCTCGATGTCACCCCCGACGCCGCAGGGAGGTAGGGTCGGAGGTGGTCGGGGACATCCCAAACACAGCTCGCCGGCACATCGGGCCGGCGTACCAACGAGGAGATCGGTTCGTGACGATCCGCGTAGGCATCAACGGCTTTGGCCGCATCGGTCGTAACTACTTCCGCGCGCTGCTGGAGCAGGGTGCAGACATCGAGATCGTGGCTGTCAACGACCTGGGTGACACCGCGACCACCGCCCACCTGCTGAAGTACGACACCATCCTCGGCCGCCTCAAGCAGGAGGTCACGCACACCGAGGACACCATCACCGTCGACGGCAGGACCATCAAGGTCCTCTCCGAGCGCAACCCGGCCGACATCCCCTGGGGTGAGCTGGGTGTCGACGTCGTGATCGAGTCGACCGGCATCTTCACCAAGAAGGCGGACGCCGAGAAGCACATCGCCGGTGGCGCGAAGAAGGTCCTCATCTCGGCTCCGGCCAAGGACGAGGACATCACCATCGTGATGGGCGTCAACCAGGACAAGTACGACCCGGCGAACCACCACGTCATCTCCAACGCCTCCTGCACCACCAACTGCGTGGCGCCGATGGCCAAGGTCCTCGACGAGAACTTCGGCATCGTCAAGGGCCTGATGACGACGGTGCACGCGTACACGAACGACCAGCGGATCCTGGACTTCCCGCACAAGGACCTGCGCCGCGCCCGTGCCGCCGCGGAGAACATCATCCCGACCACCACGGGTGCGGCCAAGGCCACCGCGCTGGTCCTGCCGCAGCTCAAGGGCAAGCTCGACGGCATCGCGATGCGCGTCCCGGTCCCCACCGGCTCGGCCACCGACCTGGTCGTGGAGCTCCAGCGCGAGGTCACCAAGGACGAGGTCAACGCCGCGTTCAAGAAGGCCGCCGACGACGGCGACCTCAAGGGCTTCCTGTTCTACACCGAGGACGCGATCGTCTCCTCGGACATCACCGGCGACCCGGCCTCCTGCACCTTCGACTCCTCCCTGACCATGGTCCAGGACGGCAGGACGGTGAAGATCCTCGGCTGGTACGACAACGAGTGGGGCTACTCGAACCGCCTCGTCGACCTCACGGTCTTCGTCGGCAACCAGCTCTGATCGACTTCAGCAAGGCACCTCGATGCGGTAGCAGGGCTCGGGCAGCGCAAGGCCGCGCTGTCCGGGCCCTGCGTCGCGTCCGCCGCGACCAGCCCTCGTAGGATCACGAGCGATCCGAGAACCCAGGAGCCCTCTTGAAGACGATCGACGAACTGCTCTCCGAAGGCGTCGCGGGCAAGCGCGTCTTCGTCCGCGCCGACCTGAACGTGCCGCTGGACGGCACCACCATCACCGACGACGGCCGCATCCGCGCCGTAGTGCCCACCGTCAAGGCCCTGGCCGACGCGGGCGCTCGCGTGATCGTCGCCTCGCACCTGGGCCGCCCCAAGGGCGCCCCGGACCCCGCCTTCACCCTCGCCCCGGCCGCCGCCCGTCTCGGGGAACTGCTCGGCGCCGACGTCGCCTTCGCCGAGGACACGGTCGGCACCTCCGCCGAGTCCACCGTGTCCGCTCTGGCCGACGGCCGGGTCGCCGTCATCGAGAACCTGCGCTTCAACGCGGGCGAGACCAGCAAGGACGACGCCGAGCGCGCCGCCTTCGCCGACAGGCTGGCGGGCCTCGCGGACGTCTACGTCGGCGACGGGTTCGGTGCGGTGCACCGCAAGCACGCCTCGGTCTTCGACCTCCCCAAGCGGCTGCCGCACTACGCCGGCCACCTCATCGCCACCGAGGTCGGCGTCCTGAAGAAGCTCACCGACGAGGTCGAGCGCCCCTACGTCGTCGCCCTCGGCGGCGCCAAGGTCTCCGACAAGCTCGCCGTCATCGACCAGCTGCTCGGCAGGGCCGACCGGCTCCTCATCGGCGGCGGCATGGCGTACACCTTCCTGAAGGCCAAGGGGTACGAGGTCGGCGTCTCCCTGCTCCAGGAGGACCAGATCCCGGTCGTCAAGGAGTACATCGAGCGCGCGGAGAAGAACGGCGTCGAGCTGGTCCTCCCCGTCGACGTCCTGGTCTCGGGCGGGTTCCCGGACCTGAAGGCCAAGGCCCCGACCCACCCCACCACCGTCGCCGCGGACGCCATCCCGGCGGACCAGCTGGGCCTGGACATCGGTCCCGAGTCCCGCAAGCTGTACGCATCGAAGCTCGCCGACGCCGCCACCGTGTTCTGGAACGGGCCCATGGGCGTCTTCGAGCACCCCGACTACGCCGAGGGCACCAAAGCGGTCGCCCAGGCCCTCCTCGACGCCCCGGGCTTCACCGTGGTCGGCGGCGGCGACTCCGCCGCGGCCGTACGCACGCTCGGCTTCGACGAGAACGCATTCGGCCACATCTCGACCGGTGGCGGCGCCTCCCTCGAATACCTCGAGGGCAAGACGCTCCCCGGCCTCGCCGCACTGGAGGACTGACCCCGATGACCACCCGCACGCCGCTGATGGCGGGCAACTGGAAGATGAACCTCAACCACCTCGAGGCCATCGCGCACGTCCAGAAGCTCGCCTTCGCCCTCGCGGACAAGGACTACGACGCCGTCGAGGTCTCCGTCCTCGTACCCTTCACCGACCTGCGCTCGGTGCAGACACTGGTCGAGCACGACAAGCTCAAGATCAAGTACGGTGCCCAGGACGTCTCCGCCCACGACGGCGGCGCCTACACCGGCGAGATCTCCGGCCCGATGCTGGCCAAGCTGCGCTGCACCTACGTCGCGATCGGCCACTCCGAGCGCCGCCAGTACCACGGCGAGAGCGACGCGCTGGTGAACGCCAAGGTCAAGGCCGCCTACAAGCACGGTCTGACCCCGATCCTGTGCGTCGGCGAGGAGCTGGACGTCCGCGAGGACGGCAAGCACGTCGAGCACACCCTCGCCCAGGTCGAGGGCGGTCTGAAGGACCTCCCGGCCGAGCAGGCCGAGACCGTCGTGATCGCCTACGAGCCCGTGTGGGCCATCGGCACCGGCAAGGTCTGCGGCGCCGACGACGCCCAGGAGGTCTGCGCGGCCATCCGCGGCAAGCTCGCCGAGCTGTACTCCGAGGAGCTGGCCGGCAAGGTCCGCATCCAGTACGGCGGCTCCGTCAAGTCCGGCAACGTCGCCGAGATCATGGCGAAGCCCGACATCGACGGCGCCCTGGTCGGCGGTGCCTCGCTGGACTCGGACGAGTTCGTGAAGATCGTCCGCTTCCGCGACCAGTAGCCGGCGGCGGGTCGACCGGCAGATCGACCGGTGAGTATGCGGTAGCGGCGATACGTCGTACCCTTGCGGGGGCATGGTGGCCTGCTGTCACCGTGCCCCCGTCGTTCATCCGAATCCGAGGAAGTTGGTCCAGCCGTGGTTTTGGGGTTCTCGATCGCCCTGATCGTCTTCAGCCTGATGCTGATGCTGCTGGTGCTGATGCACAAGGGGAAGGGCGGCGGCCTCTCCGACATGTTCGGTGGCGGCATGCAGTCGTCCGTCGGCGGCTCCTCGGTCGCCGAGCGCAACCTCGACCGGATCACCGTGGTGGTCGGTCTGTGCTGGTTCGCGTGCATCATGGTGCTCGGCCTGCTCATGAAGGCCAACAACTGACACCTCACGCACTTCCGCACGTAAAGCCCCATGTTCGGTACGCGCCGCACGGCGCCGCCTATCATGGGGCTTGCGTCTGCGCGCTGGAGCTTGTAACTCCAATCACTAGACGCGCGTTGGGCCTTACGTAGACTGAGGCGCTCGCAGTGAAGCGAAACGCCGACTCGCTTCGCGGCACCATGACGCAGGGAGTTACGACCGTGGCAAGTGGCAACGCGATCCGGGGAAGCCGGGTCGGGGCGGGGCCGATGGGCGAGGCCGAGCGTGGCGAGTCCGCGCCGCGTCTGCGCATCTCCTTCTGGTGCTCCAACGGACACGAGACACAGCCGAGCTTCGCGAGCGACGCCCAGGTCCCGGAGACCTGGGACTGCCCGCGCTGCGGCTTCCCCGCCGGACAGGACCGGGACAATCCGCCGGACCCGCCGCGCACCGAGCCCTACAAGACCCACCTGGCGTACGTGCGCGAACGCCGCAGCGACGCGGACGGCGAGGCCATCCTCGCCGAGGCGCTCGCCAAGCTGCGCGGCGAGATCTAGTTCCGTCTCCGTCGGCCGCCTCAACTTCTGACCAACTAGGGCGGACCAGCCGGGGCAGCTGGGACACCCGGGGAAGACGGCTGACGTCCGACATGAACGCAGACGGCCGTACCAGGCTCAACCGGCGGCCGGAAGGGGCCGCGCTGGCCGAACACCGCGAGCAGCCCGGCGAGGTGCGGCTGCGCGAGCTGTTCGCCCAGGGCCCCGGGCGGGCGGAGCGGTACGTCGTGCGCGTCGGCGACCTGCGCGTCGACTACTCGCGCCCGGACCGCACCACCCCTACGCGCCGGCCACGCCGCCGTTCGCGCCACACCGTCACGGCCCCGGCAGCCCCTACTCACCGGGCCCGGGCCGTTCCTGACGCCTCAGGACCCGTGGCCGCCGCCGGGGGAGCGGAGGAGCCGACCGGGCCCGGCGCCCCGACCGCCGTGCTCAACGACGTGCGCGTTCCCGCCGAGTACAACCACCTGCTCTTCGACGCCGAGAGCGTCACCTCGATCCTGGGCCTGACCGCGCTGCGTCCGCAGGAGCGGCGGGACCACCTCTTCCGGTAGCCGCCCACCACGACGGAATGCCGGGCTCCGCGCTCGCGGAACCCGGCGTTCTCTCGCTCTCGGACGCTCTCGGACCTACGCCGACGCCGGTGGGTACAGCGACCTCGGCAGCTGGGACGCCGCCGCCGAGTCCAGGAGCCACAGGGTGCGGGCGCGGCCCCGGGCGCCCGCTGCCGGGGCCTGGATCTCGCCCGTGCCCGACAGGGCCATCGCCACCGCGTTCGCCTTGTCCTCGCCCGCCGCGAGCAGCCACACCTCACGGGCGGCGCGGACCGCGGGCAGGGTCAGGGAGATGCGGATGGGCGGCGGCTTGGGGGAGCCGTGGACGCCGATCACCGTGCGCTCCGTCTCCCGGACTCCGGGGTGCTCCGGGAAGATCGACGCCACGTGGGCGTCCGGGCCGACGCCGAGGAGCAGGACGTCGAAGGACGGGACCGCGGCGTGGTTCTCGGGGACGGACGCCGCGGCCAGCTCCTGCGCGTAGGCGGCGGCCGCCGCCTCCACGTCCGCACCGTACGGGCCGTCGGACGCCGGCATCGCGTGCACGCGCTTCGGGTCCAGCGGCACCGCGTCGAGCAGCGCCTCGCGCGCCTGGGTGACGTTGCGCTCCGGGTCACCCTCGGGCAGGAAGCGCTCGTCGCCCCACCACAGGTCGATCCGGCCCCAGTCGACCGCGTCCCGGGCCGGGGAGCCGGCGAGCGCCGCGAGCAGGCCGTTGCCGTTGCGGCCGCCGGTGAGGACCACGGACGCGCTGCCCCGGGAGGCCTGCGCGTCCACGATCTTCGTGATGATCCGGGCCGCCGCGGCCTCGGCCATCAGCGCCTTGTCACGGTGCACGACCAGCTGCGGGGTGTCGCTCATTTCGCCGCCGCCTTCCTTACCGGGGTCTTCTCCTGCGTCGCGTCCTTCGCGGGAGCTTTCGCGGCGGTCCCGGCCGCCGCGGCGGCACCGTCCCGGTCACCGGCGCCTCCTTTGGCGGGCGCGTTCAACCGGTTCACCCCGTACCGCAGGGCCGACGCGTACGTGTCGTCCGGGTCCAGGCGCCGCAGCTCCTCCGCGATCAGCTCGGCCGTCTCGCGGCGCTTGAGCGCGACCGCCCGGGCCGGCTGACCCTGGATGGAGAGGTTCGCCAGTGAGCCGTCGGCCCGGTCCAGGACGACCGGACCGCAGTCGGTGTCCATCCGGACCGCGGTCAGACCGGGACCGTTCGACACCGAGCGTTCCACCGGCACGTCCAGCCGGTCCGCGAGCCACATCGCGAGCAGCTCACAGCTCGGGTTGAACTCCTCGCCCTCCACCTCGACCGACCGCACCCGGCAGTCGGTCTGGTCCAGGGCCGCCGCCAGCATCGAGCGCCAGGGCGTGATCCGGGTCCACGACAGGTCGGTGTCGCCGGGGGCGTAGGCGTCGGCGCGGGCCACCAGTTCCCGTATCGGCTCCCCGCAGGCGTAGGTGTCGGTGACCCGGCGCTGGGCGAGCGCGCCCAGGGGATCCCTGGCCGGGTCCAGCGGAGCGTTCACCGGCCACCACACCACGACCGGCGCGTCCGGCAGCAGCAGCGGCAGGACCACCGACTGGGCGTGGTCGACGACGTCGCCGTACAGCCGCAGCACGATCGTCTCGCCGGTGCCCGCGTCGGCACCGAGCCGTACCTCGGCGTCCAGCCGGGACCGGGTGCGGTCCCGGGGCGAGCGCGAGACGCGCTTGATGACGACGAGTGTGCGCGAGGGGTGCTCGTGCGCGGCGTCGCTCGCGGCCTTCAGCGCGTCGTAGGCGTTCTCCTCGTCGGTGACGATGACCAGGGTGAGCACCATGCCGATGGCCGGGGTGCCGATGGCCCGGCGGCCCAGGACAAGCGCCTTGTTGATCTTGCTGGCGGTGGTGTCCGTGAGGTCTGTCTTCATGGCCGGCGCCAGCTCCGTCCGTCTCGCTCCAGCATGTCGTCCGCCTCCACGGGCCCCCAGGTGCCGGCCGGGTACTGGGCCGGGGTGCCGTGCCGGTCCCAGTACTCCTCGATCGGGTCGAGGATCTTCCAGGACAGCTCGACCTCCTCGGTGCGCGGGAAGAGGTTGGCGTCGCCCAGGAGGACGTCGAGGATCAGGCGTTCGTACGCCTCCGGGCTCGACTCGGTGAAGGACTCGCCGTAGGCGAAGTCCATGGACACGTCCCGGATCTCCATCGACGTGCCCGGCACCTTGGAGCCGAAGCGGACGGTGACGCCCTCGTCGGGCTGGACGCGGACGACGATCGCGTTCGAGCCGAGTTCCTCGGTGGCCGTGGTGTCGAAGGGGGAGTGCGGGGCGCGCTGGAAGACGACGGCGATCTCCGTGACCCGGCGGCCGAGGCGCTTGCCGGTGCGCAGGTAGAAGGGGACGCCCGCCCAGCGGCGGTTGTCGATACCGACCTTGATCGCGGCGTAGGTGTCGGTCTTCGACTCGGGGTCGATACCCTCCTCCTCCAGATAGCCGACGGCCTTGGCGCCGCCCTGCCACCCGGCCGCGTACTGGCCGCGCACGGTGTCCCGGCCCAGGTCCTTGGGGAGCCGGACCGCGCCGAGCACCTTGGTCTTCTCGGCGGCCAGCGCGTCCGCGTCGAAGGAGGCGGGCTCCTCCATCGCGGTCAGCGCGAGCAGCTGGAGCAGGTGGTTCTGGATGACGTCACGGGCGGCGCCGATGCCGTCGTAGTAACCGGCCCGGCCGCCGATGCCGATGTCCTCGGCCATCGTGATCTGGATGTGGTCCACGTAGGACCGGTTCCAGATCGGCTCGAACATCGTGTTGGCGAAGCGCAGCGCCAGGATGTTCTGGACGGTCTCCTTGCCCAGGTAGTGGTCGATGCGGAAGACCTGGTCGGAGCCGAAGACCTCGTGGACGATCGCGTTGAGCTCCTCGGCCGACCTCAGGTCGTGGCCGAACGGCTTCTCGATCACCGCGCGGCGCCAGGAGCCGCTCGACTGGTCGGCCAGCCGGTGTTTCTTCAGCTGCTGGATGACCACCGGGAAGGACTTCGGCGGCACCGACAGGTAGAAGGCGAAGTTGCCGCCCGTGCCCTGTGCCTTGTCCAGCTCCTCGATGGTGCCGCGCAGCCGCTCGAAGGCGTCGTCGTCGTCGAAGGTGCCCTGGACGAAGCGCATTCCCTGGAGGAGCTGCTGCCAGACCTCCTCGCGGAACGGAGTACGCGAGTGCTCCTTGACGGCGTCGTGCACGACCTGGGCGAAGTCCTCGTGTTCCCAGTCGCGGCGGGCGAACCCGACGAGCGAGAAGCCCGGCGGCAGCAGACCCCGGTTGGCGAGGTCGTACACGGCGGGCATGAGCTTCTTGCGGGACAGATCGCCGGTGACGCCGAAAATGACGAGACCCGACGGCCCCGCGATACGCGGGAGCCGTCGGTCTGCGGGGTCACGCAGCGGATTGCTGCTCGACAATTTCTAGCCCTTCGAGGGAGCGAGGCGCTTGAGCTCCGCCTCCGTGGACTTCAGCAGGTCGTTCCAGGCGTCCTCGAACTTGTCGACGCCCTCCTTCTCGAGAAGCTTGACCACCTCCTCGTAGGGGATCCCGAGCTTCTCGACCGCGTCGAGGTCGGCGCGGGCCTGTTCGTAGGTGCCGGCGACGGCGTCGCCGGTGATCTCGCCGTGGTCCTCGGTGGCCAGCAGCGTGGCCTCCGGCATGGTGTTGACCGTGTTGGGCGCGACCAGGTCGGTGACGTACATGGTGTCGCTGTACGCCTTGTCCTTCACGCCGGTCGACGCCCACAGCGGACGCTGCTTGTTGGCGCCGGCCTTCTCCAGGGCGGCCCAGCGGTCGTCGCCGAAGACCTCCTCGTACGCCTGGTAGGCGAGACGCGCGTTGGCGACGGCGGCCTTGCCGCGCAGGGCCTTGGCATCGTCGGTGCCGAGCGCGTCGAGCCGCTTGTCGATCTCGGTGTCCACGCGGGACACGAAGAAGGACGCCACGGAGTGGATCTGCGACAGGTCGAGGCCGCGCTCCTTGGCCTTCTCCAGGCCGGTCAGGAAGGCGTCCATGACCTTGCGGTAGCGCTCCAGCGAGAAGATCAGCGTGACGTTGACGCTGATGCCCAGGCCGATGGTCTCGGCGATCGCCGGGATGCCGGCCTCGGTCGCCGGGATCTTGATCAGCGTGTTGGGCCGGTCCACCAGCCAGGCGAGCTGCTTGGCCTCGGCGACCGTCGCCCGGGTGTTGTGCGCTAGGCGCGGGTCCACCTCGATGGAGACCCGGCCGTCCTTGCCGCCGGTGTTGTCGTAGACCGGGCGCAGGATGTCGGCGGCGTCGCGGACGTCCGCCGTGGTGATCATCCGGATGGCCTCTTCGACGGTGACCTCGCGGGCGGCGAGGTCGGTGAGCTGCGTGTCGTAGCCGTCGCCCTGCGAGATGGCCTTCTGGAAGATCGACGGGTTGGTGGTGACGCCCACGACGTGCTGCTGGTCGATCAGCTCGGCGAGGTTGCCGGACGTGATCCGCTTGCGCGACAGGTCGTCCAGCCAGATCGCCACGCCTTCATCGGAGAGGCGCTTGAGTGCGTCTGTCATGGAAAATGCATCTCCTACGTGTCGTATACGGGCGTCAGCGTCGGGCCGCGGCGAGAGATTCCCGCGCGGCCGAGGCCACGTTCTCGGCGGTGAAGCCGAACTCCTTGAAGAGCACCTTGGCGTCCGCCGAAGCACCGAAGTGCTCCAGGGAGACGATGCGGCCGGCGTCTCCCACGTACTTGTGCCAGGTCAGTCCGATCCCGGCCTCCACCGCGACACGGGCCCTCACGGACGGGGGCAGGACGCTGTCCCGGTACCCCTGGTCCTGCTGCTCGAACCACTCGACGCACGGCATGGACACCACACGGGTCGGCACACCGTCGGCCTGGAGCCGCTCGCGCGCCTCCACGGCGACGTGCACCTCGGAACCGGTCGCGACGAGCACGACCTCGGCGTCGCCGCCGTCCGCATCGAACAGCACGTAGCCGCCCTTGGCCGCGCCCTCGTCGGGTTCGTACGTCGGCACGCCCTGGCGGGTGAGCGCCAGACCGTGCGGCTGGCCCTTGCCGAACTCCTTCGTCCAGCGGCGCAGGATCTCGCGCCAGGCGATGGCGGTCTCGTTGGCGTCGGCCGGGCGGACCACGTTCAGACCCGGGATGGCGCGCAGCGAGGCCAGGTGCTCGACCGGCTGGTGGGTCGGACCGTCCTCGCCCAGTCCGATGGAGTCGTGCGTCCACACGTACGTCACCGGCAGGTGCATCAGCGCCGACAGCCGCACCGCGTTGCGCATGTAGTCGGAGAAGACCAGGAACGTTCCGCCGTAGATGCGGGTGTTGCCGTGCAGCGCGATGCCGTTCATCTCCGCGGCCATCGCGTGCTCGCGGATGCCGAAGTGGATGGTGCGCCCGTACGGGTCCGCGCCGGGCAGCGGGTTGCCCTCGGGGAGGAAGGACGACGTCTTGTCGATCGTCGTGTTGTTCGAGCCCGCCAGGTCGGCCGAGCCGCCCCACAGCTCGGGGACGACCGCGCCGAGCGCCTGGAGCACCTTGCCGGACGCGGCGCGGGTGGCGAGGCCCTTGCCCGCCTCGAAGACCGGGATCTTCTCCTCCCAGCCCTTCGGCAGCTCTCCCCCGGCCACACGGTCGTACTCGGCGGCGCGCTCCGGGTTGTTGTCCCGCCACTGCTGGAAGGACTTCTCCCACACCGCTCGGGCCGCCCGGCCCCGGTCCAGCGCCTGCCGGGTGTGCGCGATGACCTCGTCGGAGACCTCGAAGGACTTCTCCGCGTCGAAGCCCAGGACCCGCTTGGTGGCGGCGACCTCGTCGTCGCCGAGCGCCGAGCCGTGCGCGGCCTCGGTGTTCTGCGCGTGCGGGGCGGGCCAGGCGATGATCGAGCGCATGGCGATGAAGGACGGCCGGTCGGTGACCTTCTTCGCCGCCTCGATCGCGTCGTAGACCGCGTTCGGGTCCAGGTCGCCGTCCGGCTTCGGGGCGACGCGCTGCACGTGCCAGCCGTACGCCTCGTACCGCTTGCAGGTGTCCTCGGAGACGGCGGTCTCGGTGTCGCCCTCGATGGAGATGTGGTTGTCGTCCCACAAAAGCACCAGGTTGCCGAGCTTCTGGTGGCCCGCGAGGGAGGAGGCCTCGGCGGAGATGCCCTCCTGGAGGCAGCCGTCACCGGCGATGCAGTAGATGAAGTGGTCGAACGGGGACTCGCCCTCGGCGGCCTCCGGGTCGAACAGACCGCGCTCGTAGCGGGCGGCCATCGCCATGCCCACCGCGTTGGCGACACCCTGCCCCAGCGGGCCGGTCGTGGTCTCCACGCCCGTGGTGTGGCCGTACTCCGGGTGGCCGGGGGTCTTGGAGCCCCAGGTGCGGAAGGACTCGAGGTCCGCCAGCTCCAGGCCGAAGCCCGCCAGGTACAGCTGGGTGTAGAGGGTCAGGGACGAGTGGCCGGCGGACAGCACGAAACGGTCGCGTCCGACCCAGTTCGCGTCGGCGGGGTCGTGCCGCATCACCTTCTGGAAGAGGGTGTAGGCGGCGGGCGCCAGGCTCATCGCCGTACCCGGATGGCCGTTGCCAACCTTCTGTACGGCATCGGCGGCCAGGACGCGGGCGGTGTCCACGGCCCGCTGGTCCAGTTCGGTCCACTCGAGGTCTGCGGTGGTCGGCTTGGTGCTCACCCTGAGTCAGGGCTCCTCTCCATGTCGGATGCCGGTGCACGGATGCACCGGCTGCCGGCGCGTCCGTGAATCGGCCGGCCATTGTCGAGCCTACCCCCGTAAGTACGTGCGTTTTTCCGCTGGAAACCAGACTGCCGGGACTCTTCTCGATCCGCCTGTCGACTGGGCGAAACCGCATTCGGCAAGTGAATACGGAGCCGCTCATCTGACTGCTCAACCGACTGTCCGAACGCACGTCGGAGCGCCCGCGTCACAGCACCCCCGCCAACACGAGCGCACCCCCGCGAAGGCCGAGGTATGGGCAACGTCTAAAGTGGCGTGGTACGCGCGAGCCTTCACCGCCACTTCACATGGGGGGCTTGCTGGGATGTCTCTGTCAGGGGTGTGCGTGACGGCCGTTGAATCCCGTCCTGCGGGGGTTATCGGGACGAACCAGAGCCCGAGTCACCGGCCGTTCGGGGCCCGTGTCAAGGCGTTCGTGGCGCTGACCAAGCCGCGGATCATCGAGCTTCTGCTGATCACCACCGTTCCGGTGATGTTCCTCGCCGAACAGGGTGTTCCGGATCTGCGGCTGGTGCTGCTGACCTGCGTCGGCGGATACCTGTCGGCCGGCGGCGCCAACGCGCTGAACATGTACATCGACCGCGACATCGACGCGCTGATGGACCGGACCTCGCAGCGCCCCCTGGTGACCGGCATGGTCGGCCCGGCGGAGTGCCTGGTCTTCGGCATCACCCTGGCCGTCGTCTCCACGCTGCTGTTCGGCCTCACCGTCAACTGGCTGTCGGCCTGGCTCTCGCTCGGCGCGCTCCTCTTCTACGTCGTCGTCTACACGATGATCCTCAAGCGCCGTACCTCGCAGAACATCGTCTGGGGCGGCATCGCCGGCTGTCTGCCGGTGCTCATCGGCTGGTCGGCCGTGACCGACTCGATGTCCTGGGCGCCGGTCATCCTCTTCGGGGTGATGTTCTTCTGGACGCCGCCGCACTACTGGCCGCTGTCCATGAAGGTCAAGGAGGACTACGCGCGCGTCGGCGTGCCGATGCTCCCGGTGATCGCCTCCAACAAGGTCGTCGCCCGGCAGATCGTCATCTACAGCTGGGTGATGGTCGTCGTCTCCCTGCTGCTGACGCCGCTCGGCTACACCGGCTGGTTCTACACGGCGGTCGCCCTGCTGGCCGGCGGCATGTGGCTGTGGGAGGCCCACGGGCTGCAGAACCGCGCCAAGGCCGAGGTCACCGGCGGCAAGCTCAAGGAGATGCGGCTGTTCCACTGGTCCATCACCTACGTGTCGGTGCTGTTCCTGGCGATCGCGGTGGACCCGTTCCTGCGCTGAGCGCCCCATGGTGAGGCCGCCCGACGGGCGGGGCGCGTGGTCAAGGCCACGCACCCCGCCCGTCGCCGTTCGATCTACCCGTCGGTAGCATCCTGGTCATGGCAGACACGCAGCAGGTTGAGACGAAGGCGGACCGGCGGGCCGAGCGCCGGGTGGCCAGGCTGGCCGGGCGGATCGGCTCCTTCTCCGAGGCCCACGGCGGTGCCGAGGCCCAGGTGGCCTACCTCGGCGAACGCGGCGCCCGGATCGTGCTGGTCGGCGAGGACGGCGCCTGGGGCGATCTCGTCGCGCGCTCCTACGAGACGGCGCGGCAGGCTGTGGAGAAGTCCGGGGTCACCGTCCACGAGGACTTCGACGGCGAGTTCGCCGCCAAGGTGACGACCGGTCCCTACGAGTGGTCGCGCATGGCGGGCATCCAGGTCGGAGGCCCGAGCAACACCTGAGGCCGGGTTCACCCGTTAGGACCGTAGGAAGCCGCGAGGCGCGCGAGCCGCGAGGCCGCGAGCCACGAGGCGCACGGTCCCAGCACGGGGAGCCCGGATGATCGAAACGCCGTCCCTGGTGGACCAGTACTGCCACGGCGTCCTGAGAACGGAGCTGGGCCTCGGCACCTTCGAGGCCCAGCTGGCCCGCACCGAGGGCCCGCCCGCACCCGGCACCACCCTCTTCGACACCCAGACCGGCTTCGCGGTACGCCGCTGGTGCCCGCCCCTGCTCGGCCTGGAACCGCACTGCCCGCCCGCCCGCTACCTGGCCCGGCGCCGCGAGCTGGGTGTCATGGAGGCCGACCGCCGGCTGCTGCGCGGCAGCGGCGTCACGACCTACCTGGTCGACGCGGGACTGCCCGGCGACCTCACCGGACCCGCCGAGATGGCCTGCGCAGCGGACGCGGACACCCGCGAGATCGTCCGCCTGGAACTGCTCGCCGAACAGGTCGCCGACACCTCGGGGACCGTCGAGTCCTTCCTCGCCAACCTCGCCGAGGCCGTGCACGGCGCCGCCGCCGGCGCGGTCGCCTTCACCTCCGTCGCCGGTGTACGGCACGGCCTGTCGCTCGCGCCGGAACCTCCCGGCGCCGGCGAGGTGCGCGGGGCCGCCGCCCGCTGGCTGACCGGGCGCGAGGTCGGCGGGGAGCTGAGCGACCCGGTGCTGCTGCGCCACCTGCTGTGGATCGCCGTCGCCTCGGGGCTGCCGCTCCAGCTGCACGCGGGCCTCGGCGAGCCGGGCCTGCGCATCGACCGCACCGACCCGGTCCTGCTCACGGACTTCGTGCGGGCCACCGCCGGCCTCGGCACCGACCTGGTCCTGCTGCACGGCTACCCGTACCACCGTCACGCCGCCCATCTGGCCGGCGTCTTCCCGCACGTCTACGCCGACTCGGGCGCCGCCCTGCTGCGCACCGGCGCCCGGGCCGCCACGGTCCTCGCGGAGATCCTGGAGCTGGCGCCCTTCGGCAAGATCCTCTTCTCCAGCGGCGCGCAGGGCCTGCCCGAGCTGCACGTGGTCGCGGCCCGGCTGTTCCGCGAGGCCCTCGGCAGGGTGCTGGGCACCTGGGTGGCCGAGGGGGCGTGGTCGCCCGGCGACGCGCAGCGGGTGGCGGGGATGATCGCCTCGGGAAACGCCGGGCGGGTGTACGGACTGGAATGAGTCGTCGACACTGGGCGGATGCCGACCGCCGCACTGCTCGACCGCTTCCTCACCGGCCTGAAACCCCTCGGCCCCGTCGCCGTCTGGGCCCACGGCTCACTGGGCGGGGGCGACTACCAGGAGGGCCGCAGCGACCTCGACCTGATCGCGGTCCTGCCGCGGCCGGCCACGGCCCGCACCGCCTGGCGGCTGGGGCTGCTCCACGCCCGCCTGCGCGCCGCACCCCTGGCCGGACTGCTGCACTGCACCTATCTGTCGCCCGGCACCGCCGCCGACCCCGAGGAGCGGCATCTGACCTGGGCCCACCAGCAGCTCTTCAAGCGGACGGTCACGCCGGTCACCCGGCGCGAACTCCACGAGTCCGGGCGCGTCCTGTACGGCGAGTCGCCGCGGGAGCTGCTGCCGCCGGTGCCGGATCCGGAACTGGCGGCGTTCGTCGTCCGCGACCAGCGGGACTTCTGGCGGCCGACCCTGCGCAGGGCGGAGCCGTGGCGGCAGGACGTCTGGGTCGACCTGGGCCTGCTCACCTTCGCCCGCGCCACCGTCACGCTGCGGGAGGGCCGTCTGATCACCAAGCGGGAGGCGCTGGACGGGCTGCCCGCCCTGGGGGCTCCCGGCCAGGTCGTCGAGGACATCGCCGAGCGGCGGTACGGGAACGCCGCGCGGCCCGCGGCCACGCCGGAGTGGACCGCCCGCCGCGCCGAGCTGACCCGGAGCTACCTGGGACCGGCCATCGACACGCTGGTGGCCCCGTACTCCTGAACGGGCAGCCCGGACGCCGTCTCCTCGGACCGCTCACGCAGGGAGAGCAGCACCCGCAGCACCGCGATCCACACCAGGCACGAGCCGAACATGTGCAGATCCACCAGGATCTCGGGCAGGTCGGTGAAGTACTGGACGTACCCGATGGCCCCCTGGGCGAGCAGCACCAGGAACAGGTCGCGGGTGCGGGCCGGCGGCCCCTCGGGCGCGTCGACCGCCTTCAGCACGAACCACAGGGCGAACGTCAGCGTCACCACGATCCACGCCAGGACGGCGTGCGCCTTGCTCACCGTCTCCCAGTCGAGCGGCATCCGTGAGACGTCGCTGGAGTCACCCGCGTGGGGCCCCGCGCCGGTCACCACGGTGCCGACCGCGATCAGCAGCACCGAGACGACGGTCAGGACCCGCATCAGCTGCTGGACCGCCTTGCCGACCAGGGGGCGGGGTGCCGCGTCGCCCTCCCGGGTGCGCTGCCACATCACGGTCGCGACGGCGATCAGCGCGGTGGACAGCAGGAAGTGGGCCGCGACGGTGTACGGGTTGAGGCCGACCAGGACCACGATGCCGCCGAGAACCGCGTTGCCCATCACGATCCAGAACTGCAGCCAGCCCAGCCGGGTCACACCGCGCCGGTACGGCTTGTGCGACCGGGCGGCGATGATCGCCCAGCCGACCGCGGCGCACAGCACGTACGTCAGCATGCGGTTGCCGAACTCGATGACGCCGTGGAAGCCCATCTCGCTCGTGGTGGTGAGCGAGGTGTCGGTGCACTTGGGCCAGGTCGGGCAGCCGAGACCCGAGCCGGTCAGGCGTACGGCACCGCCGGTCACGACGATGACCACCGCCATGACGAGGGCGCCGAGGGCCGCCCGCTGGACCGTCCGGGGGTGCGGGGTCCAGCGCGCGGCGATGAAGGCGAGCGGGTTGCGCACGGCGGCTGCGGCGTCGGCGCGGGTCACGTTTGGCACGCCGTCCATCGTAGGCGCCCGCTTGTGCACGCTTTCACGAGGGTCGGTCTCCGGCGTGCGCCCCTACTCCCAGCGGAAGAACTTCCCCGCGGCCGCGAGCCCCACGACCGCCCACACGGTGAGGATCCCCAGGTCGCCCCAGGGCACCCCGGTCCCGTGCTGGAGGACGTCCCGCAGCCCGCCCGACAGGGCGGAGACCGGCAGCAGCCCCAGCAGGCTCTGCGCCGTGTCCGGGAACCTGTCCAGCGGTACGACGACCCCGCCGCCCACGAGGAGCAGCAGGAAGACCAGATTGGCGGCGGCGAGCGTGGCCTCCGCCTTCAGCGTGCCCGCCATGAGCAGTCCGAGCCCGGAGAAGGCGGCGGTGCCGACGACCAGGAGCAGCAGCACGGTCGCCGGGTTGCCGTGCGGCGACCAGCCCAGCGCGAAGGCGATCGCCGTCAGCAGGACGACCTGGAGCACCTCGGTGACCAGCACCGACGCGGTCTTGGCGGTCATCAGGGCCCAGCGGGGCAGTGGCGACGCGGCCAGCCGCTTCAGCACCCCGTACCGGCGCTCGAAGCCGGTGGCGATGGCCTGGCCCGTGAACGCCGTCGACATCACGGCGAGCGCGAGGATGCCGGGGGCGAGGAAGTCGACGGTCTCTCCGGTTCCGGTGTCGATGATGTCCACGGAGCTGAACAGGACGAGCAGCAGCGTCGGGATGACCACCGTCAGCAGCAGTTGCTCGCCGTTGCGCAGCAGCATCTTCGTCTCGAGCACGGCCTGCGCCGCGATCATGCGCCCGAGCGGCGCGGCGCCCGGCTTCGGCGTGTAGGCGCCGGCGGTGTCCGTGGTCGTGGTCATGAGCGCAGCTCCTTGCCCGTGAGCTCCAGGAAGACGTCCTCCAGGGTGTGCCGCTCCACCGAGATGCGGTCCGGCATCACTCCGTGCTGGGCGCACCAGGAGGCGACCGTCGCGAGCAGCTGCGGGTCGACCTTGCCGTTCACCCGGTAGGAGCCCGGTGTCAGCTCGGCGGCCGCGGAGTCCGCGGGCAGCGCCTTGAGCAGGGACGCGACGTCGAGTCCGGGACGGCCCGAGAACCGCAGGGTGTTCTCGGCGCCGCCGCGGCACAGCTCCTCCGGGGAGCCCTGCGCCACGACCCGGCCGGTGTCGACGATGGCGACGTCGTCGGCCAGATGCTCGGCCTCGTCCATGTGGTGCGTGGTGAGGATCACCGAGACCCCGTCGCGGCGCAGGTCCCGCACGAGGTCCCAGGTGGCGTGGCGGGCCTGCGGGTCGAGGCCGGCGGTCGGTTCGTCCAGGAACACCAGCTCCGGACGGCCGACCACGGCCATCGCCAGGGCGAGCCGCTGCTGCTGCCCGCCCGAGAGCCTGCGGTACGTCGTGCGGCCGCACGAGCCGAGACCGAGCCGCTCGATCAGCGCGTCGACGTCCAGCGGGTGGGCGTGCAGCCTCGCGACGTGGCGCAGCATCTCGTCGGCGCGGGCGCCGGAGTAGACGCCGCCCGACTGGAGCATCACGCCGATCCGCGGGCGCAGCGCGGAGCCCTGTCTCACCGGGTCAAGGCCCAGGACGCGGACGGTCCCGGAGTCCGGCCTCCGGTATCCCTCGCAGACCTCGACCGTGGTCGTCTTGCCCGCCCCGTTGGGACCGAGCACGGCGGTGACGCCCGCCCGGGCCACCAGGTCGAGGCCGTCCACCGCGGTCTTCGTGCCGTACCGCTTCACCAGGGCCTGGACCTGGACCACGGGCTCACTTCGCATGGGTCACGAGTCTAGGTAGCCCGCAGAGTGCTCGGTGGCGGGGGTGCGGGATCTCCTTCGCACGGGGCCGTCACCCGCGGGGCCGGTGCACGGGCAGCCAGCGTTCCGCGTAGGCGACCGCGGCAGGGAGCGGGAACAGCCGGGCCTCGGCCGAACCGATCCGGCCGCGCAGGACCGGCCGGTCGCGCTCGAAGTCGTGGCCCAGTTCGTCGAACCGCTCCGAGGTGATCGACACCTCGGTCACCCGCTCCCACCCCACCGGTCCCGGGCGCCCCACCTCCACCAGCGGGGAGGTGATCCGGTACTCGGCGAGATGGAAGGCGGTGCACGCCTTGTAGCCCGCGCCCAGGAGCAGGACCCTGGCGGCCAGCCGTTCCAGCACGGCCAGGGGACTGCGCTCGCCGAGCCGGCAGTCGGTCGCGTGGTCCGCGACGACCTCGGCGGCGCGTGCGCCGAGGGCCGCGAAGGAGGTCTGCGGATGCGCGCTGCGCCGGGCGCCCGGCCAGGTGCGCACCGTCTCGGGGAGCACGCCGACCCCGCGCGAGGGCGTGATCAGCGGGTCGAAGGGGGGCATCGCGGCCCGCACGGTGTCCCACCAGTCCTCGGGCACCGGCGGGCTCGTCCACAGTGCCGGGTCCGAGAGGTCGCCGGTCTGGGTGGGGACCACCAGGGTGCCACCCGGACCGAGGACGTCGAGCAGCGCCTGGACGACGGCGACGGGCCCTCCGCAGACCCAGCCGAGGGAGCTGAGGGAGGAGTGCGCGAGGAGGGTGTCACCGGTGCGCACACCCAGTTCGCGCAGGCCGGTGCCGATCGTGCCCCGGGTGACGAGCGGGCCGGTGGGAGGGGGTGTGGGCATGCGGGGAGTGTTGCGGAAGCGGCCCGGGTACGCCAGCGGATCGCCGCCCGCGCCGGCGCCGCCGTCGCCCCGCGGTGGTCGATCAGAGATCGTTTCCGCAGGTCACCTTAGGTATGCCTAAGTGACGCAGGGCACCGCCGGATGATCCGGCACGGCTTGCCCGCCCCCGAGGAATTACGCAACAATGGCGTTGTGAAAAACGTTGGCGAGGCTCCGCAGGAGGAACTCGCGACCGGTGAGCGGTCCACCCGCAACCGCGTCGCGCGCTCCATCCTGGACCACGGGCCGTCGACCGTCGCCGAGCTCGCCGGGCGCCTGGGCCTGACCCAGGCCGCCGTCCGGCGCCATCTCGACGCGCTGGTCGCCGACGACGTGGTCGAGGCCCGCGAGCAGCGGATCTACGGCGCGCGCACGCGCGGGCGACCCGCCAAGGTCTTCGCGCTCACCGACTGCGGCCGGGACGCCTTCGACCAGTCGTACGACAAGCTGGCCGCCGACGCGCTGCGCTGGATCGCCGAGCAGGAGGGCGGGGAGCAGGCGATCGCCGCCTTCGCCCGCGCCAGGATCGCCGCCCAGTCGGGCGTGTACCGCAAGGCGGTCGAGTCCGTCCCCGCGGAAAAACGCGCGGAAGCCCTGGCCAAGGCCCTGAGCGAGGACGGGTACGCTGCTACCGCGCGGAGCGCGCCCCACCCCCAGCAGGGCGAGCAGCTGTGCCAGCACCACTGCCCGGTCGCCCACGTCGCGGAGCAGTTTCCGCAGCTGTGCGAGGCGGAGACGGAATTTTTCGCCGAGCTGCTCGGTACGCATGTACAGCGGCTCGCGACCATCGCGCACGGCGACGGGGTCTGCACCACGTTCATTCCGAAGACTTCGCACGCGCCGCCCGCGGCGCACGCGCCCACGAACACCGCTCACGCATCTGCAAGCACGGCCGGGAGGAACCCCGCATGACGCTCCCCACGGAGACTGCTCACCCTGAGCTCGAGGGCCTGGGCAAGTACGAATACGGCTGGGCCGACTCCGACACGGCCGGCGCCTCTGCCAAGCGCGGCATCAACGAGGACGTCGTCCGCGACATCTCCGCGAAGAAGAACGAGCCGGAGTGGATGACCAAGCTCCGTCTCAAGGGACTGCGCCTCTTCGAGAAGAAGCCGATGCCGAACTGGGGCTCGGACCTGTCGGGCATCGACTTCGACAACATCAAGTACTTCGTGCGCTCCACGGAGAAGCAGGCGGAGTCCTGGGAGGACCTGCCCGAGGACATCAAGAACACCTACGACAAGCTCGGCATCCCCGAGGCGGAGAAGCAGCGCCTCGTCGCCGGTGTCGCGGCCCAGTACGAGTCGGAGGTCGTCTACCACCAGATCCGCGAAGACCTGGAGGAGCAGGGTGTCATCTTCCTGGACACGGACACGGCCCTGAAGGAGCACCCGGAGCTCTTCAAGGAGTACTTCGGGACGGTCATCCCCGTCGGCGACAACAAGTTCGCGTCGCTGAACAGCGCCGTGTGGTCCGGCGGCTCCTTCATCTACGTGCCGAAGGGCGTGCACGTCGAGATCCCGCTCCAGGCCTACTTCCGTATCAACACGGAGAACATGGGCCAGTTCGAGCGGACCCTGATCATCGTCGACGAGGGTGCCTACGTGCACTACGTCGAGGGCTGCACCGCGCCGATCTACAAGTCGGACTCGCTGCACTCCGCGGTCGTCGAGATCATCGTCAAGAAGAACGCCCGCTGCCGCTACACGACCATCCAGAACTGGTCGAACAACGTCTACAACCTGGTCACCAAGCGCGCCGTGGCGTACGAGGGCGCGACCATGGAGTGGGTCGACGGCAACATCGGCTCCAAGGTGACGATGAAGTACCCGGCCGTCTACCTGATGGGCGAGCACGCCAAGGGCGAGACCCTGTCCATCGCCTTCGCGGGCGAGGGCCAGCACCAGGACGCCGGTTCCAAGATGGTCCACATGGCGCCGAACACCTCCTCCAACATCGTGTCGAAGTCCGTGGCGCGCGGCGGCGGCCGTACCTCCTACCGCGGTCTCGTCGAGATCGGCGAGGGCGCCCACGGGTCCAAGTCGAACGTGCTGTGCGACGCGCTGCTCGTCGACACCATCTCCCGCTCCGACACGTACCCCTACGTGGACGTCCGCGAGGACGACGTGTCCATGGGCCACGAGGCGACCGTCTCCAAGGTCTCCGAGGACCAGCTCTTCTACCTGATGAGCCGCGGTCTGAGCGAGTTCGAGGCGATGGCGATGATCGTGCGCGGCTTCGTCGAGCCGATCGCCAAGGAGCTGCCCATGGAGTACGCCCTCGAGCTCAACCGGCTGATCGAGCTGCAGATGGAAGGCGCGGTCGGCTGAGGCCCGCCCCCGAAGCAGTCGCCAGATTCCGACGCAGGAACGCAGGAAGAGAGCAGACCGACAGCCATGGCTGAGGCTCAGAACATCCCCGTGGGGTCCACCACCGCGGGCCAGATCGCGGTGGCCGCCGAGTCGACCGTCGCCACGCGCATGAGCGCGCCCGCGTCCTTCGACGTGGCGGACTTCCCCGTCCCCCACGGCCGCGAGGAGGAGTGGCGGTTCACGCCCCTGGAGCGGCTGCGCGGGCTGCACGACGGCACCGCCGTCGCCACGGGTGACGGCGTGAAGGTCGACATCGACGCGCCCGAGGGCGTCGTCGTCGAGACCGTCGGCCGCGACGACGCGCGTGTCGGCAGGGCCGGCACCCCGGTGGACCGGGTCGCCGCCCAGGCGTACGCGGCGTTCGAGAAGGCCGGCGTGATCACCGTCCCCAAGGAGACGGTCCTCACCGAGCCGATCCGCATCGCCGTGCACGGCGAGGGCGGGACCGCCTACGCCCACCAGGTCGTCGAGCTGGGTGCCTTCGCCGAGGCCGTGGTCGTCATCGACCACACCGGTGACGCGGTGCTCGCCGCCAACGTCGACTACGTCCTGGGCGACGGCGCCAAGCTGACCGTCGTCTCCGTCCAGGACTGGGACGACAAGGCCGTGCACGTCGGCCAGCACAACGCGCTGATCGGCCGCGACGCCGGCTTCAAATCCTTCGTCGTCACCTTCGGCGGCGACCTGGTCCGGCTGCACCCGCGCGTGGCCTACGCCGGTCCCGGCGGCGAGGCCGAGCTGTTCGGCCTGTACTTCACCGACGCCGGCCAGCACCAGGAGCACCGCCTCCTGGTCGACCACAACGTCCCGCACTGCAAGTCGAACGTCGTCTACAAGGGCGCGCTCCAGGGCGACGACGCGCACGCGGTGTGGATCGGCGACGTGCTCATCGAGGCCGCGGCCGAGGGCACCGACACCTACGAGATGAACCGCAACCTCGTCCTCACGGACGGCGCCCGGGTCGACTCGGTGCCGAACCTGGAGATCGAGACCGGCGAGATCGTCGGCGCCGGCCACGCCTCCGCCACCGGCCGCTTCGACGACGAGCAGCTCTTCTACCTGATGGCGCGCGGCATCCCCGAGCTCGACGCCCGCCGCCTGGTGGTCCACGGCTTCTTCGCCGAGCTGGTCCAGCAGATCGGTGTCCCGGACATCGAGGCCCGCCTGCTCACCAAGATCGCCAAGGAGCTGGAGGCGTCGGTCGCATGACCTTCGTACGCGTCTGTGGAGCGGACGAGCTGGAGGAGGACACCCCGAAGCGGGTGGAACTCGACGGCACGCCGATCTCCGTCGTGCGGACCGAGGGCGAGGTCTTCGCGATCAACGACATCTGCTCGCACGCGAACGTCTCCCTCGCCGAGGGCGAGGTCGACGACTGCCACATCGAGTGCTGGCTGCACGGCTCGCGCTTCGACCTGCGGTCCGGCAAGCCCGACAGTCTTCCGGCGACGCGCCCCGTCCCCGTATATCCCGTAAAGATCGAAGGGGACGACGTGCTCGTCTCCCTCACCCAGGAGTCCTGAGGCACCCATGGCAACGCTTGAAATCCGAGACCTGCACGTCACCGTCGAGGCCGACAACGCCACGAAGGAGATCCTCAAGGGCGTCGACCTCACCGTGAAGCAGGGCGAGACGCACGCCATCATGGGCCCCAACGGCTCCGGCAAGTCGACCCTCGCCTACTCGCTCGCGGGTCACCCCAAGTACACGATCACCGGCGGCTCCGTCACCCTCGACGGCGAGGACGTCCTGGAGATGTCCGTCGACGAGCGCGCCCGCGCCGGCCTGTTCCTCGCGATGCAGTACCCCGTCGAGGTGCCCGGCGTCTCGGTCTCCAACTTCCTGCGCACCTCCGCCACCGCCGTCCGCGGCGAGGCCCCCAAGCTGCGCCACTGGGTCAAGGAGGTCAAGGAGGCCATGGAGCGCCTCAACATGGACCCCGCCTTCGCCGAGCGCAACGTCAACGAGGGCTTCTCCGGCGGTGAGAAGAAGCGCCACGAGATCCTCCAGCTGGAGCTGCTCAAGCCGAAGATCGCGGTGCTCGACGAGACCGACTCCGGCCTGGACGTCGACGCCCTGCGCGTCGTCTCCGAGGGCGTCAACCGCGTCCGTGAGTCCGGTGAGGTCGGCACGCTGCTGATCACGCACTACACGCGCATCCTGCGCTACATCAAGCCCGACTTCGTCCACGTGTTCTCCGCCGGCCGCATCGCCGAGTCCGGCGGCGCCGAACTGGCCGACAAGCTGGAGAACGAGGGCTACGAGGCATACACGAAGGGTGGCGTATCCGCGTGACACAGCTGCCGGGCCTCCTCGACACCGAGGCGATCCGCAAGGACTTCCCCATCCTGGACCGCCAGGTCCACGACGGGCAGAAGCTCGTGTACCTGGACAACGCGGCGACCAGCCAGAAGCCGCGACAGGTGCTGGACGCGCTCAGCGAGTACTACGAGCGCTACAACGCCAACGTCCACCGTGGCGTGCACGTCCTCGCCGAGGAGGCCACGGCGCTGTACGAGGGCGCGCGTGACAAGGTCGCGGAGTTCGTCAACGCGCCCTCGCGCGACGAGGTGATCTTCACCAAGAACGCCTCGGAGTCACTCAACCTCGTCGCGAACATGCTGGGCTGGGCCGACGACCCCTACCGCGTGGACCACGAGACCGAGATCGTCATCACGGAGATGGAGCACCACTCCAACATCGTGCCGTGGCAGCTGCTCGCGCAGCGCACCGGCGCGAAGCTCCGCTGGTTCGGCCTCACGGACGACGGCCGCCTGGACCTGTCCAACATCGACGAGGTCATCACCGAGAAGACGAAGATCGTTTCCTTCGTGCTGGTCTCCAACATCCTGGGCACCCAGAACCCGGTCGAGGCGATCGTGCGCCGCGCCCAGGAGGTCGGCGCGCTCGTGTGCATCGACGCCTCCCAGGCCGCGCCGCACATGCCGCTGGACGTGCAGGCCCTCCAGGCCGACTTCGTGGCCTTCACCGGCCACAAGATGTGCGGCCCGACCGGCATCGGCGTGCTGTGGGGCCGCCAGGAGCTGCTGGAGGACCTCCCGCCGTTCCTCGGCGGCGGCGAGATGATCGAGACGGTCTCGATGCACTCCTCCACCTACGCCCCGGCCCCGCACAAGTTCGAGGCGGGTACGCCCCCGGTCGCGCAGGCGGTCGGTCTGGGCGCGGCGATCGACTACCTCGACTCGATCGGCATGGACAAGGTCCTGGCCCACGAGCACGCGCTCACCGAGTACGCGGTGAAGCGGCTCCTTGAGGTCCCGGACCTGCGCATCATCGGCCCCACCACGGCCGAGGAGCGCGGCGCCGCGATCTCCTTCACCCTGGGTGACATCCACCCGCACGACGTGGGCCAGGTCCTCGACGAGCAGGGCATCGCGGTCAGGGTCGGCCACCACTGCGCCCGCCCCGTCTGCCTGCGCTACGGAATTCCTGCGACCACGCGAGCGTCGTTCTATCTGTACTCCACGCCGACCGAGATCGACGCGCTGGTCGACGGTCTGGAGCACGTACGGAACTTCTTCGGCTGACGGGACGAGCGAAGAGCATGAAGCTGGACTCCATGTACCAGGAAGTCATCCTGGACCACTACAAGAACCCGCACGGGCGGGGCTTGCGGGATGGCGACGCCGAGGTTCACCACGTCAACCCGACCTGCGGTGACGAGATCACGCTCCGCGTGAAGTACGACGGCACCACGATCAGCGACGTCAGCTACGAGGGCCAGGGCTGCTCGATCAGCCAGGCGAGCGCCTCCGTGCTGAACGACCTGCTGGTCGGCAAGGACCTCGCCGAGGCGCAGCGCATCCAGGAGACCTTCCTGGAGCTGATGCAGTCCAAGGGCAGGATCGAGCCCGACGACGCGATGGAGGAGGTCCTGGAGGACGCGGTCGCGTTCGCCGGGGTCTCGAAGTACCCGGCCCGGGTCAAGTGCGCCCTGCTGAGCTGGATGGCATGGAAGGACGCGACGGCCCAGGCACTGGACGGCGCCGACGCCGAGAAGGAGACGACGGCATGAGTGAGACCGTGGAAATGAAGCCGGCCTCCGAGGAGGAGGTCCGCGAGGCCCTGCTGGACGTCGTGGACCCCGAGCTGGGCATCGACGTCGTCAACCTGGGCCTGATCTACGGCGTCCACATCGACGACGCGAACATCGCGACCATCGACATGACCCTGACGTCGGCGGCCTGTCCGCTGACGGACGTGATCGAGGACCAGGCCAAGTCCGCGACGGACGGCATCGTCAACGAGCTGCGCATCAACTGGGTGTGGATGCCGCCGTGGGGCCCGGACAAGATCACCGACGACGGCCGCGAGCAGCTGCGCGCGCTCGGGTTCAACGTCTGAGACATACCGCGCGGCGTCCGGAACACCACCGGACGCGGAAACGGCGACGCCTTCGGGTGCCGCCGTTTCCGTATACCTGCCCGCCGTCGTTATGTACGCTCGTACGCATGGGATACCTGCTCCTGGCCGGAGCCATCGCCGCCGAGGTCGCCGGCACCACCGCCATGAAGTACAGCGAGGGCTTCAGCAAGCTGGTGCCGTCCCTGCTGACGGCACTCGCCTACGTACTCTCCTTCGCGCTGCTCGCCCAGACCCTGAAGCTCCTCGCCGTCGGCACCGCGTACGCCATCTGGGCCGGGGTGGGGACGGCGGCCATCGCCACGATCGGGGTGGCGTTCCTGGGGGAGGGGATGACCCTCACCAAGGCCGCCGGCATCGCGCTCATCATCATCGGCGTCGTCGTCCTCAATCTGGGGGGTGCGCACTGATGCCCCGCCGCCACGACCCGGAGCGCCGCCAGCGCATCATCGACGCGGCGATCGCGGTCGTCGGACGGGCCGGCATCGCGGGTCTCAGCCACCGCACCGCCGCCGCCGAGGCGGACGTGCCGCTCGGCTCCACGACGTACCACTTCGCGACCCTGGACGACCTGATGGTCGCCGCCCTGCGGCAGGCCAACGAGGGCTTCGCCAAGGTCGTCGCCGCCCATCCCGCCCTGTCCGACCCCGAGGCCGACCTGCCCGGCGAACTGGCCCGCGTCCTGGGTGAATGGCTGGGCGGCGACCGCACCGGCGTGGAGCTGGAGTACGAGCTGTACCTCGCCGCCCTGCGCCGCCCGGCGCTGCGCCCGGTCGCCGCGGAGTGGGCCGAGGGCGTGGGCGCCCTGCTCGCCGCCCGCACGGACCCCACCACGGCCCGCGCACTGGTCGCCGTACTGGACGGCATCTGCCTCCAGGTCCTGCTCATGGACACGCCGTACGACGAGGCGTACGCGCGGGAGGTGCTGACGCGGCTGATCCCCGCGCCCGGCACCCGGGACGACCCCGGCCCCGGCTCGCATCCACGGCGGACGGCCGGTTAGGTTGCCCTCATGACCGACACGACTGCTCCCCGCACCACCGGCGCCGTGGCCGCCGGCCTCGCCACGATCGCCGCCGACGGCACCGTCCTCGACACCTGGTTCCCGGCTCCCGAACTGACCGCCGCGAGTGCCGAGGGCCCTGGCCCGTCAGGTACCGAGCGGCTCACCGCCGAGCAGGCCGCCGAACTCCTGGGCGGCGGCGCGACCGCCGCGGTCGGTCCGGACGCCCGCCGCGGCGTCGAGGTGGTCGCGGTCCGCACGGTCATCTCCTCGCTGGAGGAGAAGCCGGTCGACACGCACGACGTCTACCTGCGCCTGCACCTGCTCTCGCACCGCCTGGTCGAGCCGCACGGCCAGAGCCTGGACGGCATCTTCGCCCACCTCGCCAACGTCGCCTGGACCTCGCTGGGCCCGGTCGCCGTCGACGACGTCGAGAAGGTCCGCCTCAACGCCCGCGCCGAGGGCCTGCACCTCCAGGTCACCTCGATCGACAAGTTCCCCCGCATGACGGACTACGTCGCCCCCAAGGGCGTCCGCATCGCCGACGCCGACCGGGTCCGTCTCGGCGCGTACCTCTCCGAGGGCACCACCGTCATGCACGAGGGCTTCGTCAACTTCAACGCCGGCACGCTCGGCACCTCGATGGTCGAGGGCCGCATCTCCGCGGGCGTCGTCGTCGGCGACGGCTCCGACATCGGCGGCGGCGCCTCCACCATGGGCACCCTTTCCGGCGGCGGCAACGTCCGCATCACCATCGGCGAGCGCTGCCTGGTCGGCGCCGAGGCGGGCGTCGGCATCGCGCTGGGCGACGAGTGCGTGGTCGAGGCCGGTCTCTACGTCACCGCAGGCACCCGCGTCACGATGCCCGACGGCCAGATCGTCAAGGCCCGCGAACTCTCCGGCGCCTCCCACATCCTCTTCCGCCGCAACTCGGTCACGGGCACGGTCGAGGCCCGCCCGAACAACGCGGTATGGGGCGGCCTGAACGAGGTCCTGCACAGCCACAACTGACGGTGTGTCCGCCGAGCGCCCTCCCGGCCCGTCGCGGGGAGGGCGCTCACGCGTTGCCTTTGGCGGCCCTGTCCTGCTGACGGCGCACGATCTCCGTGATCCAGACGGGGGCGTACGGGGAGGTGCAGCCCGGGGGAGTCGGGTAGTCCTTCAGGACCCCGAGGCGCTCACCGACGGCGATCGCGCGGGCGCGGTGCTCGGGGTGGTCGATGCCGATCCGGGCCAGACAGTGGTTCATCGCCCACTGGAGGCGGTCCGGGGCGTCCTTCATCCGCGTCTCGACGGTGTCGAGCAGCCCCGGCAGGTCCAGGCCCGCGGGCTTCCTCGTCACGCGTTCGGTCGTCAGTGCCCAGCCGGCGCTCGCGACGACGGGGTCGGGATCGGCGCTCCAGGCCACGCGCAGGTCCTCGGCGTGCGGGTTCTTCTTCACCACGTAGGTGACGAGCCAGTCGTGCACCTTGGGCGTGCGCGCCTCGCGCAGCATGGTGTCCAACTCGTCGCGCGCGAAGGTCCTGGGGCGGCAGATCAGGATCCCGAGCAGCCGTGCGGCGGTGTCGTCCGTCGCCCAGAGGCGGCGCGCGAGTTCCGGCTGGGTCTTCAGCCGCCTGGCGAGCGCGCGGAGCCTGGTGAGGTTCACCCCGTGGTCGTCGCCGTGCTTCTCGTTCACCGCCCGGATCCTGGGGTCCTCGAGCCCGGCCAGCTCGGCCATCACCTCGGCCGCCGTCGGCCCGGTCGGCGTGTTCTCCGGCACGTCGGCCGCCTCCTGTCGCCCCCTGTCGGTCACCTGCGGGGCCCAGCCTACGGCGTTCACCCTTCAGGGCCCGGTGCCGCTTCAGCAGCGCGGTGACGCGGGCCTGGCCGGCCGTGGTGCCGAGCCCGGTAGGGAGGTCGTCGGGGCACGGCTCGCAGGGGTCGCTCCACCAGCGGCAGCCCGTTGTCCCGGATGCGTGTCCGCCCGGCACGCCACGGGCCACGGAGCGTGCTCCGCTCGTCGCGAGGACCGAGGGCGGTGGGTGCGGCGCACCGCCGGCGCTTGGGGCGGGCGGTGCCACGCGCGCACGTACGGATGACTCCCCGTGGCCTTCCGGTGGTCCTGGCGGATGAACGGGTGGACGCGGAGTCGATCAGACGCCGGTCCGACGGAACGAGGGGCCCGGGACGACCAACGAACGGGCGGGGAGCGTGGCGCGCCGGCCGGCCGGGGCGGGCGCCGCGGTGCTGGTGTGCTGCCTCCCGGTGGGGGCCGCGGGGACGCGCACGCCGACGAGACGACCACCGGTTCGCACAACGGACCCCGCGTGGGGCTCCTCAACGTCCACGTCGGGCAGCAGATCGACGACCCCCCGGAGGACGTGCTGGAGCACACCCTGCTGTTCGGCGACGGCTACGCCTGGGCCCGGCCCGCGTCGGCGACCAGTTCCTCGTACGCCGCCAGCAGCGCGGCCGTGGTCTCCCGGTCGGCGTCCCGCAGCGGTGCGCGGACCGGGCCCGCCGGCAGGCCCAGCGCGCCGAGGAGGGCCTTGGCGGCGACCGTGCCGGGCAGGCCGGCCGCCATCATCGGCTCGATGAGCGGGATCGCCCGTCGCTGGAGCAGGGCGGCGCGCCCGGTGTCGCCCGCGTCGAAGGCGTCGAGGACGGCCCGGAACAGGTCCGGGACGACGTTGGCGACGGTGCTGACGTATCCCGTCGCGCCGACCGCGTACAGGGCGAGGATCTGCTCGTCGCAGCCCGCGTAGTACGCCAGGCCGGTGCGGGAGAGCACCTTCTGGGTGCCGAGGAGGTCGTGGGCGCAGTCCTTGACGGCGACGATCCGCGGGTGCTCCGCGAGGCGGACGAGGGTGTCGGGTTCGATACGGATGCCGGTGCGGGCCGGGATGTCGTAGAGGGCGGCGGGCAGGCCGCTCGCGTCGGCGACCTCCCGGAAGTGCGCCTCCAGGGCGTCCTGCGGGGGCCTGCTGTAGTACGGCGCGACCACCAGCAGTCCGTCCGCGCCCGTCTTCTCGGCGGCCAGGGCCAGTTCCACGGTGTGCCGGGTGTCGGCGGTACCGACCCCGGCGACGAGCGCCGCACGGTCCCCGACCGCCTCGCGCACCGCCGTGACCAGCGCCGCCTTCTCGGCGTCCGTGGTGGTCGGCGACTCGCCCGTGGTGCCGGACAGCACCAGGCCGTCACAGCCCCGCGAGACCAGCCGCTCGGCGAGCCGCTGGGCACCGTCGAGGTCGAGGGCGCCGGACCCGGTGAAGGGCGTGACCATGGCGCACAGGGTGCGGCCGAAGGGGGCGGGGCGGTCGTCGTCTGTCGTCATGGAAGTAGTGTCGGCGGTCGGACCGTGTAGCTCCACTTAATTCTCCTACGAGGTACCGATAAGGAACGCTTCGGTGGCGGGGCCGTTCCGGCAGAGGGGAGGGCGAGGGCGAGGGCAGGGGTAGCGCCGCTCGGGCCGGGGTACCCGGGGTGCTCCGAACCGAGAGGAGGCGGGAACACCGTGACCGGAACCATGCACACCAGGCCGGTGCGCGACGAGCAGCACTCCGTGGGCGAACTCGTCGGTCAGGCCACCGAACAGCTCTCCCGGCTCGTGCGCCAGGAAGTGGCCCTCGCCAAGATGGAGCTGGCCGAGAAGGGCAGGCGTGCCGGGCGCGGCGGCGGACTGCTCGGTGCCGCGGGCGCCATCGCCTACGTCGGTCTGTTCGCCCTGGCCGGCACGGCCACCGCCGCGCTCTCGCTGGTGCTGCCCGTATGGGCCGCGGCGCTCATCGTGACGGGGGCGCTCTTCGTCGTCGCCGCCGTACTCGCCATGACCGGGCGCGCCCAGCTCCGCCGGGCCGTGCCGCCCAAGCCCGAGGAGACCCTCGGCAGTGTCAGGGCCGACGTGGACCAGATCAGGGAAAGGGCACATCGATGACCGAGGCGACGAGCCGGGACGGTACGGGGAGCGGCTCCACCGCGCGGCCGGTCGGCGGGGCCAAGGGCCCCGACGAGCTGCGCAGGCAGATCGAACAGACCCGCGGACAGCTCGGCGACACCGTCGAGGAGCTGGCGGGCAAGGCGGACGTGAAGGGCCGCGCCAAGGTTCGGGCCGCCGACCTGCGGGACAAGGCCGGTGCCATGACCGTGCAACTGCGCAGTTCCGCCGCACAGGCAGGGCACGCCGTCCAGGACAGGGCGGGCCGGGCCGGTCACACCGCGCAGGACACGGCGGGCCGGGCCAGGAACACCGCGCGCGACAAGGCGGGCCGGGCCCGTGACACCGCGGAGCGGCACGTGCCGACGGGGCGCGCTCGCGGTGCCGTACGGGCGGGGCTCGGGCACCCGCGTGCCGTGCTGGTCGCCGGGGCGGCGGCGGGCGTGGTGGTGGCGGCGAGCCTCATGCGACGCCGTCTGCACGGGCACCGCTGAGCGCACAGGGGGGCGAGGGTGGCGAGGGACCCCGGACGGGGCCCCTCGCCACACCTGCGGTCAGGGACGGAACCGCAGCACCTGCGGGTCGTGGTCGCTGATCTGGTCGTGGAACTCGGCGTTGACGTGCACGCTGTCGTAGGACAGGTGACCGCCGTGCCGGACCGACGGGCTGACCAGGATCTGGTCGAGGACCTGGCTGTTGCCCTGGTAGACGTACGAGTAACGCTCGCTCCTCGGCAGCGACTTGACCGCGGACCACAGGACCCCGTCGTCCTCCAGGATGCGGGCGGTCGTCGAGAACTCGAAGTCGTTGATGTCGCCGAGGGCGACGACGTCCGCGTTCCTCTGGGTGGCCAGGACCTCCTTGACGAAGGTGTTCACCACCTTCGCCTGGGCGTGGCGCTGGGTCTCGGAGCTGCGCGACGGCGGCTGGTACTGCGCCGCCAGACCCTGGTCGCCGCCCTTGGAGTTGAAGTGGTTGGCGATGACGAAGACCGTCCGGCCGCGGAAGACGAACTCGCCCGCCAGCGGCTTGCGGCTGTCCTCCCAGGCCGCGTTCGCCGGGTCGACCCGGCCGGGGGAGAGGGTCAGCGCCGCCTTGCCGCGCACCTTCCGCACCCCGGTCGCGGTGATCGCGTCGCCGCCCGCGCGGTCGGTGAAGGAGACCCGCTCGGGGTTGAACAGGAACGCCTGGCGGATGTTGCCGCCCGGCTGGCCGCCGTCCGTCCTGTCGAACGGGTCGATGCCGCGCCAGTCGTAGCGCGGGCCGCCGGCCGCGACGATCGCGTCGATCAGCTTGCCGACCGTCGCGTCGGCGGCCACCGTGCCGTCGTCCGTGGCGCCGTTGTTGTCCTGGATCTCCTCCAGGGACACGATGTCGGGCGACTTCAGGTGGTGCACGATCGCGTCGGCGTGTGCCGCGAACGTGTCGTCGGACGGGTCGAGGTTCTCGACGTTGTACGTGGCCACCGCCAGCTCGCGGGCGCTCTGCCGACGCGTCGACTCGCGCTCCGTGCCGCCGCGCTCCAGGGCGCCGGTCTCGCCCGCGACCAGGGTGTAGCCGCCGTACTGGTTGTAGTCCAGCGGACCGGCGGTGGTGCCGGTGAGCGTGTCGCCCACGTCGGCGGCGGGGAAGTCGGCCGGCTTGCCCAGCGACTGGATCTGCAGCCGGCCGGTGTTCTGGGCGGCGTAGGAGCCGTAGACCGTGCCGCCGCGGCGGTTCGGGTTCTCCCACGGCTTCACCGTGACCCACAGCTCGGTGTAAGGGTCCGAGGCGCCGACCACACGGGCGTCGGCGACCCGGACGCGCATGCCCTCCAGGGACTCGTAGTAGTCCAGGGCGTACCTCGCGGGCCGCAGCGGCAGGCCGTTGACCGACCCGTTCGCCGCCTCGTCGCCCTCGGGGGCGTACGCCCACGGCACGGAGCGGGCGGAGACGGTCGTCGCGGCCGGGAGCGCGTTGCCGCTGGAGGCGACGGTGACCGTCGGGCGGGTGATCTCGGTCACCGACTGGTTCCTCGAGGACGTACCGCCGGGTACGTACTCCGAGACCGTGCCGGAGACCGTCACGGCGTCGCCGGCGGCGACCTCCGGGGCCCTGCTCGTGAAGACGAAGACGCCCTCACTGGTGGCCGGGTCGGCGTCCGGCCGCGGGTCCTGCATCCAGAAACCCTTGGAGGAGCCGTAGCCGCGGACGCCGGTGACGATTCCGGCCACGTCCGCGACCTGTTCGCCGGCGTAAGGGGACAGCCGGGTGCTGCCCTGGATGTCGTGGACACGTACGGATTCGGCCGCCGCGGAGGCGGCGTGCGCGGGCATGGTGAGGGCGACGGTGGACGCCGCCGAGCAGACGGCGGCGACGGTGAGCGCGGCGAGGCGCGTGGAGGACTTGCTGGCCAACGGGATCCCTCCGGGGACGTGACGTGGCGCCGGGACGAGGGTGGGGCGCGAGGGGGTCACGGGCTCGTCCGAGCCCGGTACGGGCTCACGAGGACCCGTTACGGGGCGCACGATCCGATACGGGGCGCACGTGGGCCCGAGGAGCGACATGGGTCCGGGTGAACACCTGTCCCCCCGGCTCGCCCCCCGCTTTCTACGCGCGTCAATCTCCTGTGTGGCCAGGCCGGTTGTCAAGGTTTCGGCCAGGTACACCACCCGACGGGGAGAGGAACCGGGCGGCATGGGTTCAAACCCGTCTAGGCTGAGCCGTTGAGCCGTACGCAGTCCGGACGCACTCCGTGATCCGTACGCAGGCCGGAGCCGGAGTCCGGATGCGGCCGTACGGCGGTCAAGAGGCGCGCGAGGAGAAACAGCCGATGTCAGACAGCTCCACCCTGCCGCCCGCACGGCTGCGCCCCGAAGCGGAGCTGGCCCGCGACGCGATGTCCGCCCCGGTGCTCGCGCGGGCCGCGCGGCTGGCCCGCTGGGCCGGACCCGACACCCGCGTCGACGCCGGGGGCGGACTCGTCGAGGAACAGTTGCCCGCGGCGGCCGAGCAACTCGGGCTGAGCGGGGACGACGCCGCCGCGTACGCGAGCGAGGCCTGGCGGATCGCCGTGGACACCGGGCTCGTCGAGATCACCGACGAGGAGGCGGGCACCGTGGCGGCGGGCGAGGATCTCACCCTGCTCACCGGCGGCTCCCCCCAGGACGTCCTCGGGGTCTGGCTCACCGCTCTGGAGGCGGTACTCGCCGACGCGAGCGTGCCCGACCTCGACGACCTGGTCGACGCGATGGCCGAGGGCGGCGAGGTCGACCTGTCGTCCCTCGACTGGGATCCGGACGCCGAGTCCGAGTTCCTCGACGGCGTGCTCGGCAACCTCTACCTGCTGGCCGTCGGCGGGGACGGCCCCGAAGCCCCGGTGCCGCTGCCCGCGCTGGCCGCCTCCGTGATCGTGCCCAGTGACATGGGCGAGCCCAGCAACGAGGTGCTGGAGCGGGTGTCGGACGCGATGATGCGCCTGGACGACCAGTTCCGGCTGCTCGGACCGGTCGGACTCGTCGAGTACCAGCCGGTCGACGAGGCGCTCATGGCCGACGCGGACGAGGAGCCCGCCGCCCCCGTCGACGAGGCCGACGTGGCCCGCTACGGCATGGTGCGGCTCACCCCGCTCGGTCTGTACGGACTGCGCGCCCGGCTCCTGGACGCCGGTTTCGAGGCCCCCGCCGTCGGTGACCTCGCCGACAAGGGCGCCGACGCGCTGCTCGACGGCACCGCACCCTTCCCGCCGGCCGCGGCCCACGCCGAGACCGAGCTGTGGCTGTCCGGCCGGAGCCCGCTCGACGCCGCCCGGGAACTGCTGGCGGCGGCCCGTGGCACCGACACCGGCGCGCCCCTGCGACGGCTGCGCTGCCAGCAGGCGCTCTCGCTCGTCGGCGCCGAGGCCGAGCCCGCCCTGCGGGAGGTGCTCGACGACGCCGAACTGGGCGGCCTGGCCCGGGTGTGGCTCACCGAGCACGGGGCCCGGGACGTGCCGGCCCCGCCGCAGGAGATGGTCTTCTGGCTGACCATCGACACCGTGGCCGCGCAACTCGCGGCCGAGGGCAACTCCGAGGAACTGCGCGCCCTGGTGGAGGGTCTCGCCCGTCAGCACAGCGGCTTCTTCGACACGGCCTGGCGGGTCGGGCACCCGGCCACGCCGGACGTCCTGGAGGCGATGGGGCGGCTGCACCCCGACAAGAAGATCGCCAAGGAGGCCCGCAAGGCGGCGTTCAAGGCACGTTCCCAGCAGGGCGGCTGACGGGCGGCGCGGGCGAGCGGCTGCGCTGCCTGCGCGGACAGCGCTGCTCGTGCCGCTCGCGTCGACCGTGCTGCTCGTGCCGCTCGCGTCGACCGACGGGCCGGGAGAGACGGCCGGGCAGTCGGAGGGGAGCGGCGGTTGGCCGCCTCCGGCCGGGGGACACGGTCGGCGCGGCCTGGAGGTGGTGGTCGGTCCGCGGCTGGGAGGCGGCGGCCGGCCCTGCGGCCGGGGGTGGTCGTTGGTCTGTGGTCGGCACTCGGGACGTGGCGATCGGCCCGTGGCCGGAAGGCGGCGGTCGGTACGTGACGACCGGTCCGTGGCCGGTATGTGGAGGTCGGCCCCCCGCTGCCGTGTGGAGACGGCCCCCTGCCGGGTGGAGACGGTCGGCCTGCGGCGGGTGGAGACGGCTCCCTGCCGGGTGGAGGCGGCCGGCCTGCGGCGGGTGGAGGCGGTCGGCCTGCGGGGGGCGGAGGCGGCCGGCCGCCGGGAGGCGTCGTCGCCAGTTCAGCTCCTGTTCAGGCACCGTCGGGACCGCCGTTCAGGCGCGGGCGGAAGCGTGACGCCGGACCGAGGTCCGCCACCCCCCCCATGGCTCGCCCACCGTCACAGGAGACAACATGTCACTCACCCGCAGGGACTTCGCCAGTCGATCCGCGCTCACCGGCGCCGGAGTCGTACTGGCGGGCAGCGTCGGCGCCCTCGCCACCGCCCCGAACGCCCTCGCGTCCACGGACACCGACAGCGCGGGGGAGGAGCACGGCCGCGGACACGGACACGGACATGGTCACGATCACGGCGGCGTCGGTTACGGACCGCTGAACCCCGACCCGGACGGCATCCTCGCCCTGCCCGCCGGCTTCCGGTACGAGATCATCACCTACTCCGGCCGGACCAAGCTGGAGTCCGGCGAGTACACCCCGTCCAACCACGACGGCACCGCTGCCTTCGACGGCCCGCGCGGCACCACCCTCCTCGTCAACAACCACGAACTCGGCGGCCACCGCGACGACTGGCCGCACCCCGTGCCGCTCACCGAGGGCCTCGTCTACGACCCGGCCGCCGCCGGCGGCTGCACGGTCGTCGAGGTCCGCCGCGGCGGCCAGGTCGCCGAGTGGGTCGGCATCGCCGGTACCGCCACCAACTGCGCGGGCGGCAGCACCCCGTGGGGCACCTGGCTGACCTGTGAGGAGACCGAGGACAAGGCCGGCAGGAACGGCATGACCAAGGACCACGGCTACGTCTTCGAGGTCGACCCCGAGGACCGCCGCGCCAACCGGGACCCCAAGCCGGTCAAGGCACTCGGCCGCTACGCCCACGAGGCCGTCGTCATCGACCCCAAGCGCGGCCACGCCTACCTCACCGAGGACGCCTCCGGCCCCAACGGCCTGTTCTACCGCTGGACGCCGCCGGAGCACTTCCGGCACGGCCGCGGCCGGCTGCGCACCCTGGCCGACGACGCCGGGGTCCTGCAGGCATTCAAGTGCTTCGACTCCGGCGGCAAGTTCGTCGACGACCTCTCCCGCGCGACGAGGACCGGCACGGTCTACGGCGTCGACTGGGTCGACGTCCCCGACCGCGACGCGAGGACCACGTCCGTGCGCAAGCAGTTCGCCGCCGGTGAAGTCACCCGCGCGCGCAAGCTGGAGGGCATGTGGTGGGCCGACGGCGGCACCTACATCGTCTCCTCCTTCGCCCGTGACGAGAGCCCCGGCCGCCCGCACGACGGCCAGGTCTGGTTCTACGACCCCAAGCGCCGCACCCTGACGTTGAAGGTCCTGCTCGGCGTCAACGCCGCCCCCTCGGCCGACGGCGCCTTCGACGGCCCCGACAACATCACCGTCTCCCCGTACGGCGGCCTGGTCATCGCCGAGGACGGCGACGGCGTCCAGCACCTGTTCGGCGCCACCGACAGCGGGCGCACCTACCCCATCGCCCGCAACGAACTGAACCTGGGCAGCGCGGACGACCCCGAGTACAGCGAGTTCACCGGGGTCACCTTCTCGCCCGACGGCCGGACCCTGTACGCCAACATCCAGACGCCCGGCATCATGCTGGCCATCACCGGGCCGTGGAAGCGCCACACGCGCCGGTGACCGATTCGGCCGCCCGACCGACGGCCGCCGTTTCGAAGTGATGAACGTCCACGTGCGAAGGCAGGAGGTACCTCCACCCGTAACGGGGCGGTCACGGGTCCGGGTCCCGGCTCCGCACAACGCGCCGGTGTGGCAGCGGTACGCGCACAGCCGCACGGCGGCCCGACCGAACAGGTGCCGCGGCAGTGCGCGCCCCCACCTGGAACCTCGCCGGGTGCCGGGCGGCCACGGCCCGTCGGCCAGGGCGAACCGGCACACCTTCGGCGGTCTCTCGGACGCGGCGTCCCGGACGGTCCCGCTGCCGGAGGCCGCCCGGGACGCCGACTGCCCTGGGCGGCCCGAGCCAGGCGCGCCGCCCTCGGCGCCGCCCGCACCCGCATCCGCGCGCGGGTGCGGGCCGCACCCCTGCCGACCGCGGTAGGGTGCGGCGACGAACCTCCGTGTGCAGGGAGTACCGGGATGGCGCGGGTCAGGCCCATGCGCGCGGATGCCCGCCGCAACCGTGAGCGGCTGCTGGAGGCGGCGGCGGTGGCCTTCGCGGAGCACGGGGAGGGCGCGTCCCTGGAGGACATCGTCAAACGCGCGGGAGTCGGGACCGGCACCCTGTACCGGCACTTCCCGACGCGGCAGGCACTGCTGGAGGCCGCCTACCTCGACCGGATCGAGGCGATCGCGGCGCGCGCCGACGTGATCGCGGCCGAGCGGGCGCCGGGCGGCGCGCTGCTGGAGTGGCTGGGTGAACTCGCCGCCGGGATGATCCGGGTCCGCGGGATGAAGACGCTGCTCGGCACCGCCGTCACGGCGGGCGGTTCGGCGGTGGACACGGCCTGCGGCGACTGTCTGCGGGGCGCGGCCGGGCGGCTGGTGCGGGCGGCGCAGGCCGAGGGCACGCTGCGGCGGGACGTCGAGCCGATCGAGGTACTCAGGCTGGTGCACGGGGTGGCGACGGCGGTCGAGTCGACCGGCGAGGCGGACCCGGCGGAGGGGACGTCCGTTCGCCGGTATCTGTCGCTGGTGTGGGACGGGCTGCGGGCGTAGTCCGCCGAAGGGGCGCTCGCGGATCCGGGAGCGCCCCCGCGGCCGCTCGCCTACAGTGCCTTGGCCGCCGGCTTCACCATCCCGCGCACCGTGCGGGACTTGACGAAGTCGCCCAGTGCGGTCATCTCCCACTCGCCGGAGTACTGGCGGATCAGCTTCGCCATCATCACACCGGTCTGCGGCTCGGCGCTGGTGAGGTCGAAGCGGACCAGTTCCTCGCCGCTCGCGGCGTCGATGAGGCGGCAGTAGGCCTTGGCGACCTCCGTGAACTTCTGGCCCGAGAAGGAGTTCACCGTGAAGACCAGGCCGCTGACCTCCTGCGGGAGCCTGCCGAGGTCGACGACGATCACCTCGTCGTCGCCGCCGCCCTCGCCGGTCAGGTTGTCGCCCGAGTGCTTGATCGCACCGTTCACGATGGAGAGCTTGCCGAAGTAGCAGCTGTCGATGTGGTTGCGCTGCGGGCCGTAGGCGATGACCGACGCGTCCAGGTCGATGTCCTTGCCGCGGTACGCCGGCTCCCAGCCGAGGCCCATCTTGACCTGGGAGAGCATCGGCCTGCCGCCCTTGACGAGGGAGACGGTCTGGTTCTTCTGGAGGCTGACCCGGCCCTTGTCGAGGTTGATCTTCCCGGCGCCCGGGGCGGGGGCCGGCGGGGCGGGCGGTGCCGCGGGCATCGCCGGCGGAGCGGCGGGCATCGTCGGCGCGGCGGCGGGCGGGGGCGGCGTGGCGGCCTGCGGCCGCTGCGGCGCGGGCTGGACCGGGGCGGCCGGCTCCTCCACCGAGACGCCGAAGTCCGTGGCGATGCCGGCCAGGCCGTTGGAGTAGCCCTGGCCGACCGCACGGGCCTTCCAGGCGCCGTTGCGCAGGTAGACCTCGACGATCACCAGTGCGGTCTCGGTGCCGAGCCGCGGAGGCGTGAAGGTGGCGAGGACGGAGTTGTCGTCCGCGTCGCGGACGGTGGCGGTCGGCTCGATGCCCTGGAAGGTCTGGCCGGCGGCGTCCGGGCTGGCCGTGACGACGATCTTCTCGATGCCCGGCGGGACGGCGGAGGTGTCGACCACGATCGCGTCCGGGGCACTGCCGCCGCCGGAGCGGTAGGTCACGCCCTGGCCGCTGGGCTGGTTGTAGAAGATGAAGTCGTCGTCGGAGCGCACCTTGCCGTCGGCGGTGAGCAGCAGGCCCGATACGTCGAGCCGCACGGGCGCGGCGACGTCCACCGTCACGCGGGCGGCGGAGAGGGGGATGTTCGAGCCGGGGGTCATAGCTGTCATGCCGGGTGAACGAGCGAGGGCGTTTTACCGTTCCCTTACCCGGCGGCCAATCGGGTCAGCGGCGGGACCGGGGGATGTCGCGGGGGTGCTCGCGGGCTGCGCGCTCGTTGCCGTGCTTGTAGTTCCCGGTCCAGCGGGCCATGACGAGTTGAGGGTCGCCTGCCGTGACCTCTTCGAGGAAGCGGGCGGCTCGGGCGCCGTCGAGGGTGGTGGCGGGGTGGTTGTGGTGGCTGACGCGGACGGTGCCGGCCGCCGTGGCGGTGTAGGCGAAGCCTTGGGGTGCGGGCACGCGGGGGATCGTACGGGGAGTGGGGGCGGCGCCCCAGGGCTTCTCGCCCCCGCCGCCCCTCCCCCGCCCCGTCCCTCAAGGGCTGCCGCCTCCGGCCCCCGCTTCGGCCCGGACGGCCTCGTCCCTCTGGACGGTCTCGTCTCCCTGGACGGTCTCGTTGTCGGACGCCGGACCGGCGGAGTGTGCCGGGCGTCGCCCGGGGCGTACTACGGCACGACCACGATCTTGCGGCCCACACCCGCCGCGAACTGCTCCAGTGCCTGCGGGTAGCGGTCCAGCCCGACGCGGTCGCTGATGAAGACGTCGGGGTCGAGGACGCCGTTGGCGAAGAGTTCGGCGGCGCGTTCGTAACTGTGGAGGACGGCCATCGAGCCCGTGATGGTGATCTCCTGGTTGTAGACGCGGTACGGGTCGATCTGCACGCGCGTCGCGTAGTCGGCGACGCCGAACTGGAGGAACGTACCGGCCTTGGCGACCCGGTCGAGGCCGTCCTGGATCGCCGCCGCGTTGCCCGTGGCGTCGATGACGAGGTCCCAGCCCTGGGGGCGGTCCAGCTCGTCCGGGGTCGCGGCCGACGCGGAGACGCCGAGGCCGCGGGCCGTCTCCAGGCGGGCCGGGTTGAGGTCGACCATGTCGACGCTGGCCGCGCCGGTGCGCTTGGCCAGCTCCAGCATCATCAGGCCCATCGTGCCGGAGCCGTAGATCAGGACGTGGGCGCCGAGGCGGGACTGGAGGACGTCGTAGCCGCGGACCGCGCAGGACAGGGGCTCGATCAGGGCGGCGTCCTGGGTGCGGACGTGCTCGGGGAGCTTGACGCAGTTCGCCACCGGTGCCACCGCGTACTGCGCCGCGCCGCCCGCCGTCGTCACGCCGATCGCGGCCCAGCGTTCGCAGAGGTTGTTGTGGCCGGTGCGGCAGTAGCGGCACTCGTAGCAGTAGAGGGACGGGTCGACCGCGACCTGGTCGCCGACCGCCACCTCCGTGACCCGGGCGCCGACGCCGACCACCTCGCCGGCGAACTCGTGGCCCGGCACGATCGGGAGCTTGGGCGCGAACTCGCCCTGGAGGATGTGCAGGTCGGTGCCGCACAGGCCGCAGGCGGCGACCTCGACGACGACCTCGCGCGGACCTGGCGTCGGGTCCGGGACCTCGGCGACGACGGCACGGCCCACGGACTCGATGACGGCGGCCTTCATTTCACGGCTCCCAACGACAGGCCCTGGACCAGTTTGTCCTGGGCGGCGAACCCCGCGGCGAGCACCGGCAGGGAGATGACGAGCGACGCGGCGCACACCTTGGCCAGGAAGAGGCCCTGGCTGGTGATGAAGCCGGTCAGGAAGACGGGGGCGGTCTCGGCGACCACGCCCGTCAGCACCCGGGCGAAGAGCAGTTCGTTCCAGCTGAAGATGAAGCAGATCAGGGAGGTCGCGGCGATGCCCGGCAGGGCGATCGGGGCGACCACGCGGACCAGGATCGTGGGCAGCCTCGCGCCGTCCACCCGGGCCGCCTCGATGATCGCGACCGGGACCTCGGCCAGGAAGGACTGCATCATCCAGACCGCGATCGGCAGGTTCATGGAGGTGTAGAGGATGACCAGCAGCCAGATGTTGTCCAGCATGTCGGTGTTCTTGGCGAACAGGTAGATCGGCAGCAGGCCCGCCACCACCGGCAGCATCTTGGTGGACAGGAAGAAGAACAGGACGTCCGTCCACCTCTTCACCGGGCGGATGGAGAGGGCGTACGCGGCGGGCAGGGCCAGGACCAGAACGAAGAGGGTCGAGGCGATCGACGCCACGGCCGAGTTGGCCAGCGCCGGCCAGGGGCTCGCGCCACCGCCCGCGCCGAAGAACTCGCGATAGCCGTCCAGGGTCAGCGACGCCGCGAAGGAGGGCGGGTTGGTGGCCGCGTCCGACTCCGAGTGGAGGGAGGTCAGCGCCATCCACGCGATGGGCAGGAAGAAGACGATTCCGGTCAGCCAGGCCACCAGGCCCAGGCCGGCACCCGCCTTGCGGCGGACTCGCAGGGGCTTGGCTCCCGCGGCGGCGGGTCGTACGGCGGTGGCGCTCATGCGCGGCCAACCTCCTCGCGGAACAGGGACGACACCACGCGCAGCGCGAAGGTGGCGATGATGATCGAGCCGATGACGACCAGGACGCCCGCGGCCGAGGCGAGGCCGTTCTCGTGGGCCTGGTAGAAGCTCTGGTAGACGGTGTAGGGCAGGTTGGCCGTGCCCAGACCGCCGGACGTGATCGTGAAGACCGCGTCGAAGTTCTGCACGATGTAGATCGAGCCGAGCAGGGCGCCGAGTTCCAGGTAGCGGCGCAGGTGGGGCAGGGTGAGGTGGACGAAGATCTGCCAGTCGCCCGCGCCGTCGACCCGGGCGGCCTCGAGCTGCTGCTGGTCCCGGCTCTGCAGGCCGGCCAGCAGGATGAGCATCATGAACGGCGTCCACTGCCACACCAGTGACAACTCGACGGCGAGCAGCGGCGTGTTGGAGATCCAGTCCGGCTGCGGTCCGCCCACGTAGTGCAACAGTCCGTTGAGCAGGCCGTACTCGGGGTTGTAGAGGACGTGCTTCCACAGCAGGGCGGCTGCCACGGGGACCACCAGGAACGGGGCGATCAGCAGGGTGCGGACCACGCCCCGGCCCTTGAACCTCCGGTCGAGGAGCAGGGCGAGGGCCAGGCCCAGGACCAGGCTGGCCAGGACGACCGCCACCGTCAGCAGGATCGTCGTCCACACGGACTTGCGCAGGGCCGGGTCGCTCAGGACGTCGCCGTAGTTGGCGAAGCCGGTGAAACCGCGGGCGTCCGGGTAGAGGGCGTTCCAGTCGAAGAAGGAGATCACCAGGGTCGCCACGAAGGGCAGCTGGGTGACCGCGATCATGAAGATCAGGGCGGGGAGGAGGGGGGCCCGGGTGGCCCAGGCGCGCAGCCGGGAGGACGGCGGACGGACGGTGGGGCGGGTGCGCTCGGGTGCGGCCGAGGGGGCCGTTGTCGTGGCGGTCATCGTCCCTCGTACTCCTCGGAGATCTTCTCGGCGAGCTGCTGGGACTTCTTCAGGGCCTCTTCGACGGACTGGCGTCCGGCGATGGCCGCGCTGATCTCCTGGGAGACCTTGGTACCGAGGTCGGTGAACTCGGGGATGCCGACGAACTGGATGCCGGGCGCGGGCCGCGGCTGTACGCCGGGGTCCTTGGGCCTGGCGCCCTCGATGGCCTTCCTGGTCATCTCCTGGAAGGCGGCGGCCTCCTTGACGTAGGCCGGGTTCTCGTAGGTCGAGGCGCGCTTGCCGGCCGGGACGTTGGACCAGCCGATCTCGTCGCCGACCAGCTGCTCGTACTCCTTGCTGGAGGCCCAGGAGACGAACTTCCAGGCCTTGTCGGCGTTGCGGGAGGCCTTCTGGATGCCCCAGGCCCAGGTATAGAGCCAGCCGGAGGAGTCCGTCTTCTCCACGGGGGCGGGCGCGTAACCGATCCTGCCCCTGACCGGGGACCCGGCGGCGTCCAGGGAGCCGGCCGCGGAGGTGGCGTCGTACCACATGGCGACCTTGCCCTGGGTCATGTTGTTCAGGCACTCCGCGAAGCCGGACTGGGCGGCGCCGGACTCGCCGTGTTCGCGGACGAGGCCGACGTAGAACTTCGTCGCCTTCTCCCACTCGGGGGAGTCGAGCCGGGCCTGCCAGTCCTTGTCGAACCAGGTGCCGCCGAAGGTGTTCACGACCGTCGTCAGGGGTGCCATCAGCTCGCCCCAGCCGGGCAGCCCGCGCAGGCAGATGCCCTTCATGCCGGGCTCGGACCCGTCGAGCTTCTCGGCGAAGCCGGCCACCTGGGTCCAGGTGGGGTGCTCGGGCATGGTCAGGCCCGCCTTGGCGAACAGGTCCTTGCGGTACATCAGGAAGGACGACTCGCCGTAGAAGGGCTGGCCGTAGAGCTTGCCGTCGTCGCCGGTCAGGGACTCGCGCATCGGGCGCAGGATGTCCTGCTCGTCGTAGGCCGGGTCCTCGGCGACGTATGAGTTCATCTCGTGCAGCCAGTCGTTGCGGGCGTAGATCGGTATCTCGTAGTTGGAGAGGGTGGCGGCGTCGTACTGGCCGGCCTGGTTGGCGAAGTCCTGGCTGATCTTGTCGCGGACGTCGTTCTCCGGCAGGACGGTGAAGTTCACCTTGATGCCGGTCTCCTTGGTGAAGTGGTCCGCGGTGAGCTTCTGCAGCTCGACCATCTGCGGGTTGTTGACCATCAGGACGTTGATGGCGTTGCCGCCGGATCCGGCGCCGCCCGCCCCGACCCAGCAGCCGGTGAGCAGCGGGGCGAGCAGCGTCCCTGCGGCGGCCATGGCGAGTGTGGCTCGCGGCCTCCGTCGGCTCTGGGTTCGCATGGATCGCTCCTGAACATATGGGGATGTATGGGGCATTGGAGGGTGTGGATGCGGATAACGCTGCGGGGTGACGTGGGTGTGCCGTGCGGGGACTGGATCGGATTCTCAGACGCGGATGATCTGCGGCCCGAGCAGCGAGTACCGGTGGGCCTCGGCCGAGGGCAGCAGCGTGCTGGTGACGATGGCCTCCAGGGCGCCGATCTCCGCGAACCGGCAGAAGCTCACCGCCCCGAACTTGGTGTGCGTGCCGGCGAACACCGTGCGGCGGGCGGCGCGGACGGCCTGCGACTTGACCTCGCTGACCGCGGGGTCGGGGGTGGTGAGGCCGTGCTCGCGGGAGATGCCGTTGGCACCTATGTACGCCAGGTCGATGACGAAGCCGGCCAGCATCTTCGTCGTCCAGTGGTCGACGGTGGCCAGGGTGCCGGAGCGGACCCGGCCGCCGAGCAGCAGTACGGAGGTGTCGCCGGCCTCGGCCAGAGCGCCGGCGACCGGCAGGGACGCGGTGACGACGGTCAGCGGCCGGTCCCGGGGCAGGGCCTCGGCGATGAGCTGGGGGGTGAAGCCCTCGTCGACGAAGACCGTCTCCGCGTCACCGAGCAGTTCGACGGCGGCGGCCGCGATCCGGCGCTTCTCGGGCACGTGGCTGGTGGCGCGGAAGGCGAGGGTGGTCTCGAACCCGGCGCTCTCCACCGGGTAGGCGCCGCCGTGGGTGCGGCGGACCAGGCCGTGGTCCTCCAGGGCGCGCAGATCCCGTCGTACGGTCTCCTTGGCGACGCCCAGTTCGGCGGCGAGCGCGGTGACGTCGACCGAGCCGGTGGCGCGGGCGACCCGCACGATCTCGTGCCGGCGTTCCTCCGTCGTCCTCGTGCCCATGCCGAACACCTGCCTCACCGCCTCGTCGCCGTGCGCCTGCCCGTTCGGGCCTGCTCGGCCCTTGGGGGAAGTTCTACAGCGGTCGCGCGGCACTGACCAGGCCTGTTGCGGACCCGATACTGCCCGTGTGTGCCCGTTCGCGGCGCCCGTTGCCCGTCTCGGACCTGGGATGCAGCGCGGGACGGAGTGAGAACGGGCAGTGCGGATGCCCGCTTGCGGAAGCGGACGGGCCCGTTCGGTGCCCGCCCGCTTCTCGTGGGGTCGTCTTCCGGTCAGTACGGCCAGATCGGGGGGTCGGTGACGAAGTGGCCGCCGAGGCGGGCGTGGGCCGGGTTGCCCGGGTCGAGGTCGCCCTGCTCGGCGACGAGCTTCTCGGCGTACGGCTCGGAGTCGTCCCGCGGTTCGTAACCGAGCGCCCGCGCGGAGGCGAGGTCCCACCACAGACGGGTGTTGGCGGAGGAGCCGTGGACGACGGTGTGCCCCACGTTCTCGGCGGTGAGCGCCGCGTGGAAGAGGCGGGCGCCGTCCGCGGGGCTCATCCACACCGAGAGCATGCGCACGCTGGTCGGCTCGGGGAAGCAGGAGCCGATGCGGACGGAGACGGTCTCGACGCCGTGCTTGTCCCAGTAGAGCTGGGCGAGGTCCTCGCCGAAGCACTTGGACAGGCCGTAGAAGGTGTCCGGGCGGCGTGGCGCGTCGACCGGGATGAGGGGGTCGTCGCCCTGCGGGCGGGGGGTGTAGCCGACTGCGTGGTTGGAGGAGGCGAACACGATGCGGCGGACGCCCTCCTGGCGGGCGGCCTCGTACAGGTTGTACGTGCCCTCGATGTTCGCCGCGAGGATCTTCTCGAAAGAGGCTTCCAGGGAGATGCCCGCGAGGTGGATGATCGCGTCCACGCCCCGGACCGCCTCGCGCAGGGCGTCCCGGTCGGCCAGGTCGGCGACGATCGCGTCCGGCTCGCCCTCGACGGGGCGCAGGTCGAGCAGGCGCAGCTCGTAGCCGTGGCCGGGGAGCAGATCCCGCATCAGGGTGCCGAGGCCGCCGGCGGCGCCGGTGAGCAGGACGGTGCGGGGAGCGGGCATCCTCGGGACTCCTAGATCGGTCTCCTGTAGCGGCAGCCGTGCGAAAGCGTGCCCGGCGTTCATATGCGTGGACACGCTAAGGAACGGGTGGTCACGCGTCAAGAGGGCGCCTGCTTGACGGTGTTCGCGGGGCGGCTTAGCGTGGTTGCGTTCAGAGATATGGACACCTTTCATGCATATGACGACGGTCGTGCATCGACCATGACCATGGAACGGGGAGCGCCCGTGACCTCAGTCCCTCTCGCCGCCCGGCTCACCGTGCCCAGCGGGCCGCTCTTCTTCCCCGTCACCGCGTACGGCCCCGACGGCGCCCCGGACCTCGACGCCTACCGCGCTCATGTACGCCGCGGGGTCGAGGCCGGGGCCGCCGCCGTGTTCGCCTGCTGCGGCACCGGCGAGTTCCACGCCCTGACGCCCGAGGAGTTCGGGGCCTGCGTCCGCGCGGCCGTCGAGGAGACCGCGGGGCGGGTGCCCGTGCTGGCGGGCGCGGGCTACGGCACCGCCCTCGCCGTCCGCTACGCCCGCCTCGCCGAACACGCCGGTGCCGACGGGCTGCTCGCCATGCCGCCCTACCTGGTGCTCGCCGGGCAGGAGGGACTGGTGCGGCACTACCGGGAGGTGGCCGCCGCGACCTCACTGCCGGTGATCGTCTACCAGCGCGACAACGCCGTGTTCACCCCGCAGAGCGTGGTCGAACTGGCCCGCACGGACGGCATCGTCGGGCTCAAGGACGGGCTCGGCGACCTCGACCTCATGCAGCGGATCATCAGCGCGGTGCGCACGGAGCTGCCCGGTGAGGAGTTCCTGTACTTCAACGGACTGCCGACCGCCGAACAGACCCAGCTCGCCTACCGCGCGCTCGGCGTCACCCTCTACTCGTCCGCCGCCTTCTGCTTCGCCCCCGAGATCGCCCTCGCCTTCCACCGGGCGCTGCGCACGGGCGACGAGGCCACGGCGCACCGTCTGCTGGACGGCTTCTACCGGCCGTTCGTCGAACTGCGCGCCCAGGGCCGCGGCTACGCCGTCGCCCTGGTCAAGGCGGGCGTACGGCTGCGCGGCCTGGACGTGGGGGAGGTGCGGACGCCGCTCCAGGAGCCGACCGAGGACCATGTGAAGCAGCTGGCCCGGATCATCGAGCGGGGCCACGAACTGCTCGACGCGCGGACGGACGCGCGGGCGGACGCAGGGACCGGCGTGGAGACCGACGAGGAGGGTGGCAAGTGAAGGCATCGGCATTCGTCTACCCGTGGGACGTCAACGGCGACCCCGGCGCCGCCGCGTTCGTCGCGGACCTCGGCGTGGCGCAGGTGACACTCGCCGCCGCCTACCACTCCACCCGCGCCCTCACCCCCCGCCACCCGCGCCACCGCGTCGTCACCGCCGAGTACGCCGCCGTCCTCTACCCGCCGGACGCCGCCCGCTGGGCGGGCCGCACGCCGCGCCCCTACGAGGCCGGTGACTGGGCGCCCGGCGACGCCTGGGGCGAGGCCGCCGCCGCGCTCGCCGACGCGGGCCTGGAGGTGCACACCTGGGTCGTCCTCGCCCACAGCTCCCGGCTCGGCGCCGAGCAGCCGCACACCTCGGTCGTCAACGCCTACGGCGACCGCTACCCCTGGGCGCCGTGCATCGCGCAGCCCGCCACGCGCGCGTACCTCACCGACCTGGCCGCCGAGGCGGCGGTGCGGCCCGGGGCGCGCGGCACCGAACTGGAGTCCCTCGGCTGGTACGGGCTCGCCCACCTGCACGCCCACGACAAGACGGGCGGGGTCGCCCTCGGGGACGCCGGGCAGTACCTGATGTCGCTGTGCTTCTGCCCGGACTGCCGGGCGGGGTACGGCGGTCAGGGCCTCGACGCCGACGAACTCGCCGCCACCGTGCGCACCGCGCTGGAGCCGGTGTGGCGGGGCGCCGCGCCCTCGGACGGAGGCTGGGCGGGCGTCGAGAAGCTCCTCGGCGAGGCGACGGCGAACGCCACGCGCGCGTGGCGGGACGACAGGGCCCGCACGCTTCAGGAAGCGGCGGTCGCGGCCGTGCGCGCCGCCGCACCCGACGGCTTCCAGGTCCTGCTGCACGCCGACCCGGTGTCGTACCACTGCGGCGCCAACGCCGGTGTCGATCCCGCGCACGTCCTGTCCGTCGCGGACGGCGTGGTCGTGCCGTGCACGGGCGGCGCGGGCCTGCTGACGCCCTTCGCCGAACAGGGCCGGGCCGGTGCCGTCCTCGCCGCCAACCTCACCGTGGTCGCCGGCCTGGGCGGCAGCCCGCACACCCTCGCCGCGGACGCGTCCCGCGCGCGCGAACTGGGCGCGACGGAACTGCGGCTGTACCACACCGGTCTGGCGTCGGACGGGGACCTGGCGGCGGTGCGCTCGGCGCTCGGGGCGGGGTGAGCGCGGGCGGTCCGGACGCGAACGCGGTACTACCGCCCGCCGGGCCCGCCGGGGTCTGCGGTCCCGGGGTCCGGTGGGGTCTGCGGTCCCGGGGTCCGGCGGGGTCGGCGGGGCCGGCGGTCCCGGGGTCCTGTGGGTCCAGTGGGGCCGATGGGTCCAGTGGGGCCGGTGGGGCCGGTGGGGCCGGTGGGGCCGGTGGGGCCGGCGGTCCCGGCCACCGATGAGTTTCGCGGGCGCGATCGGTCCACCTTCCCGGAGAACCGACCACACGCGTTCCGAGGAGCAGCCGATGACCGCCGACACCACCACCCTCGACCTGGGCCCGCAGACCAGGATTCTCACCCGCCTCGCCGAAGGCGTGAGCGAAGCCCGGCTCGCGGACCCGACGCCCTGCCCCGACCTGGCGGTGCGCAACCTGCTCGGGCATCTGACGGGCCTGGCCGTCGCCTTCCGCGACGCCGCGCGCAAGGACCTGGGCCCCACCACGAACACCAGCCCCGGGGCGACCGTGCCGGACATCGGGCCCGGCTGGCGCGAGGAGTTCACCGCCGTGCTCGGGGAGGTCGCCGAGGCGTGGCGCGATCCCGAGGCGTGGACCGGCATGACCCGGGCCGGCGGCATCGACCTGCCCGGCGCGGTCGCCGGTGCCGTGGTCGCCGACGAACTGGTGATCCACGGCTGGGACCTGGCCCGCGCCACCGGCCAGGACTACGCCCCCGACCCGGCCGCGCTCCAGGCGGCGTACGGCCTGCTGTCCGCCGCCGCCGAGGAGTCCGACCGGGGCGAGGGGATCTTCGGTCCCGTCGTCGCCGTCCCCGCCGACGCGCCGCTGCTGGAGCGGGCGGTCGGGCTGAGCGGACGCGCCCCGGGCTGGACCCGCCCCGCCCTCGGCGGCGGCACGACCTGAACTTCCTTTTGTCAGAAGCATTGACGTGGCCCCGCGCCCCTCTTACCTTCAACGCGTCGTACTCCGTACGTCATATATGAGACGCGATACGCGAGATCAGATACGCGAGAGATCCCACCGGATCACCGGAGCACCCCGTCCGGTCGCGGCATCCGACCCGCGGCATCCGACGCGAGATTCCGAGAGGCGCGCATGACCTCTGTGCCCACGCCGATCCCCTCCCGCACGCAGTACGTGCTGGAGGAGATCAAACGCCGCATCCTCACCGGCCGGTTGACGCCCGGCCAGGCCCTGGTCGAGACCGACCTCGCCGCACAGTTCGGGGTGTCCAAGACACCGGTGCGCGAGGCGCTCAAGACGCTGGCCGGCACCGGACTGGTCGTGATGAGCCAGTACAAGGGCGTCACCGTGCGCATGGTGGACGCGGACATGGCGCGCGAGGTCTACGACGTCCGGCTCCTCCTGGAGCCCGAGGCCCTCAAGCGCGCCGTGCGCCGCGGGGCCTCCCTGGACGCCGCCCGCTCCGCCCTGACCCGGGCCGAACAGGCCACGGACACCGCCGAGCGGTCACTGGCCAACCGCGAGTTCCACCGCGCCCTGTACGTGCCGTGCGGCAACCCGCTGCTCGGCCGGATGCTCGACGAGGTCCGTGACCAGGCGGCCCTCGTCTCCGCCGTCGCCTGGGCCGCCGACCCCTCCTGGGAGCGGGAGGCCGGCGAGCACCAGGAGATCCTGCGTCTGGCCCTCGCCGGTGACGCGCAGGGCGCGGCCCGCGCCCTGCACGCGCACATCGCGTCGTTCGTCGAGCGGGCCTTCCCCGAAGCGGGGACGGCGGCCCAGGAAGAGGTCGGTCAGACATGACAGCGACGTTCGAGACCCAGCGGGCGGCCCTGGCCGACGTGGTGGCGATCCCGGTGACCCCGTTCGCCGAGGACGGCTCCGTCGACCCCGCCACCCACCGGGCCCTGCTGCGTCGTCTCCTCGACGGTGGCATCACGACCCTCACCCCGAACGGCAACACCGGCGAGTTCTACGCCCTCACCCCGGCCGAGCGCCGCCTCGTCACCGAGCTGACCGTCGAGGAGGCCGGCGGGCGCGCGGAGATCCTGGTCGGCGTCGGCCACGACGTGCCGACCGCGGTCGCCTCCGCCCGGCACGCCCGCGACCTGGGCGCCTCCATGGTGATGGTCCACCAGCCCGTCCACCCCTACGTCTCCCAGGGCGGCTGGGTCGACTACCACCGCGGCATCGCCGAGGCCGTGCCCGAACTGGGCGTCGTGCCCTACATCCGCAACGACCGGCTCACCGGCGCCCGCCTCGCCGACCTCGCCGACGCCTGCCCCAACGTCGTCGGCGTGAAGTACGCCGTCCCGGACGCCGCCAAGTTCGCCGCGTTCGCCCGGGACGCCGGCTTCGACCGCTTCGTCTGGGTCGCGGGGCTGGCCGAGCCGTACGCCCCGTCGTACTTCTCCGCGGGCGCCACCGGCTTCACCTCGGGTCTGGTCAACGTCGCTCCGGCCGTCTCGCTCAACATGATCGAGGCGCTGCGAGCGGGCGACTACCCGGCCGCCATGAAGGTCTGGGAGCAGATCCGCCGCTTCGAGGAACTGCGCGCGGCCAACGGTTCCGCCAACAACGTCACCGTGGTCAAGGAGGCCCTCGCCTCGCTGGGCCTGTGCCGCCGGGAGGTCCGCCCGCCGAGCAAGCCGCTGCCCGAGGGCGAGCGCGCCGAGGTCGCCGCCATCGCCGCGGGGTGGTCGATATGACCGGCCCCGCCCGCAAGCGCCCCGAGGACCTGCGCAGCCACCAGTGGTACGGCACCGACGGCCTGCGCTCCTTCAGCCACCGGGCCCGCACCCGCCAGCTCGGCTACCTCCCCGAGGAGCACCTGGGCAAGCCCGTCATCGCCATCCTCAACACCTGGTCCGACATCAACCCCTGCCACGTCCACCTGCGCGACCGCGCCCAGGCGGTCAAGCGGGGCGTCTGGCAGGCGGGCGGCTTCCCGCTGGAGTTCCCGGTCTCCACGCTCAGCGAGACCTTCCAGAAGCCGACCCCGATGCTCTACCGCAACCTCCTCGCCATGGAGACCGAGGAACTGCTGCGCTCCTACCCGGTCGACGGCGCCGTCCTGATGGGCGGCTGCGACAAGTCCACGCCCGCCCTGCTCATGGGCGCCGCCAGCGTCGACCTCCCGACGGTGTTCGTGCCCGCCGGGCCCATGCTCCCCGGGCACTGGCGCGGGCAGACCCTCGGCTCCGGCACCGACATGTGGAAGTACTGGGACGACAAGCGGGCCGGCCTCATCGGCGACTGCGAGCTGCAGGAGCTGGAGAGCGGTCTGGCCCGTTCGCCCGGCCACTGCATGACGATGGGCACCGCGTCCACGCTGACCGCCGCCGCCGAGGCCCTCGGCGTCACCGTCCCGGGCGCCTCCAGCATCCCGGCCGTCGACTCCGGGCACGACCGGATGGCCGCAGCGGCCGGACTGCGCATCGTGGAACTGGTCCACCGGGACCGGAAGCTGAGCGACATCCTCACCGCCGACGCGTTCGAGGACGCGGTCACCACCGTGCTCGGCCTCGGCGGCTCCACCAACGCCGTGATCCACCTGATCGCCATGGCGGGCCGCGCGGGCGTCACCCTCACGCTCGACGACTTCGACCGCATCGCACGCACCGTCCCGGTGCTGGCCAACGTCCGCCCCGGCGGACAGACGTACCTGATGGAGGACTTCCACTTCGCCGGGGGCCTGCCCGGCTTCCTCTCCCGCATCACCGACCTGCTCCACCTGGACCGGCCGACCGTCTCGCACGACACCCTGCGGGAGCAGCTGGACGGCGCCCTGGTCCACCACGACGACGTCATCAGGACCCGCGACAACCCGGTCGCGCACGAGGGCGGGGTCGCCGTACTGCGCGGCAACCTGTGCCCGGACGGCGCCGTCATCAAGCACATCGCCGCCGAGCCGCACCTGCTCAAGCACACCGGGCCCGCCGTCGTCTTCGACGACTACCGGACCATGCAGCGCACCATCAACGATCCGGACCTGGGCATCACCGCCGACAGCGTGCTGGTGCTGCGGGGCGCCGGTCCCAAGGGCGGCCCGGGCATGCCCGAGTACGGCATGCTGCCCATCCCCGACCACCTGCTCAAGCAGGGTGTGCGCGACATGGTCCGGATCTCCGACGCCCGGATGAGCGGCACGAGTTACGGCGCGTGCGTGCTGCACGTGGCCCCCGAGTCGTATGTCGGCGGACCGCTCGCCCTGGTCCGCACCGGCGACCCGATCACCCTCGACGTCGACGCCCGCATCCTGCACCTCGGCGTGGACGACGAGGAGCTGGAGCGCCGCAGGGCCGCCTGGACACCGCCGCCCGCCCGCTACGAGCGCGGCTACGGCGCGCTCTACAACGAACAGATCACCCAGGCCGACACCGGCTGCGACTTCGAGTTCCTGGCCCGCCCGGGCAAGGTGCGGGACCCCTACGCCGGCTGAACCGCACGGCGGATCCGCGCACACCCCTGCCCGTGGAGAAAGCGCTTCCCGTACGACCCCGTACGACCCCGTACGACCCCGTACGACTCCGCACGACCCCGCGCACGACCCGAGCGGGACCCACGCACGACGTACCAGAACGGAGAACTGTCATGGCCCAAGCCGCAGCCGTGGCGAAACCGCCCGCGCCACCCCGGCGGCGCCGTGCCTCGGCCACGCCGCGCAGGCTCCCGTACCTGCTGATCGGGCCGGCGGCCCTGCTGATGCTGGGCTTCATCGCCTACCCGGTCGTCAGCGTCTTCTACTACAGCCTGCAGGAGTACAACCCCACCAAGCCGTGGCGGAACGGCTTCGCGGGCTTCGACAACTTCGTCAAGATCTTCACCGAAGACCCGATGTTCTGGGACACCCTCGTCTTCAGCGCCAAATGGGTCTTCGTCGAGGTCGGGCTGCAGTTGCTCTTCGGTCTGGCGCTGGCGCTCATCGTCAACCAGACCTTCGTGGGCCGGGGCGTCGGGCGCGCCATGGTCTTCTCCCCGTGGGCCGTCTCCGGCGTGCTGACCTCCGCGATCTGGGTACTGCTCTACAACTCGCAGACCGGCATCACCCGTTACCTCGCCGACATGGGCATCGGCTCCTACGGCACCAGCTGGCTGTCGGACACCTCGACGGTGTTCTCCGCGGCGGTCGTCGCCGACCTGTGGCGCGGCGTGCCCTTCTTCGCGATCCTCATCCTCGCCGACCTCCAGTCCGTCTCGAAGGACCTGTACGAGGCGGCCGAGGTCGACGGGGCGAGCCGGATCAAGCAGTTCTGGCACATCACGCTGCCGCACCTGAAGGACGCCATCATCCTGTCCACGCTGCTGCGCGCGGTGTGGGAGTTCAACAACGTCGACCTGCTCTACACCCTGACCGGCGGCGGGCCCGCGGGCGAGACCACCACCCTGCCGCTCTACATCGCCAACACCAGCGTCGACGCACACGACTTCGGCTACGCGTCGGCCCTCACCACGGTCGCGTTCGTGATCCTGCTCTTCTGCTCGATCGTCTACCTGCGGCTGAGCAAGTTCGGAGGCGAGAACAAGTGATCACCAAGGAGGCCGCCCCGGCCGCCCCCGCCCCCGTGCGGGTCGCCCCCGCACCGCCGCGGCACAGCGGGAAGCGCCCGGCCTGGGACGAGGTGCCCCGCTGGCAGATCTATCTGCCGCTCGGGATCTACCTGGTCTTCACGCTGATCCCCTTCTACTGGATCCTGCTCTTCGCGCTCCGCCCGGCCGGCTCGACCTCGCTCGTGCCCTGGCCGATGACCACCGAGCACTTCGACAAGGTGTGGACCGACCGGTCCTTCGGCACCTTCTTCGAGAACAGCGTGTACGTCGGTTTCGCGACCCTGGTGATGACCACTCTCGTCGCCCTGGCCGGCGGCTACGCGCTCGCCCGGTTCGACTTCAGGATCAAGCGGGTCTTCATGCTCGGCCTGCTCTGCTCCCAGTTCGTGCCCGGGGCGCTGCTGCTCGTGCCGCTCTTCGAGATCTTCGCCGAACTCCAGATGATCAACTCGCTGGGCAGCGTCATCATCGCCGAGACGGTCTTCCAGCTGCCACTGTCGATCATCCTGATCAGCAACTTCATCAAGAACGTGCCGTACTCCCTGGAGGAGGCCGCCTGGGTCGACGGCTGCGGCCGGTTCCGGGCCTTCCGGGTCGTCGTGCTGCCGCTGCTGCGGCCGGGCCTGATCGCGGTGGGTTCCTTCGCCTTCGTGCACTCCTGGAACCACTTCCTGTTCGCCCTGATGTTCCTCAACAACCAGGAGAAGCAGACCATCCCGGTCGGCCTCAACACCCTGATGAGCGCGGACAGCGTCGACCTCGGCGCGCTCGCGGCCGGCGGCATCGTCGCCGCCGTCCCCGTCGTGATCGTCTTCGCCTTCATCCAGAAGTGGCTGATCACCGGCTTCAGCGCGGGGGCGGTGAAGGGATGAGCCGGGTTCCCGTCGTCCTCGCCGGCGCCCGCGGCCACGGCCGCTGGCACGTCGCCAACATCCGCCGTCTGGAGCGGGCCGGACTGGTCCGGCTGGCCGGCGTCTGCGAGCTGACCCCGCTGACCGAGCACGAGGCCGGCGGGGAACTCCCCGAGCAGTCAGCCGACCTCGGCGCCCTGCTCGACTCCACCGGCGCCCGGGTCGCCGTGATCTGCACGCCGATCCCCACGCACACCGACCTCGCGCTGACCGCAGCGCGGCGGGGCGTGCATCTGCTCCTGGAGAAGCCCCCGGCACCCTCGTACGCCGAGTTCCGGCGCATGGCCGACGGGGTCGCCGGGGCCGGTGTCGCCTGCCAGGTCGGGTTCCAGTCGCTGGGCTCGCACGCGGTCCCGGCCATCGGCGAGCTGGTCGCCGAGGGCGCGATCGGCGAGGTCACGGGCATCGGCGGGGCCGGGGCGTGGGTGCGGGACGAGGCCTACTTCCGCCGGGCACCCTGGTCGGGCAAGCGGCGGCTGAACGGCGCCGACGTGATCGACGGCGCGCTGACCAACCCCCTGGCGCACGCCGTCGCCACCGCCCTCGCCCTCGGCGGCAGCACCCGCGCCGAGGACGTCGCCGGCATCGAGACCGAGCTGAGCCACGCCAACGACATCGAGGCCGACGACACCTCCTGCGTCCGGGTCACCACCGCACGGGGTCACCGCGTCACCGTCGCCGCGACCCTGTGCGCCGAGCGGGCCGACGAGCCGTACGTCCTGGTGCACGGCAGTGGCGGCCGCATCACCTTCTGGTACAAACAGGACCGCGTCCTGCTCCAGCGCGGCGGCCACGGCCCCGAGGAGTACCAGTACGGCCGTACCGACCTGCTGGAGAACCTGGTCGATCACCTCTCCACCGGCGCCCCCCTGCTGGTGCCCCCGGACGAGACGGGCGCCTTCATGCGGGTCGTGGAGGCGATCCGCCGGGCCCCCGACCCGGAGCCGCTGCCCGAGGCCGCCTGGCGCCGCGTTCCCGAGGAGAACCGCCGTGTGGTCCCCGGCATCGGCGGACTGGTCGCCGCCGCCGCCGACACCCTCTCCCTGTACTCCGAACTGGGGGCGCCCTGGGCGCCGCGCACCGAGCACCCGCGATACGAGGTGAGCACCCGATGACCGGCAACGACTCCCCGGTGCTGCGCGTGGCGGGCCGCCCCGTCGCCCGCTACGTCACCCGGCCCGAGCTGCCGCCCCGGCTCTCCCCGCGCCCGTGCCTGCACCCCGTCACCACCCTGGCCGGCACGGCCGTGACCGAGTTCCGCCCTGCCGACCACCTCCATCACCTCGGCGTCGGTGTCGCCGTTCCCGACGTCGAGGGGCACAACTTCTGGGGCGGACGCACCTACGTCCGCGGCCGGGGGCCGACCGAGCTGGACAACCACGGCACCCAGCGGCACACCGCCTTCCAGCTCCGCGACCCCGACGGCTTCGTCGAGGAGCTGCGCTGGGTCGCGGCCGGCACCGAGCTGCTGCGCGAGCGCCGCACGGTGGCGGCCACCGAACTCACCGCCACCGCCTGGGCGCTGGACTTCACCTTCTCCCTCACCAACGTCACCCCCGCCCCCCTGACCATCGGCAGCCCCGCCACCAACGGACGCCCCGGCGCGGCGTACGGCGGCTTCTTCTGGCGCGCCCGCAAGGAAAGCACGGCCCCCGAGGTCTTCACCGCCGACCGCCACGGCGTGCCCGAGGTGCACGGCAGCCGCGCCGACTGGCTCGCCCTGACCGGGGACACCTGGTCCCTGGTGTTCGCCGGCGCCACCCAACGCACCCGGCGCGACCCGTGGTTCGCGCGCACCGAGGAGTACCCGGGGGTCGGCTCCTCACTGGCCCACGACGAGCGGGTGCCCGTCGCCCCCGGCGACACCCTGGTCCGCCGGATCGTCACCGTCGTCGCCGACGGCCGCCTGGACGCCGACGGCGCGGCCACCCTCGTACGCAAGGCGGTGAGCCCGTGACCCCCGAGAGCGCGCCGACGTACACGAACCCCGTCCTGAACGCCGACTGGTCCGACCCGGACGTCGTGCGCGTCGGCGACGACTTCTACCTGACCGCGTCCAGCTTCGGCCGCGTCCCGGGCCTGCCGCTCCTGCACTCCCGCGACCTGGTCAACTGGACCCTGGTCGGGCACGCCCTGAACCGTCTGGAGCCCGGGCGGGCCTTCGCGACGCCCCGCCACGACTGCGGGGTCTGGGCCCCGTCCCTGCGCCACCGCGCCGACCGCTTCTGGATCTTCTGGGGCGACCCGGACCAGGGCGTCTTCCAGGTCAACGCCCCCGAGATCAGGGGGCCGTGGACCGCGCCCCGGCTGGTGAAGGCGGGCAGGGGCCTCATCGACCCGTGCCCCCTGTGGGACGAGGAGACCGGCGAGGCGTACCTCGTGCACGCCTGGGCCGGGTCCCGCTCCGGGATCAGGAACCGCCTCACCGGCCACCGCATGCACCCCGACGGCACCGGACTCCTCGACGAGGGCGAGGTCATCGTCGACGGCGACCGCCTGCCCGGCTGGTTCACCCTGGAGGGTCCCAAGGCCTACCGGCACGACGGCTGGTTCTGGATCCTGGCACCCGCCGGGTCGGTCGGGACCGGCTGGCAGGGCGCCTTCCGCTCCCGCGGCTTCTTCGGACCGTACGAGGAGAGGGTCGTCCTCGAACAGAAGGACACCGACGTCAACGGCCCCCACCAGGGCGGCTGGGTGCGCACGGCGTCCGGCGAGGACTGGTTCCTGCACTTCCAGCAGCGCGGCGCCTACGGCAGGGTGGTCCACCTCCAGCCCATGCGCTGGGACCCGCAGGGGTGGCCGGTGCTCGGCGACGACGGCGCCCCGGTCGCCGAGCACCCGCGTCCCGCCCTGCCGCCCCAGCCGGCCGCCGCACCCGCGACCGACGACGACTTCCCCGGCGGACGCTACGGCCGCCAGTGGTCGTGGACGGCCAACCCCCGTGAGGGCTGGGCCACCCGGCACGGCGGGGACGGGCTGCGGCTGGCCTGCGTCCGCTCGGCCGACGCGCGGGACCTGCGCCTGCAGCCGAGCGTCCTCACCCAGCGCCTGCCCGGCGACCCCTCGGTGATCGAGGTCGAGCTGCGGCTGGACAGCGAGGAACCGGGCGCGCGGGCCGGGCTCGCGGTGCTCGGCGACGCCTACCGCTGGATCGGGCTCCAGCGGGACGCGGACGGGACGGTGCACCTGGTGCACCGGTTCGCCGAGTCGGCCGCCGAGGCCGAGCGGGACGCCGACCGCCCCCGCTCCGCACCCGGAGGCCGGGCCCGCCTCCGGATCGAGACCGTGCCCGGGGCACGCTGCCGTTTCTCCTTCGACCTCGGCGACGACCTCGGCGACGGCCCGCACCCCACCGGCCGGGAGTTCGCCGCGACGCCCTGGCGCTGGGTCGGCGCGCTACTCGGCCTGTTCGCACTCGCGCCCGCCGGCCAGGGCCACGCCGGCGTGGCCACCTTCAGCCGGTTCCGCATCGGGCGCCGGTGACCCGCACCACCCGTCGACCCCCCACGTGTCCGGCATGTTCACCGCTCAGTCCCACCGCACCGTTGGATCCAGAAGAAGAGAGCCGACCAATGAAGATCAGCATTCTCAGCAGCAGAGGCACACGCAGGCGCCGGACTTCCGCCGCCGTCGCCCTGGGGGCCGTGCTCGCCCTGGCCGCCACCGCCTGCGGCGACGACGGCAGCGGGTCGGGCGGCGACAAGGGCGCCGAGGGCAGCGGCAAGGGGAAGATCGTCTTCTGGGACAACAACGGCGGTATCCGGACGGCCGTCTGGAAGGAGATCATCGCCGACTTCGAGAAGGCGAACCCGGACATCGACGTGGAGTACGTCGGGATCGCCGCCACCGAGTACCAGTCCAAGGTCGACACCGCCATCCAGGGCGGCGGCCTGCCGGACGTCGGCGGCGTCGGCGCGGCCATGCTGGCCGGCTTCTCGGCCCAGAAGGCCCTGGAGCCGCTGGACGACCGGCTCACCGGGTCCTCTCTGAGCGGGCAGCTCAACAAGGACATGGTCGAGTCCCTCAAGGCCGCGGGCGGCGGCGACGGCACCCTGTACTCGGTGCCGACCTCCGCCAACAACGGCGTCCTCTACTACCGCACCGACCTGTTCGAGAAGGCCGGGCTCGAGGCGCCGACGACCTGGGACCGGTTCTACACGGCCGCCGAGAAGCTGACCGACGCCGACGAGAACGAGTTCGGCTACACCATCCGCGGCGGCTCCGGCTCCATCGCCCAGGCGCTCGACGCGATGTACGGGCAGTCCGGCATCACCTCGTTCTGGGACGCCGGCAAGAAGAAGACCACCCTCAACGACCCGAGGAACGTCGAGGCGCTGGAGAAGTACGCGGCCCTCTACAAGAAGGCCACGCCGGCCGCCGACGTCAACAACGACTTCGCCAAGATGGTCGCCCAGTGGGACTCCGGCACCATCGGCATGCTCAACCACAACCTGGGCTCCTACCAGGACCACGTGAAGGCGCTCGGAGCCGACAAGTTCCGCGGCATCCCGCAGCCGGTCGGCGCCGCGGGCAAGCGCGTCCAGGTGTCCAACCCGGTCGACGGGCTCGGCATGTTCAAGAGCTCCAAGAACAAGGAGGCCGCCTGGAAGTTCATCGAGTTCGCCACCTCGAAGGAGCAGAACTCGAAGTTCAACGAGTCGGCCGGGCAGGTGCCGTCCAACACCGAGGCCGCGAAGGACGCGTGGATCCAGCAGGCCGAGCCGACGAAGCTGGCGGCCGAGGCGCTGAACGACGGGTCCACGACCATCGTCCAGCTGCCGTACTACCTGCCGGACTGGAACACCATCTCCAAGGCGGACAACGAGCCGAACTTCCAGAAGGTGCTGCTCGGGAAGATGAGCGCGAAGGCGTTCCTGGACACGGTGGCCGAGCAGCTGAACGAGGCGCAGGCCGAGTGGACGGAGCAGATGGGTTAGTCGTCCCTGATCCCGCCGTGGGCGGTCCGGGGTTCGTTCGTCGTCCCGCCGTGGGTGGTCCGGGGTTCGCCGCGGACCGCGGGCCGCCCGCGGTCACTGCTCGCGCCCACGCGACGCAGTCGCGCATCGAAGCGGCCCGCGCCCCTGAGGAACTGTCCGTCCCCTTCCCGAAAGGCACACCGGAGTGTCACTCAGCCGAAGACAAGTCACCGCAGCCGCCGTCTCCTCCCTCCCTCTGGCGTTCGCTGCCGCCGGTACCGCCCGTGCCGGCGGACGCCACTCCCGCACCCTCTTCATCGCCGGTGATTCCACCGCCGCGCAGAAGTACGCCGACGCCGCGCCCGAGACCGGCTGGGGGATGGCATTGCCCTTCTTCCTCCGCAAGGACCTGAGCGTCGACCAACCACGCCGTGAACGGAAGGAGTTCGAAGAGCTTCGTCGACGAAGGGCGGCTGGACGCCGTGCTCGGCGCGATCCGCCCCGGCGACTTCCTGCTCATCCAGTTCGCGCACAACGACGAGAAGGACGAGGACCCCACCCGTCACACCGAGCCCTGGACGACCTACCAGGACCACCTGCGGCTGTACGTCGACGGCGCGCGGGCCCGCGGGGCGCGGCCGGTGCTGGCCACGCCCGTCGAGCGGCGGCGGTTCGACGCGGGCGGTACCGCGCAGCCGAGCCACGGGGAGTACCCGGCGGCGATGCGGGCGCTCGCCCGTCAGCAGGGCGTGGCGCTGCTCGACATCCAGGCACTGTCGCTCGCGCTGTGGCAGCGGCTCGGCGTGGACGGGACCAAGGCGTACTTCAACTGGACCGCCACCGAGCAGGACAACACCCACTTCAACCCGCCGGGCGCGATCGCGGTCGCCCGGCTCGTCGCCCGGGAGCTGCTGCGCGGGCGGGTGCTGGCGCACCGGGACGTGCGCCGGCTGGACGAGGAGATCCCCGAGTCCTGGATCCGCTGGCCCGCGCCTGCCACCGCGTAGCACCCCGTTCGCCTCACATCGCACAGCCCGAACCCGAAGGAGAGCCGCACCATGAACGCACGGAAATGGCATGCGCATGCCACCAAACTCGCCACGAAGAGAGCGGCCGCGCTGTGCGGCTGCACCGCCCTCGTACTGAGCCTGACGGCCGCCACGGCACAGGCCCGCCCCGGCCACCACCAGCACCGCGACACCGCCCGGCAGACGCTGCCCGCGAACGACGGCTGGGCCGCCGAGGGCGCCGGCACCACCGGCGGGGCCGCCGCCGACGCGGCGCACGTGTACACCGTCACCGACTGGGCCGGGTTCCGGGCCGCCCTCGCCGCCGAGGGCACCGCGCCCAGGATCATCAAGGTCAAGGGCACCGTCGACGCGGTCTCGGAGGGCTGCGACGCCTTCGCCGCGCCCGGCTACGACTTCGACGCCTACCTGGAGAAGTACTCCCCGCAGAACTGGGGCAGGGAGACCGACCTGAGCGCCGAGCCGGACGACAGCCCCGAGGGCCTGCGCCGCGCCTCCGCCGCTCAGCAGAGCCGGTCCGTCAAGGCGAACGTCCCCGCCGACACCACCATCATCGGCGTCGGCCGCGGCGCCGCTCTCAAGGGCGCCAGCCTCCAGATCAAGGGCGTGGACAACGTCATCGTCCGCAACCTGACCTTCGAGAGCCCCGTGGACTGCTTCCCGCAGTGGGACCCCACGGACGGCGACAAGGGCAACTGGAACTCCGAGTACGACAGCGCCGTCGTCTACGGGTCGACGCACGTCTGGCTCGACCACAACACCTTCACCGACGGCGAGCACCCCGACAGCGCGGCGCCCACCCACTTCGGCATGCTCTACCAGCAGCACGACGGCCAGCTGGACATCGTGAAGGGCGCCGACCACGTCACCGCCTCCTGGAACGTCTTCACCGAGCACGACAAGACGATCCTGATCGGCAACAGCGACAGCGAGTCCACCGCCGCCGTCGACCGCGGCCACCTGAAGGTGACCTTCCACCACAACCTGTTCAGGAACCTGGTCGAGCGCGCGCCCCGCGTCCGCTTCGGCCAGGTCGACGTCTACAACAACCACTTCGTGGCCTCGGACGACTACGCCTACAGTTTCGGCGTCGGCAAGGAGTCCGCCCTCGTCGCCGAGCACAACGCCTTCACCCTGCCGGTCGGCGTCAGCCCGGCGAAGGTGCTGAAGCGCTGGAACGACTCGCCGCTCACCGCCGCGCACAACCGGGTCAACGGCCGCACCGTCGACCTGATCGCGGTGCACAACGCCCAGATCCCGGACGAGACCCTCCGCTCCGGCGCCGGCTGGACACCCACCCTGCGCACCAAGGTCCTCCCGGCGTGGGCGGTCCCCGTCGTCGTCGACCACGGCGCGGGCGCCGGCCGCCTGCGCTGACGTCCGTCCCCGCGTACCGGGCCGGGGCGCCCGCACCGCCCCGGCCCTCCGGCCCATCCCGAAGGAGCACCCGCATGCCCCGACCCGCCCAGTCCCGCAGAGGATTCCTCCTGACGACCGCCGGCGCGGGCACCGCCCTCGGCCTCGCGGCCGCCCCCGCCGTCGCCGGTGCCCGGCCGCACCCGCGCCCGTGCCCCTTCGGCCGGTACGGCTCACCGGCCGCCCGCCGCACCCCGAAGACCCTGTACGTCGACCCGCACGGGCGCGGCGACTTCACCTCCGTACAGGCCGCCGTCACCGCCGCCGGGGGCGACGGCTGGACGCTGGTCCTGGCCCCCGGCACCTACCGCGAGACGGTCTCCGTCGACACCGGGCGCACCGGGGCGACCTGGATCGGCGCCTCCGGGGACCCGCGCGACGTCGTCATCGTGTACGACAACGCGGCCGGTACCCCCAGGCCGGACGGCTCCGGTACCTACGGCACCAGCGGGTCGGCCACCACCACCGTGCGCGCCGACGGCTTCACCGCTCGCGGGATCACCTTCGCCAACGACTGGCTGCGCGCCGACCAGCCCGGCTGGACCGGCACCCAGGCGGTCGCCCTCAAGGTCATGGGCGACCGTTCCGCCTTCCACGCCTGCCGCTTCCTCGGCCACCAGGACACCCTCTACGCGGACACCCGTGACCGCGGCCTCTTCGCCCGTCAGTACTTCGAGCGCTGCTACGTCGAGGGCGACGTCGACTTCGTCTTCGGCCGGGCGACCGCGGTGTACGACGGCTGCCACTTCCGCACCCTGGTCCGCCCCGACCTCGACACCGCCCCGTACGGCTTCGTGTTCGCGCCGTCCACGGCGGGGGCCAACCCGCGCGGCTACCTGGTGACCCGCGGCCGCGTCACCAGCGAGGCCCCCGACGGCTACTACAAGCTGGCCCGCCCCTGGGTGCCCAGCTCCGACACCACCGCCCGCCCGATGCTCACCGTGCGCGAGACGCGCCTCGGCGCGGGCATCGACGCGGTGGCGCCGTACGCCGACATGCGGGACGCGTACCCCTGGCAGGAGCAGCGGTTCGCCGAGTACCGCAACACCGGCCCCGGCGCCGCGGTCACCGTCCCGGAGAACCGGCCCCGGCTCACCCGCGCCGAGGCCGCGGCGCACACCCGGGAGGTGTATCTCGGCGACTGGCGGCCGTACGACCGCCGGCACTGACCGACGCGCCGTCAACGGTCCGCCGGCAAGGCACTTGACCGGCTTGGCGCGACTACCGCCAGGTAAGGGGCGCGGATCCGGCCACGGGTCTCGCGCTCCCCCCGGATGACACGCGTAGAGACCTGTGTCACGCATGAACCACCGTGCTTCGCGACCGTCACCGCCGCCGGTGCCGTCTCGTACGGCACGGGCGCCGCCACCGCCGGCCAGTCGACGGCCGACTCCACCCACGAGCCGTACGACATCGGGGTGCCGGCCCAGGAGGGGGCCGGACCGGAGCGCTCAGCCGCGGGCGGTGAAGCCGCCGCGCACCGAGAGCCGTTCGGACGCCGCGGTGGCCGTCGCCGTGTAGCGGTCGCCGCGGGCGTCCCGGCCACCGCGTTCGTGGTTGTACTGGCCGGCGAACATCCACTCGCCCGCCGGGACCGTACGCCCCCGCTCGAGCGTCCACCGGTAGACCAGGAAACCGTCCCGCTCGTCGACCGTGAGGCCGAAGTCGTCCTCCGGCAGCGACCGCCAGGCTCCGGTGGAGGTCACCGAGCCGGTCTGGGCCACCCGCAGTTCGACGGTGAGGGAGGTCAGGGGAGCGCTCGTCTTCAGGGCGATGACGCTCCGCGCCCAGAAGTCGTTGCCGTGCGGGTCCACCGAGCCGTCCGACCACGGCGGGCCGTCCGACCACGGCGGGCCGTCCGACCACGGCGGGCCGTCCGACCACGGCGGGCCGTCCGACCACGGCGGGCCGTCCGACCACGGCGGCCGGGACTCCAGGGGGCCGGTCGGGGCGGCGACCGGGCGCCGTGCGGAGGCGTCGTCCCGCACCGCCGAGGTGACCGCGTGGCCGCCGACCGCAAGGACGCCCGCCACCGCCGCGGCGGCACCCGCCACGCGCAGCCGGCCCAGCGGCGGCGCCCCGGCCGGCCGGCGCCGGCCGGGGCGGTCGCGGACCGCCATGCCGCGTTCGACCCGGGTCAGGATCCCGGCCCGGTCGGGCTCGTACGCCGCGGCCGCCTCGTGCAGCCGTGCGCGCAGCTCCCCGTCCACGTCCCGCCGCCCGGTCATCGGTTCCCTCCCGCGGCCCCACGGCTGCGCGCGATCACCGCGCGCACCTGCCGGGGGGCCGCCCGGGGGCCCAGCAAGCGCTGGAGTTCGGCCACCCCCTTCGACGTCTGGCTCTTCACCGTACCCACCGAGACGCCCAGGGCGAGCGCCGTGTCCCTCTCGGAGAGGTCGAACGCGTGCCGCAGCACCACACACGCGCGCTTGCGGAACGGCAGCCGGCGCAGCGCCCCCTGCACGTCCACCACGCCCGCGACGTCGGGGTTCTCCGTCCGCTCCGCGCGCTGCGACCAGAACAGGGCGACGCGTCTGCGCTCGCGCACCGCGCTCCGGACGCGGGTGCGGGCCAGATTGGCGACGACGCCGCGCGCGTACGCCGCCGGATGGTCGGCCGCGCGGACCCGGTCCCAGCGGTGCCACAGGGCCAGCAGGGCGTCCGCCGCGAGGTCGTCGGCGGCGTCCGGCTCGCCCGTCAGCAGCAGGGCGAGCCGGGCCAGTTCGGCGTGGTGGCGCTCGAAGAAGGCGTGGAACTCCGCGGCGGCGTCGTCGACGTCTGTCCCCACGGGCGGACTCTCCTCGCAGCGGCTTCCCGGGCGTCGGACACCGTACGGCAGACCGAACCCGCGGGGGAGGGTCAGCTCCTGAGCGCGGCCTCCATCATCGCCTTGGCCACCGGGGCCGCCAGGCCGTTGCCGCTGACCTCGCTGCGGGCCGCGTCGGACTGCTCGACGACGACGGCCACGGCGACCTCCTTGTCCGAGGAGCCGGACTTGGCGTACGAGGTGAACCAGGCGTACGGCGTCTCGCTGTTGTTCTCGCCGTGCTGGGCCGTGCCCGTCTTGCCGCCCACGGTCGCGCCGGAGATCCGCGCGTTCGACCCGGTGCCGTCCTCGACGACGGTCCGCATCGCCGACTGGAGCTGCTCGGCGGTGGAGGAGCTGACGATCCGCCTCGCGTCCGCGTCGGTGTGGTCCTCCAGGACCTCGCCGCCGCCGTCGGTGACCTGCGACACCATGTGCGGGGAGACCAGTTCGCCGCCGTTGGCCAGGGCCGCGGAGACCATCGCCATCTGCAGCGGGGTCGCCGTCACGTCGAACTGGCCGATGCCCGTCAGGGCCGTCGACGACCGGTTCATGTCCTTCGGGTAGACGCTGGTGTGGGCCCGTACCGGCACGTCCTGCGTCTCGTCGTTGAAGCCGAACTTCTCGGCCATGGCGCGCAGGTCGTCCTGCGCGAGGTCGACGGCCATCTTCGCGAAGACGTTGTTGCACGAGTACCGCAGCGCGGTGCGGATCGTGGCGTTCTCGCACGGGGCGTTCGGGTTCTCGTTGGTCAGGTCCGTCGTGGTGCCCGGCAGGGTGTACGGGTCCGGACTGTCGGTCCTCTCGTCCACCGACCCGTACAGCCCGTTCTCCAGCGCGGCGGCCGCCACGACCAGCTTGAACGTCGAGCCCGGCGGCAGCGGCCGGCGCAGCGCGCGGTTGGTCAGCGGCTTGTCCGGGTCGCTGGTGAGCCTCTTCCAGGCCTCACCGGCGGTGTTGGCGTCGGTCAGCGACTCCGGGTCGTAGGAGGGGGTGGAGACGACCGAGAGGATTCTGCCCGTCTTCGGGTCGATGGCGACGGCGGCGCCCTTCGTGTCGCCCAGCGCCTCGAACCCGGCCTTCTGCACGTCCGGGTCGATCGTCGTCACCACGTTGCCCGGCTCGGCCCGCGTGCCGGTGATCGTGTCCATCACGGTCCTCAGCCGCGGGTCGGTGCCGTTGAGCACGTCCTGGTATATGCCCTCCAGCTGCGTCGGCGCGTACGCCTGCGAGGCGTAGCCCGTCACCGCCGCGTACAGCTTCCCGTTTTCGTACGTGCGCCGGTACGCGAGGTCACCCCCCTCCGTCGGCGCCGAGCCGGTGATCGACCGGCCGGCCACGATGATGTTCCCGAGCGGCTCTGCGTACGTCTCTATCGCGTTGCGCCGGTTTTCCTTGCCGTCCGCGAGCGCCTGGCTCTCGTAGAACTGCACCCAGGTCGCCCTGATCAGCAGAGCGAACACCAGGAGCAGCGTGAAGACCGAGGCGCGCCTGATCGTCTTGTTCATCCCGGTGACAGGACGAACGGGCGGGAGGGCATCGTTCCCATGTGCCCCGTTTTCTCATCTTTCTCATCGTCGGTCCCCGACCCCTCCCCTCCTGGAGGTCCCGGAGGAGGGGGTCCACGAAACGACACCGATGAAGCGGGCGCGGCCGGGCCCCGCGGCAGGGGCGGCCGGGAAGGCGCCGTCGGCGGGCGTCTGCGTCGTGGCTCCACGCTCCCGCGCCCACACCCCCCGGACGTGTCCCGCACCGCGACATCCGCCCTCCGCGGCACGGCGGAGGGCGGGGGGCGGGTCATTCCGCGAGGTGCAGGACGACCTCGTCGATCTCCTCGCCCCGGGCCGTCGCGAACCCCCGGGCCCACGGGCCGGTCTCGAAGCCGCACTTCTCCAGCACGCGCCGCGACCCCGTGTTGTCGGCCGCCGCGCGCGCGTACAGCGGGCGGTCCCTCACCTCGGCGAGCAGCGCCCGCAGCGCGGCCGTGGCCACGCCCCGCCCCCAGTACGCCCGGTCGACCCAGTACGTCACCTCGCGCTGGCCCGGATCCCCGTACACCGCCGTGCTGCCGACGACGTCACCGTCGCCCAGGATGGTGCGTACGACGTCGCGGGAGGCGCGGATCTTCCTCCAGTGGGTCGCGAACGCGTCCCAGTCGGAGGGGTCCTCGGGGGTGAAGGCCGCCATGCGCAGGGCCTCCGGATCGTTCATCTGCCGGAAGAAGACGGGCAGATCGCTGTCGTGAACCTCGCGCAGTGCGATGTGCATGCGTCAGAGCCTACGTGTGGCCAGCGTCAGCCGGTCCCGCGCGTCGAACAGCGCGTCCTTCACCGTCTGCTCGTGCGCGGGCGTCAGCCGGGCCACCGGCACCGAGCAGCTGATCGCGTCCCGCGCGGGGTCGCGGTAGGGCACCGCCACGCCGAAGCAGCGCAGTCCCAGCGTGTTCTCCTCGCGGTCCACGGCGAAGCCCCGCTCGCGCACCAGGTGCAGTTCCCCGATGAGCTTCTCCCGGTCGGTGATGGTGTGCTCGGTGAGCGCCGGGAGTGTCTCCGGCAGCATCTTGCGCACCTGTTCGTCGGTGTACGTGCTCAGCAGCGCCTTGCCCAGCGACGTCGAGTGGGCGGGCAGCCGGCGGCCGACCCGGGTGAACGGCCGCAGGTAGTGCTGCGACTGCCGGGTGGCCAGGTAGACGACGTTCGTGCCGTCGAGCCGCGCGAGGTGGATGGTCTCCGTCGTGTCGTCGGAGAGCCGGTCCAGCGTCGGCCGGGCCGCCGCGACCACCTCGTCACCGTCGATGTACGAGGTGCCGACCAGCAGCGCCCGTACGCCGATGCCGTACCGCGTGCCCGTGGCGTCCGTCTCCACCCAGCCGAGCTCCACGAGCGTGCGCAGCAGCATGTAGAGGCTGGACTTGGGGTAACCGACGGCCTCCTGGACCGACGCGAGGGAGTGCATACCGGGGCGTCCGGCGAAGTACTCGAGCAGCTCAACCGTCCGTACCGCGGACTTGACCTGCGCTCCGCCCCCCGTCTCGACAGCCGACATCGCCCTTGACCCCTTCGTTCGACGGGAAATAGTCTCGAACAGCATATTCATCAGCAGAGACAGCGTTCAGTATATCGAACGAGTTCTTGGTAGAGCACGTGGAGGGACCCGCGGTGGCAGCAGCACCAGTCTGGAGTGTCGACCCCCGTACCGGGAAGCAGCGTGAACAGGTCGCGGTGGAAGCCACGGCCGGGGAGGTGGACGCCGCCGTCCGCGCCGCGCACGCCGCCCGGGAGGCCCTCGCCGACCGCACCGTCCGCGCGGCCTTCCTGCGCGGCGCGGCCGACGAGCTGAAGGCGGCCGAGGGCACCCTCGTCGAGGTCGCCGACGCGGAGACCGCGCTCGGGCCGGTCCGGCTCACCGGTGAACTCGCCCGCACCTGCTACCAGCTGCGGGCCTTCGCCGACATCGTCGACGAGGGCGAGTTCCTCGGCGTGGTCGTCAACCACCCCGACGACGCGGCCACCCCGCCCATCCCGGACCTGCGCCGCTACAAGGTGCCCCTCGGCGTCGTCGCCGTCTACTCGGCCTCCAACTTCCCCTTCGCCTTCTCCGTTCCCGGCGGCGACACCGCCAGCGCGCTCGCGGCCGGCTGTCCGGTCGTCGTCAAGGCGCACCCCGACCACCCGGCGCTGTCCGAGCTGGTCGCCAGGGTGCTGCGCCGGGCCGCGGCCCGCCACGGCGTCCCGGACGGGGTCCTCGGCCTGGTGCACGGCTTCGAGGCGGGCGTCGAGCTGATCAAGCACCCGCTGGTCGCCGCGGCGGGCTTCACGGGGTCCGTCCGCGGTGGCCGCGCCCTGTTCGACGCGGCGGCGGCGCGTCCGGTGCCGATCCCCTTCCACGGCGAGCTGGGCTCGCTGAACCCGGTCGTCGTCACCGAGGCGGCGGTCGCCGAGCGGGCGGAAGCCATCGGCGCGGGGCTGGCCGGTTCGATGACCCTCGGCGTGGGCCAGTTCTGCGTCAAGCCCGGCCTGGTCCTGGTGCCGGCGGGCGCCGCCGGTGACGGCCTGGTCAAGTCCCTCACGGAAGCGGTCAGCGACACCGCCGCCGGTGTGCTCCTCGACCACCGCATGCGGGACAACTTCGTCGCCGGTGTCGCCGAGCGCGCCGCGCTGCCCGACGTGGACTCCCCGGTGACGCCGGGCGCGGGCGGCGAGCACACCGTCAGCCCGGGGTTCCTCACCGTGCCGGCCGCGCGGCTGGCCGCCGGGGGCGAGCACGACCTGCTCCTGGAGGAGTGCTTCGGGCCGGTCACCGTGGTGGCCCGTTACGAGGACGACGCCGAGGTCCGGCGGGTGCTGTCCCGGCTGCCGGGCAACCTCACGGCGACCGTGCAGCTCTCCGCCGAGGAGGCGGCCGGGCGGGGGCGCGGTGCGGAGATCCTCGCAGAGCTGACACCGCTGGCGGGGCGGGTGCTGGTCAACGGCTGGCCGACGGGGGTCGCGGTCGCCGCGGCTCAGCAGCACGGGGGGCCGTACCCGGCGACCACTTCGACGTCCACGTCGGTGGGGGGTACGGCTGTCGAGCGGTGGCTGCGCCCCGTGGCCTATCAGGGGACGCCCGAGGCGTTGCTGCCGCCGGAGCTGCGGGACGACAATCCGCTCGGGCTGCCGCGGCGGTTCAACGGTGTTCTCGAGCGGTAGCGCCGTGGATCGCCCGGCTGTGCGCGGACTGCTGCGCGGTCGTTGCCGGTCGCGCGGTTCCCCGCGCGGCTGGGCGTCCGCACCCGGCAAGGGAGAATCGGTACATGGACACTGAACTTCCCGAACTGCCGTTTCCCCTCCGTCCCTACGGGCCCGACGGCGACTGGGCCTATGCAAACGGTGTGCTCACCGGGACGGCCGGGCCCCGGCAGGACCGGTTCGTGCCGCCCACCGGGGAAGCGCTGGAGCCCGTGTCCGACGCGCCGCGGCTGCTGGGGGCGCCCGACGGGGACTTCCAGCTGATCGCCCGTGTCTCCGTCGGGTACAACGCCGCCTTCGACGCCGGGGTGCTCTACGTCCACGCCGGGGAGCGGGCCTGGGCCAAGCTGTGTCTGGAGTACTCGCCGGACGTGCCCACCGTCTGCACGGTGGTCACCCGGGGGCACTCCGACGACTGCAACTCCTTCACGGTGGAGGGACGTTCCGTCTGGCTCCGGGTCAGCCGGGGCGGACGGGCCTTCGCCTTCCACGCCTCCACCGACGGTGAGCACTGGACCTTCGTCCGGCTGTTCACCCTGGGCGACGAGAAGGAGACCGGCGCGGCCCTGGTCGGCTTCCTGGCCCAGGCGCCGACGGGGGAGGGCTGCACGGTGACGTACGACCGCCTGGAGTTCCGGCCGACCTGGCCGGCGGACCTGCGGGACGGCAGCTGACGGGGGAACGGGACCGGCTGCTTGAATGTTCACGTACGGGGCGGAGAGCGCCTCCGCAGCCGTACGACCTGGAGAAGAGCCGAGACATGCGCGTCGAGATCTGGACCGACATCGCCTGCCCTTGGACCAACAGAGCCATAGGTTAGCGCGCCCGGTCTGACCTGCATAGATGCACGCGAAGAGGCCCCGCCCATGCGCCACGGGGGAAGCGCACAAGCGGGGCCGTCAATGGGGTACAGCCGGTCAGCCAGGGGACCGCACCGAGGCCGTCTGAGAACGCAGGTCCGCGAGACGACGCTGATACAGCGGGCCGACAGCGTGCGCGCCCCTGGCCTCACTCGGGGTGGCCTGCTCGATCAGGTGATGGGACACCGCCCGAAGGTGCGCGGCCCAAGCGATCACGTGCTGTTGCGCGGTCCGCCCGCACTGCTGCGGTTCACCAGGGAGACACAGCGGGAGTTCCGGCCCGAGCTTGTTGGCGGCGTGCCGGACGTACCGAGCGATGGTCAGCCATTCGTCCTCGGTCCGCCGAATGGCATTGCCTTGCTCCTCCCACCCCCACGGGCCGAAGTCGTCCCCGTGATCGTCCATATGCGTGCTCCCTCATGATCAGCGGATTGGGCCGGTGCGGCGATCGTAGCGGCGCTCTCCGCCTCCCTGGGGTCACAGTGTCCGACCGAGGGAACACACGGACCGCATGGGCCACAAAGCGGCAAGAACTGAGGCGGCGTGCACGACTGGACCCCATCCCCGTGAACCGCTGCGATATCGGCCGCAACGTCGGTCATCTGCGCCCCGCCCCAGATATCCGAGATCGGCGTTTCCAGCACGTTGCCGAGAGTCAGGAATCGACCGAGGACGCACGGCCACACGTCGCCGGTTGGACCGATGGCGCATTTCTCGTGGGCGCAGTGCCCGCACAGATCAGCGATGGTCGGCGCGGCCCCCTGACTCGCTCTCCCGAATGCGCGGGTCCGGTCTCCGCCGACCGTACCGACACCGAGCGCCGTAAGGTCCTGCGCTGCTTCCCGCACGCGCTGTCCGTCCCGCACGGCGACTACTCCGCCCCGCAGCGGGATACCGAGCGAGAGCGCCTTTTGCACGTTGGCGCGTGTCTTCTTGTGCGCCCCTCGGAGTTGAGTCACCGCGTCGTGTTCCTCGGCGCTGTCCGAGTAGTACGACGTGGCGAGCTTGACGCCGAACTCTCGGAATGCGTCCCACAGTTCCGGGCGGATGTGGGTCATGTTCGAGAACACCTCGATACTGAGACCCCGGCCGTGAGCGTGCTCGATCAGCGCGGGCAGGCTCGGGTAGAGCGTCGGCTCTCCCTCGATGAACTGGACATCCACGGTGCCCATGTCGGCAAGCTGGTCAATCACGTTCAACCAGTCCCGTACGGTCATGGTTCCGTGCGTTCCCTTGGGCCCGCTGTCGGCGTAGCAGTGATCACAGAACTCGTTGCAGAGTCCCGTGACCTCCAGCCACGCGAATAAGAGACGGTTTCCGGCAGCGCTCATTGTGCGTCTCCTTACACCTGGATCTCTGAGGGACCCGCCCCCGGTGACTCGACCGTCCATTGAGGAATCACCGGGAGCGGGCGTTGAACCCATCCCCTTTCGGGCCTGTGCAATCAGCACGGGGGAGCTGTGCGGCACCGAAAGGGGACGGGAGATTAGAGGCGGCCGGTAGCGGCCAGCGTGGGAATCGCCGTGACCAGAACGGCGACCGTGAAGACGAATACGGACCAGCCGAACCGGCGTACGTACTTCACGCGCTGTCCAGCGGCACGCAGTTGGGGCAGTCATCGGGGTGGAACGGCGACGGCGGATGTGTCGGCCCCGGCAGGTAGACCACGCCGCTACGCGTGTCCAGCGCTCCGCCGTACTGGTCCCACCAACCGGCCGGAGAGTCCGCGTACGGGCTTCCGGGGCCGCCTATGAGGCTCACCAGCTTCGGGGGCGGGAGAGGCCGCGTGCGACGCTGCTGTGCCCTTACGGTGGCCGTCACCGCTTGCCCCGCCGCTTGGTCCCCTCCGGGTCGGCGCAATCGATGTGCCGGTAGATCGTGACGGGGGTGCCGGACTGCCGCTCGATCTCACCGCGTCGGCAACGCTCAAGGGTCTTGATCGGCTTCATACAGGCCGGGCACGTCTCACCCGAGGGGGCGAACGTTGTGTACTCCCACTGTCGTGCGTCGGTGTCTTCCGTGGTCGCGCTCGCCATGGTTCGCCGTCCCATCAAGTCCGCTGGTGCTGCTTGGTGTTGGCCTAGGTAAGCGGGGTCAGACGGCAGGGACCACAGCAGAAAGGCCGCACTCCTGCCGCACTCTGGCCTCACTGGATACGCTGACCAGGGCAGACGGGCATTTCCCGAGAGGAGACCGGCCACGATGACCAGCAGGCGGCGGAGGTTGGCGGAGCGCCGGAAAGCGTGCGGGTACAACCAAGAGGAATTCGCGGAAGCGGTCGGCGTCGATCGCTCAACAGTCCAGCGCTGGGAGAGCGGAAAGACTGACCCGCAACCCTGGCAGCGACCGAAGATTGCAAAGGCGCTGTCGCTCACCTCGGCGGAACTTGACGCGCTGCTAGTCCCGGACGCGTATGCTCCGCCGCGATCCCGCACCGCGTGGCTTTCTGACGCATCGTCAGGTAGTGACGACGAATTCGATGCACTCGAATTGGCGCGGCGAGTATCCGCTAGCGATGTAGGCAAGGAAACGCTCAGTCGCCTAGAGCATGCTTTCGATGAACTGGCAATGAAATACCCGGTGTCGCCGCCGCAAGACTTGCTCGAAAGGGTAAGGAAGCATTCCGCTTATGTGTCCCACCTCATGGACGCGCGCATGACCCTTGCGGAACAGCGCCGCCTTTACGTGGTCGGCGGATGGTTCCAACTCTTGGGGGCCACGCTGCATATCGACCTGAACCAGGAACATGCGGCGACGGCTCGTTTGCAGACAGCGGCCACCCTTGCGCAGCACGCAGACCACCGTGAAATCGAAGCGTGGTGTTACGAGACTGACGCTTGGCGAGTGCTCACCGATGGCGACTACGCACGCGCACTAGACCTATCCCGAATTGCACAGGAATTGGCACCGGCCGGAACCTCGGCTGCAATCCAGGCGACAGCGCAAGAAGGGAGGGCGAGAGCGCGACTTGGGGAAGGGCCAGAAACGTACAGAGTGATTGAGCGAGTGCAACGCATGTCGGGCGCAATGGTTCCCCGCAAGGGCACCGAGCATCACTACCAGTACGATCCCGGTAAGGCGCTGGCCTACACGGCAACGACATTGGCATGGGTGGGAGATCCCGCAGCGGAGGACTACGCGCGACAGGTAATCGCGCGGCTAGCTCCCTCTGATGATGTGGAAAAATGGCCGCGCCGGGTGGCGTCCGCGAACATTGATTTGGCGCTGGCACTGCTCGGCGGAGACCGGCTAGATGAGGCGTGCAACGCAGCGCAGCGGGCCATACTGTCCGGCCGCATTGTCCCGTCGAATCACTGGCGTGCGCTGGAAGTCGTCAAGGCCGTTGAGCGGCGACAGCTCCCCGAGGCGTCAGACCTGCGCGAGGCATACCAGGGGTTGAAAGCACTCCCGAGCGGAAGCTAAAGAGCCGGAGCGTCTACGATTCGCAGGGCCCGAAAATCCCTGGTACCGCTGGCCGAGAGACACCATTACACCCCGCGCCGGCCGGGATACCCGCCTTTATTTCGAAGGTGCCCCGGAAACGCAAGAAACCCCCGACGGTCCGAGCCCACAGCGGGAACGGTCCATCGGGGGTGAGGGCACACCGGAACGTTCCGGGGTGGCCTACCAAATGCCTGCCAGCGTGAAGGGGTCGGGCCCCTCGCAGTCGAGACAGCACGGAGAGCGGTAGTCCGGTGCGTCAAGGTCGATACGGAAACGGCGCACGCTAAGTAGCCTGCCGCACTCTCGACAGTGCCGAGAGGGGGGATCGTTCTTTAGCCCCGGGTATTCAGCGGAATTAAGGGATCTGACGCCCCGATAGCAGAAAGGTGCCGTTGACCTGCGAGGATGCGAGTGTCTAGATCGTATCCGCT